>NZ_JAUORY010000004.1:0-283341 GCF_030548145.1 Aliiglaciecola sp. 2_MG-2023
TGGACGCTTAGCTCAGTTGGGAGAGCATCGCCCTTACAAGGCGAGGGTCACTGGTTCAAGCCCAGTAGCGTCCACCAATTTTCTGCAATGTTTCAAAGTTTAAATGGACGCTTAGCTCAGTTGAAAAAAGAGCAAGCATCACCGCCTTTTACAAAAGAATGGCGAGGATCACTGGTTCAGCACAGTAAAAAAGAAAATTGGACGCTTAGCTCAGTTGGGAGAGCATCGCCCTTACAAGGCGAGGGTCACTGGTTCAAGCCCAGTAGCGTCCACCAATTTTCTGCAATGTTTCAAAGTTTAAATGGACGCTTAGCTCAGTTGAAAAAAGAGCAAGCATCACCGCCTTTTACAAAAGAATGGCGAGGATCACTGGTTCAGCACAGTAAGAAAGAAAATATGGACGCTTAGCTCAGTTGGGAGAGCATCGCCCTTACAAGGCGAGGGTCACTGGTTCAAGCCCAGTAGCGTCCACCACCCTTTCTCTATTTCTCTATGTCTCTATTTCTCTATTTCTCTATTTCTCTATTTCTCTATTTCTCTATTTCTCTATTTCTCTATTTCTCTATTTCTCTATTTACAAATTTAAATCAACAGTACCTTAGTTCAAGCTTTACATAGCCGTTCAGCTGCTGAATTACTCCTTTGAGAAATCTATTGGCATTGCCTCCCCTGCTCTGTGATTAAATCCTTTTGCAACAAATCATGTTATTTCCTTGATTCACCTCCAAAGATTTCGCTTAAGAAAACAAAAAGCCCTTATTAAATTGCCGTAAAGTACGATAACCTAAGCATCTGTTTGCAAATTTACTCGCTTATGAATCCCCAAATATCGAAAGAGACAAAAGTACTAGTCGTTGATGATCAAGTTTTAGCAAAAGGATATATGAAATATTCCTTAGAAGAACTCGGCTTTAATAACATTACTTATGTGGATAGAGCTCAACATGCATTGAATAAAATCAGGCATGAGCACTACGATCTTATAATTTGCTCATACAACTTAAAGAAAGATCACGATGGTTATCACCTTTACGATCAGCTAAAACATAATGGCGAGCTAGAACCAAGCACCGCATTTATTTTTATCAGTGCTGACACCACCTCTGATTTAGTTCACAGCATTGTCGAGTTGCAACCCGATGACTTTCTGGCCAAGCCCTTTACAGTAAATGATTTGGATAGACGCTTAACAAAAGTGTTAGTGAGAAAACGAGCGTTAAAAAAAGTCTATCGTTTTATGGGTAAAGGTCAGCTTTCCAAAGCACTGGCTGAAGTTGAATTATTTTTATCCGAGCCCAAAAACGCTGAGTTTTTTCCTCTGGCCCTTAAAACCAAAGGAGAGTTACTATTAGCCTGCGGTCACTTTGAGCAAGCAAAAGAGTTTTATCAAGCAATAATCAATGTGCAATCGTTCACGTGGGCGCAGTTAGGCTTAGTAAACGCCCATATTCGACTCAATGAAGATGATGATGCGGAAAAGTTAGTCCTCGAATTAGCCTTTAAATCCGATTCGCAATTAGCCGCATACGATTTATTATCAGCTCTGCATATCAAACAAAAAGATTTTGATGTCGCTCTCGAGTGCGTTGTGATGGCAACTGAAATCTCACCTCGAAACATCAGACGCCACAAAACCGCCTTGGATTTATCGCGCATTACCCATGACTACGAAACCCAATTTGATGCCGCCAAAAAGATTGTACGCTTTGCTAAAGATTCCATTCACGATAAGCCAGAAAACTATCTAAACGTTGCGCGAGCCGGTATTGACTTTGCCATGACAGCAGATGAAAGTGAAACCTACAACTTACTTAAACAAGCTAATGAATATGTAAAACAATTCAAGTCTGCATTCCCCAAAGCGGAACTACATGACCAAATTAAAGTGATTGATGCCCGATTACTTTATTTACAAGATGAAAAAGAAAATGCCAAAGCCCTGCTTGATCAGCTTGCAGAAGAAAACTGGGAATTAGAAAGTATGGATGCCCTGTTAGACAAAGCCAAAGCGTTTCATGAGTTAGGACTTTACGAAAAATCAAGCAACATCATGGATGTGATCGAACAACGTTGTAAGAAGGACGAAAAGCAAGGCAGTTTATTTTTACACTATGTTAGACAAGAGAAACTGGAACGATCCACTATTAAACAAACTCCCAAAGAGCTTAACAATTCAGCAGTCGCTTTCTACAGACGGGGGGATCTTGAAGATGCCTTACGAGTTTTCAGACAAGCCTTTACGGTTATGCCAAAAAATATCGCTATTGCATTAAATTTACTACAAGCCATTACCATGAATGAAAATACCAATAAAGCTGACCTTTCGATTCAAAAACTTATCGATAATTGTATTAGGGTGATAGAAAACGGCGAACTAAATGATGAACAGTTTGAGCGTTATCAAAAGGTAAGAGAGATGCTGCACGAGAGTGCCTAATCCAGCATTCTATTTACCACCAACAAGCTATAAATTCATGCCGTTTGCTAGAAAACCAGGATTAAGTTAACCAGCTTTTCTGATAAACTACCTGCACATTTTATCTGTGCAGCAGCAATATGCGTTCACGAAGAATACCAATTGATCCCGATACCCCAGTCAACTGGCTGGTCCTCAAACAACTTTGGCCTTATTTATTAGAGTTTAAACAACGAGTTTTACTCGCGTTTCTTTGTTTAGTTGCAGCTAAAGTAGCCAGTGTTGGGCTTCCCTTCGTACTGAAACACACTGTGGATAGTCTAAACTCAAAAACCGAGCAATTAATTCTAGCACCTATTGCACTGATCATCGCCTATGGCACATTGCGCCTTGCCAACGTTTTGTTTGGTGAAATAAGAGATACCCTTTTTGGCAGAGTTACAGAAAGAGCGATGCGCAGAGTCGGTTTACGTGTGTTTGAGCATCTGCATAGCCTCGACTTAGATTTTCACCTCAATAGGCAAACAGGCGGACTCACCAGAGACATAGAAAGAGGCACTAGCGGAATAAGTTTCCTAATGCGCTTTATGGTATTCAATATTGGGCCAACGCTAATAGAAATAGCCATGGTGGTAGGTTTGTTGTTCTATAATTACGGCTTTAACTTCGCCATAGTCATTCTATTGTCAGTAGTGTTCTACGTGATATTTTCCATGAAAGCCACTGACTGGCGCACCAAATATGTTCGTGAAGTGAACCTTGCTGATTCCAGCACCAATACACGAGCCATTGATAGCCTGCTGAATTATGAAACGGTAAAATATTTCAACAACGAAGCATATGAAGCTGAGCGATATGATAAGGACTTAGCCGGTTGGGAAAGTGCCAGACGTAAAAATAGATTATCACTGTTTGCATTAAATGGTGGACAGGCATTGATCATTGCCATCGCAATGACAGCCATGATGGCAATGGCTGCATATGGTGTTGCAGATGGCGTTATGACAATTGGTGACTTTGTTCTAATAAACGCATTCACTATGCAGATATTTATGCCGTTAAATTTTTTGGGATTTGTGTACCGTGAAATTAGAGGCTCACTGGCAAATATCGAAAATTTATTTGCTCTGCTTGGAAAGTCCCCCGAAGTTAAAAATAATCATAAAGACAATGATTTAAAGGTATCAGGAGCACAAATAACCTTTTCCAACGTTGGGTTTTGTTATAACAATGATCGTCCTATACTGAATAATTTATCATTCAGTATAGATGCAGGGAAAAAAATCGCCGTTGTGGGTGAAAGCGGTGCAGGAAAATCAACGATAGTTAAACTATTGTTTCGTTTCTACGATGTAACAACGGGAAAAATACTGATTGATAATCAAGATATCAGTCAAGTGTCACAACAGTCCTTGAGAAAAGCCATTGGTATAGTGCCGCAAGATACCGTTTTATTTAACGACAGCATATTTGAAAACGTGCGATACGGTCGACCGACAGCCTCAGATGACGAAGTTCAACAAGCCATTGATTTAGCCCATTTAAGAAAATTTGTAGACAGCTTACCCAAAGGTGCTGAGACCCAAGTAGGTGAGCGTGGACTTAAACTATCTGGTGGCGAAAAACAGCGGGTAGCAATCGCTAGAACTATACTTAAAAAACCACCTATTCTAGTCTTTGACGAAGCCACTTCATCATTAGACAGTCAGTCAGAAAAAGCAATCTTAGACGCCATCAAAGAAGTCTCTCAGGGACACACAAGTGTCGTGATTGCCCATCGTCTTTCAACCATTATTGACGCAGATAAAATTGTAGTGGTTGATAATGGAGCTGTAGTAGAACAAGGTACACATTCCGAGCTTTTAAACCAAAATGGCTTATATAAGAAGCTTTGGGATACTCAGCAAAACTCAGAACACCACGATTAGAATGAAGCGCCCTAATGTTTGATCCAACAGTTATAAAACAAGCAGTAAACCAAACAATGCCATTTGGTAAATACGCAGGACGAAAACTGCTGCACTTACCTGAGCCTTATTTGGTGTGGTTTCACCAAAAAGGATTTCCAGAAGGAAAACTGGGGGAGCAATTGGCTTTGATGTATGAAATAAAACTCAACGGATTAGAGTCTATGCTTGCACCTTTATTAGATGAAAACCAGTAGTTGAAATCAATTCGATTCGAGAGTTTCCCATGAGAACAGGCAGAAGTGGTAGCAAACAACCTAGCGCCATTGATGATAATTTATTGGCCATTCACCAGCGTATTGGCGAAAAACTATTGCAATTCCCCGAGTTGATTCAATTGGTTGAAGAAAAGCTAGAATCACGATTTAAGGCAGGATTAATTTATCGCGGAGTATATTTAGATTGGTGGTCAATACTGGAACTTAAAAATAACATGCCCAGTTTGGTTTCGCAGCTTTGTACTGTAAATGAACAAATGAATAAATTACGACGCCACTCCCCTTTTGTAGGTATTTTGTCGGAAAGCGAGCGAGAGGAATTTTTCAGTCAATTGGAAAGTAAAAAACAATAGCTAATTTTTCAAGCTGGATCAAAAAAGGCGCTTTCAAGCGCCTTTCTGTAGTATCTAATCGAATTAACGACGTAGACCTAAACGTTTGATAAGATCTTGATAACGCTCTACGTTTTTACCTTTAAGGTAATCAAGTAACTTACGACGTTGACTAACCATACGTAACAAACCACGACGAGAGTGGTGGTCTTTCTTATGATCAGCAAAGTGACCTTGCAATTTATTGATGTTGTTTGTCAATAAAGCAACTTGTACTTCAGGTGAACCTGTATCGCCTTCTTTAACACCAAAGTCAGCAATGATTTGTGCAGTTTCTTGAGTAGTTAGTGACATATTTTTCTCCAAATTAAATAAAGACTCGCCGATCACTAATTCAGCGGAGTCGAAAGAGCGCGTATTATAGCGATGCCGGCATTTTTATCAAGGTAAATTACGTATAAATACGGATTGCAGGAATATCTTCCGGTATTTTTAATTGTTGCATGGAAGTTTGTATCTTTTTTGTTTTACATTAAGCTAAGGATTATGAGTTCTGCATAAGTCGCACAAGTTGTGCGGCAAACACTACAAAGGAATGTCATGCCAAATTACGAAAAGAACGCTTCAAGACTGATAAGTTTCCTAGTGATTATGGCAATTGTATTCACTGTAGTTCTTACATGGAATGCTCAGATGCCTTCCGATGATGCCCAATACAAAATGGGCAGTGTGGATATATCCGCATCCAATATACGGACCCACCTATCAAAAATAGCGGAATATCCCCATTTCACAGGTTCAATTGAGCACACCAACGTACGAGAATATATTGTTAATGAGTTAGAAGAGCTTGATTTAGAGGTCGAAGTGCAAACTACGTTAGCACTGTCGTCAAAATATTTCGTTGCATCAAACGTGGCAAACATTATCGCGAAGATTCCGGCCACAACCCAGCCTGGGGGAAATAAAGGTTTAGCATTAATGTCCCATTACGATTCAGCTAATGGATATTCTCCTGGTGCAAGTGATGCTGGTAGTGGTGTGTCGACTATTCTTGAGTCAATCCGAGCTTTTTTAGAAAGTGGATTACCCCACAGTAATGATATTTATATTATTTTTACCGATGCAGAAGAACAAGGTTTACTTGGCGCACTAGGTTTTGTAACTGAACACCCAATAGCAGATAAAATTGGCTTAATCCTAAACTTTGAAGCGCGAGGCTCCGGTGGCGCAAGCTTTACGTTACTAGAAACCAATCATGGAAATAAAAAATTAGTTAAAGAATTAGCTGCTGCAAAGCTTTTTTATCCAACGGCCAACTCTTTAATGTATAGCATCTATAAAATGCTGCCAAATGACACAGATCTCACTGTATTTAGACAACGAGCAGACATCAACGGCGTAAATTTTGCGTTTATTGATGATCACTTCGATTACCATTCAGCCCAAGATACCCCCGACCGATTAGATACGTCTAGTTTAAATCACCAAATTAGTTATCTATCTGCTCTACTGCCTTACTTTTCCAACGCGGATTTAGAAAAACTCAAGTCAGAAAAAGATGTGGTGTACTTTAATTTTGCCAACATTGCACTTTATGATTATCCATTTTCGTGGGTACTGCCCATGAGTATTCTAGTAGCTTTGGTGTTTTTGATGATGACCATAACTGCAATTAAGAAAAAACAACTTAAAGCTAAATCTATATTGATTGCTACTATTCCACTCATTTTAAGTCTTCTAATTGCCGTTTGCATTGGAGTAGCCGGTTGGCATGGTTTGTTATGGATTTATCCGCAATTCAATGACATCCCACAGGGTTTTCCTTACGGCGGCCACTACATTTTAGCTACCGCAATCTTGCTTACAATGGCTTTAAATATTTGGACATACCAAATATTGACCAAGAAGTTTCTTAGCATAAAGGTAGTTGAGTGGTATATACCGATTATTGCAATGTGGATTGGCATCAATATTTTGATAGCCATTTTTCTAACCGGTGCAGGTTTTTTTATAATTTTAGCGGTTACTCCTCTTGCAATCTTTGGCAACATTCTGCGCTACAGAACCACTGCAAATAGAAAAGCAATAACCTACACACTTTTCAGTTTACCTGGATTAGTCATAATATCGCCTTTGATACCCGTTTTTGTAGTGGGTCTAGGGCTTTCGAATTTAGCTATTGCGACAGTTATGAGTACTCTATTACTGATGACGTTATTGCCAATATTATTTGTCGTAAAAGGTATTCGAAGCGTTCAGTTGTTTTGCTTGGCTGGGGCATTCATTAGTTTTGTAGGTATATATTTGGACGCAGACTATTCAGTTGAACGAAAAAAACCAAGCAGTGTCAATTACGTTTATGATACCGAATCAAAACACGCCATGTTATATTCCTATAACCTGCATTTAGACAGTTTTGTGCAACAATTCTTCGCCGAAAACGACACCAACACAAGCCTTTTAAATGATTTAATCTCCTTTAGAGCGAGTCGTTCTGCTCATTATGTAACTGCCACAACAGCACTTGATATTCCTCCCTCGAATGTAACCGTAAGTAGCTCAGTAGATGAAAATGATGTAATCCACTTAGTATTGACAGTCGAACCGAATCGTCCGATTAACTCAATTGAAATAATAAGCGATGAACCTATAGATATTTTTGGTTTAGCAATTAACCATAAAGCATTCGAAATAAAGAACAGCAGAAAACGAGACAATTTTGTGATGTATTACGTTGTGACGGATCAGCAACCGATTGAAATAACGATCGATTATCGCCCACAAACGCTTCCAGCAACATTACGATTAGTGGAAACCAGTCGAGATTTACCAAAACAATTGGCGCAATTTACACCGAGAGCCGAAAATATAATGCCATCGCCTTTTAGAATTACCGATGCGGTTATGATTAGCCAGCCCATCAAGCAAAAATAATTGTCCACTGAAAACAAAAAACTCAGGTTAAACTGCGGTAAATTTGCAGTCTCTCCTGAGTCTTAATTTATATAAACGTTTAATTCTAACGAAGAGGAAACTATCTTACGACTAAGCGTTTAGGTGCAATCTGTTGATTATCATCAATGAAACCAACCCCTAGAAACAAATCATTTGAATAAACTCTAACTTGAGAGTCAAGTGGAAAAGATACAGCTTGTTTAGCGTTAACTGGATTGCCATTACAAAAGTAACTTGCTCGTTCGGCTTCTAATTCAACTTCTGGCAACGCCTTAACCGGCGAATCCATTGCCAATAACAATGCATCTAACGCTACAAAACTGCTGTCATCCATTATATCTAATTCATTATCATCAATGCTCTGACGTATCGCTAACAGCTCATCTAAAGTAATAACTTTATCTGCCGGGTAATCGGCCACATTAGAGCGGTGTAAACGGCTTACAAATGCGCCACAACCTAATAGTTGCCCAATATCGTCCACCAAAGATCGAATATAAGTGCCTTTACTACAGTGCACTATCATATCGACTTTATTGTCTTCAATCTTTTCGATTTGCAAAGAATAGATAGTGATTTTGCGTGCTTCTCTGGGTACTTCAATACCCTGTCTTGCATAAGAGTAAAGGGGTTTACCTTGATACTTTAAAGCAGAAAACATCGAAGGTACTTGATCAGATGTACCAACAAAGCTCAAACAGGCCTCTTCAATTTGCCCATTAGTGACCTCTACAGGTTTACTTTCAACAACCTCACCATCTGCATCAGAAGTTGTAGTACGTACTCCTAATGTTGCCGTTACTGAATAGGTTTTATCGGCATCAAGTAGAAACTGAGAAAACTTAGTAGCCTCCCCCAAACAAATAGGCAACATGCCTGTTGCCAAGGGATCTAACGCGCCGGTATGCCCAGCTTTTGCAGCATTGAAACACCGTTTAACCTTCTGAAGAGCATCATTGGAAGATAATCCCAAGGGTTTATCGAGCAATAACATGCCGTCAATCCCACGACCTTTACGCTTTCTAGCCATTAATTATTTTCGTCCGTTTCCTGATCTTCTTTATCTAAGTCACGACCTGCTTTCAACGCGCGCTCTTTATCGTCATTTAATGTTTGTGACACTAAAGTCGAAATACGAATACCTTCAGTAATTGAAGTATCTTGATAAAACTTCAATGCAGGTACCGCACGCATACGCATACGCTTGGCTAACAAAGTACGAATAAAGCCTTTGTTATCTTCCATTATTTGATTGAATAACTTCAGTTTTTCTTCATCAGTCTCAAAAAATGTCACATAGACTTTTGCATGGGCTAAATCTCGAGAGACATCAACGCCAGACACAGTCACCATGCCTAAACGTGGGTCACGATTTTTAAATTCGTTTTGGAAAATGCTGGCCACTTCTTTGTGGATTTGCTGTCCAACTCGTTCAGTGCGGGAAAATTCTCTAGCCATACTGACACTCCTAAATTCCAGTCAAAAACGGAGGCTTAAGCCCCCGTTTTAAATTAAATTGAAACGCGAGGGTTAAATTTCGCGTTTTACTTCTACGGTTTCGAATACTTCGATTTGGTCACCGACCTTAACATCGTTGTAGTTCTTCACGCCGATACCGCATTCCATACCGTTACGTACTTCTTGTACGTCGTCTTTGAAGCGGCGAAGTGATTCAAGTTCACCTTCATAGATAACCACGTTTTCACGAAGCACACGGATAGGCGCACTACGTTTAATGTTACCTTCAGTTACCATACAACCAGCGATTGCACCAATTTTCGGTGATTTAAATACATCACGTACTTCAGCCAAACCAATAATTTGTTGTTTGAACTCAGGCGCAAGCATACCGCTCATTGCTTGTTTAACTTCATCTATCAGGTCATAAATAACACTGTAGTAGCGTAAGTCGATTTCTTCAGCTTCAATAATACGTCTTGCAGTAGCATCGGCACGAACGTTAAAGCCAACCACAATGGCGCTTGAGGCTGCAGCTAAACTAGCATCAGTTTCAGTAATACCACCAACACCGCTACCTACAATAATGACTTTTACTTCATCAGTAGATAGTTTAGTTAACGATTCTGAAATTGCTTCTACAGAACCCTGAACGTCAGCTTTTAATACAACATTAAGTTCGCTAACATCACCAGCTTCCATATTGGCAAACATGTTTTCAAGTTTAGCTTTTTGTTGTTTAGCTAATTTCAAATCACGTTGCTTAGTGTGACGCTTACTTGCAACTTCACGAGCTTTACGCTCATCTTGCACAACTAAGGCATCTTCACCTGCAATAGGAACACCAGACAAACCTAGCACTTCTACTGGAGTTGAAGGACCGGCAACCGTTACTTCATGACCATTTTCGTCGCGCATCGCACGAACTCGACCGTATTCAATACCACAAAGCAAGATATCACCCGCTTTTAACTCACCTTCTTGTACAAGCACAGAGGCAACTGGTCCACGACCTTTATCAAGGCGAGATTCAATCACGATACCCTTTGCTGGGCCTGTTGGTACGGCTTGTAAATCTAGTAGTTCAGCTTGCAACGAAATCGCTTCTAGAAGCTCATCGATGCCCATACCTGTTTTCGCAGATACGTTTACGAATTGGTGTTCACCACCCCATTCTTCTGAAATAACTTCAAGTTGCGATAATTCAGTCTTAACACGATCTGGGTCGGCTGCTTCTTTATCCATTTTGTTAACCGCAACAATCAAAGGTACGCCAGCAGCTTTGGCATGCTGAACAGCTTCTTTTGTTTGTGGCATTACGCCATCGTCTGCGGCAACAACCAAGATAACGATATCTGTTGCGACTGCTCCACGAGCACGCATTGCGGTAAACGCGGCGTGACCAGGAGTATCTAAAAATGCAATACGACCATTATCTGTTTCAACACTGTAGGCACCAATGTGCTGGGTAATTCCACCCGCTTCACCATCGGCTACTTTAGCTCTGCGGATATAATCCAACAAAGACGTTTTACCGTGATCAACGTGGCCCATAATAGTCACCACTGGCGCTCTGTTTTCTTTATCGCCAGAAGCCTTACCAGCTAACAATTCATCTTCTAATGCGTTGTCATTCACCAACTCGTATTTATGACCCATTTCTTCAACTACTAGTACAGCAGTGTCTTGGTCTAATACTTGGTTGATGGTAACCATCTCACCCATTTTCATCATCGCTTTGATAACTTCTGTGGCTTTAACGGCCATCTTGCTGGCAAGTTCGCCAACATTGATAGTTTCACCAATACGAACAATACGTTCTACAGGTTGCGCTGGTTTATTAAAGCCGTGCTTAAGATCGGCGCCAGCATTCTTTTTCGATTTTTTACGACGACGAGAACCGCGCTCGACTTGCGCATCTTCTTCATCTTCAGCTTCTTGAGCGTAACGGTTAGAGTGCAAATGCACTTCTTCAGCTTCCTGCTTTTTACGACGCTCTTCTTCTTCTTTCCAACGACGCTCATTTTCTTCTGCTAAGCGTTTTGCTTCTTCAGCCGCTTTTTTCGCATCTTCTTCAAGTTTGCGCTGAGCTTCGTCTTCCTGAAGTTTACGAATGCGTTCAGCTTCAAGTCTTGCTTCTTCTTGCGCTGCTTTTTCTTCCGGTGATAACTGCACTTCTTCTTTTTGACGAGCAGCAGCATCCTTTTTCGCTTGTTCTATTCTTGCCGCTTTCTCAGCTTCCGCTTTAGCTTTAGCTTCTGCGGCTTTGATTGCTTTTTCTTCAGCGGCTTTTTTCGCTTCTTCTGCAGCTTTACGCTCTGCTTCAAGTTTTTCCTGCGCTTCTTGCGCTTTACGCTTAGCTTCTTCTTCGGCTAAACGCGCTTCTTCAACATCAGTACGTTTAACGTATGTGCGCTTTTTACGCACTTCAACTTTAACAGCTTTCGACTTACCTACACTTAACGTACTGGTAGTCTTGCGTTGCAAGGTCATGCGCTTTGGTCCTTCAGAACCATTGCCACCGTGAGATTTGCTCAAATGATCAAGCAATTGACGCTTTTCATCTTCAGTGATCATATCACCTACTTTTTTAGTCAAACCTGCGTCTGCAAACTGCTGAACTAAGCGATCAACTTGAGTTCCTATGTCGGTGGCTAGTTTTTCGATGGAGACTTCTGCCATATAGCTGTATTCCTCTTGTTGATCTTACTTATTCTTCACTAAACCAAACGATGTTACGTGCAGCCATTATTAGCTGTCCGGCTTTTTCTTCGTCTAGTTCTTCTATATCACTTATTTCATCAGTACCTTGTTCGGCTAGGCCTTCAAGGTCTGTAATTCCTCGACTTGCTAGTACGTAGGCCACATGGCGCTCCATACCTTCGAGGTTTAGCAATTCTTCTTTTGGCTCAGAAGCTTCTAATGACTCTTCATTTGCCAATGCTTGGGTAGTCAGTGCAGCTCTCGCTCTACCACGAAGTTCCTCAACCATATCTTCATCGAAACCTTCGATGGCTAGTAATTCATTAGCAGGAACATACGCAATTTCTTCTACAGTTGTGAAGCCTTCATCCACTAAAACAGCGGCGAAATCTTCATCAATATCAAGGCTATTAATAAATACCCCTAATACTTTTGAGTTCTCTTCTTCGTGCTTAGAGTTCAGGTCTTCAACGGTCATGACATTTAATGTCCATCCCGTTAACTGACTGGCTAAACGTACGTTTTGACCGCTACGACCAATTGCCTGCGCTAGGTTGTCGGCTTCAACAGCCACATCCATGGAGCCCGCATCTTCGTCAACAACGATTGAAGCCACTTCAGCAGGTGCCATTGCGTTGATTACGAATTGAGCTGGATTTTCATCCCATAATACGATGTCAACACGTTCACCACCAAGTTCACCAGAAACCGCTTGAACCCGAGATCCACGCATTCCTACGCAAGCACCAACAGGGTCTAAACGTTTGTCGTTAGTTTTCACCGCAATTTTAGCCCGTGAACCTGGATCACGAGCAGCAGCTTTAATTTCTAAAGTCTCTTCTGCAATCTCAGGCACTTCTATACGGAACAACTCAACCAACATATCTGGGTGAGTTCGGCTAATAAACAACTGTGCTCCACGAGCTTCAGGACGAATTACGTATAACAATCCACGTACTCGGTCACCCGGACGGAAAGTTTCACGAGGTAACATATCGTCACGATAAATAACGCCTTCAGCGTTATTACCTAAATCGACAATTACATTGTCGCGATTGACTTTTTTCACTGTACCAGTAACCAAATCACCCACACGGTCTTCGTATTCAGCGATCATTTGTGCACGTTCGGCTTCCCGTACTTTTTGCACGATTACCTGTTTGGCGGTTTGAGTAGTGATACGGTCAAATTTAATAGACTCAATTTGGTCTTCTATAAACTCACCCAATTGAATTTCAGGTTCATCTACTTGGGCTGCAGAGAACGTAATTTCTGCATACGGGTTTTCTTGTACCTGATCATCAGGAATAACTAACCAGCGACGAAAAGTATCAAAATCACCAGTTTCACGGTCGATGTTAACTCGTACTTCAATTTCGCCTTCATTTTTCTTTTTAGTAGCGCTGGCAATAGCATATTCTAATGCCTCAAAGATCTTCTCTTTGGGAACCTGCTTTTCATTTGAAACGGCTTCCGCCACTAACAAAATTTCTTTATTCATCGTTGCCTCACTGATTGCTTCCCTAAGAAAGCGCTAATATGAATCTTTCTTAAAATGTTGGAACCAAATTACCTTTTTCGATATTTGCCACGGCTAAAACGTATTCTTGACCATCAACTTCTACCGTTAAATTTCCATTGTCGACACTCAACAATGTACCTTTAAAGTTTCTTCTATCGTTCATTGGCATACGTAAGCGTACTGTCACAACCTCTCCAATACACTGCTGATAATGTGCTTCTTTAAAAAGCGGTCTATCCATGCCAGGAGACGACACTTCCAAATTGTATTCAGTAGTGATGGGATCTTCCACATCTAACACTGCGCTAACTTGTAAACTTACGTCAGCACAATTATCTACTGTAATACCATCTGGATGATCGATATAAACACGCAATGTTGAGTGTTTTCCTGCACGAACAAATTCAATTCCCACGAGCTCAAAGCCAATGGCTTCCACTGGTGCAACTAACATGTCCGTCAGTTTTTGTTCAAGTTGTGACAAAAATAAAGCTCCAAATACGAAAAAAGGGCGAAAAGCCCAGATAAAGTAAACCAATAATAACAACAAAAAGCCCCGTACAAGCGGGGCTTTTTGTTTCTGGACCCTAACCCACTATCCAACTTTAATGGACTGCTTAACAAACTGAGCGCGAGACGCTAAACAGAAGTTGTGCGGACCGTCGAATAAGTGGTCGCAAGAATCGACTCACCAATAAGGTAATCTTAGAAAAATCAATGTCTTTTCTTGCAGTTTCTTAGCTAGTTAAACCAACTAATCGAGACGTTACTATCCAATTCAGAGGGAGCCCGTCTCAAAAGATGGGCATAGTATACGGACGTACGCCTTGACATGCAAGGTAAAGAATATAATGGGTTACTTAAACATCATTCTAATCGGCGATAAAAATTAGATATCTGCAACCCTAGGCTATTTAAATTTTGCACGGTTATTATTCAATAACCATTATCTCACTACATAAACCTAATCTCATCATGCCAAGTCACTTAAACAAACATTTAAGTTATGTTGATTAATTGAGGACAGCGACAAAACGTGACGTTTGACTATGCTTCTAAACTCCTCATTAGTTGTAAGATCATCAAATACCGAGGTCAAATCCATAATTGCATCGGCTAGTTGTAGCGGAAAGTCAGCGTGCTTCTGTGCTAATGCAAGTAAAGTCTCAGCGATTGGATCAACTAACTCTTGTTGCTCTTTGTAACGTTTTCCAACAAATAAACACCAAGCTGCGATAGGAACACATAGTAATAATATGCTTCTTTCTTCTTTGATGTTGTCTCGAATTGCATTGAGAATTCGAAAAGGTAGTTTTTGCGAACCATCCCACGCTATCTGTGCCAGCAGATGACGAATATGTTTATTATGATAACGATTGATAATATCGTCTGCATACTGATCTAAATCCATAGCATCAGAGTTACCTATTGAAGGTAATATCTCTTGGGAAAGTAATTTTCTAATAAACTGTTCTATTGGCGCTATACAAATCGCCGAATAAACGGTTTCCAGTCCGCACAGAGTTCCAAGGTAAGCTAGAGTCGAATGCGTACCGTTTAATACCCGTAGCTTTGCTCTTTCGTACTTGTGAACATCGTCAGTAAATGTCACACCCACCTTGTCCCAAGCTGGTCGAGGTCCACTGAACTTATCTTCAACTACCCATTGGCTAAAGGACTCACGCTGTATTGGCCATGCGTCCTCAACGCCGATTTTACCTTTGGTTGTTGCTCTTAGTTCGTCATTTGTGGCAGGTGTAATACTGTCTACCATAGTGTTGGGAAAACAAATATTTTGCGCTATCCAGTTAGCTAATGGTGTTGAAACCTCTGCAGCAAAAGTCATCACCGCTTTGGCCAGCTTATCACCATTATCAGATACATTGTCGCAACTTATAATGGTCAGTTGTGCATTTTGTTGGGCAAAACGTACCTTTAATGCTGCGACTAACAAACCGATCGCTGAAATAGGTGCTTCGGGGTTAGCCAAATCATGGTTGATATCGGTATTCTGCCAATCAAGTTCGCCCTTATTGCTCAGGCAATAGCCTTTTTCTGTAACGGTTAACGAAATAATATGCGTATTGGGATCGGTCATAGCATCCATCACTTGCTTACGCTGCTCACCCAAAACAAAAATTTGATTAAAGGCCCCTATAATCTGGACATAAGGTGAGTCGTCCAACACCATCAGTGAATATAGGTTATCTTGATATTTCAACTTATCTCGTAGATCTTTACTACGTAACGATACCCCATCAATTTTCCAGTTTCCGCCTTGCGCAGACATAGCTAAATCAGTGTAAACAGCTTGATGAGCTCGATGAAATGCTCCTGGGCCTAAATGCACAATACCGCGCGCAGTTGTTTCCAGGTCATATTCTGGTTGACGAATCTCTTTAGGTAAAGAACGTAATACTTGTCGATCTAATCCTGACATCAAATTAGCCTTATAATGTGTAAGCTTTGTAGCTAGGTTGTATGTTAAATCTACTGCCAATTACGCAGCATCATCTTTACTTAAATGGTGTTATGAAACCAAGGTTGTTAGATAACGGCAATCGATTCTTCGCGGGACATCATGTCTCGCAGTTTCCGATGGAAAGGCCCGTGCATCGTCATTAAACTCCAGGGGATTGAAGAAAAAAGCAGATTTAATCACTTGGTGTGTGAATCCTAACATAACTTCTACGATATGTTGAAACCATCAAGCAGGACCAACCACTTGGAAATACAGGTATTCCAACCGTAAAATAAACCAGCGAATTGTTGCCTAAATTAATTATAAACTATTGGCCGTTGACATCTCTGTTCGATTGATAAAAGCCCTACTTTATTGTGATTACTACAACACTAATTTCAGCTGATGAATTATCATTCCTCCCCAACCCACATAAATCTAAACGTTAATAGATATCATTTGCATTAGCATGTTTATTTGTTTTAGAATAAAAAAACACATCATTTTCTCAAAACAACTAAGGAATATTAATGCGCGACACATCCCAACTTAAATCGAAGATAAAACCATTAGCTGCAATAGACAAAAGACGCTTGGGATCAAGTGCTCTAATGGCCGCGTTAACATTCGGTTCAACTCTCGTTTATGCTGAAGACACTGACACTTGTAAAATTGAAGGGAAAAGTGAAGTTGAATGTGCAAAAGAAGCTGAATCTTTAGAAAAAATTAAAGTACACGGTGTTCGTCACTCTATTTATAATGTGAAAAAGTCAGGTGACGTACGAAGAGTCATTGATCTCGCCGATACCCCACAAACCATAACGGTATTAACAAAAGACCAAATTTTAGAGTCCGGTCGCACTGATCTAGAGCAAATACTGTCAACCCAATCAGGAGTTACCTTAGGTACAGGCGAAAATGGTAATGCCTTTGGGGATAGGTATGTAATTCGTGGACATGAAGCTCGCAGTGATGTATTCGTTGACGGATTACGCGATCCTGGAATGACCACCCGTGAAAGTTTTGCTACCGACCAAATTGAAATCACTAAAGGCCCCAGCGCTACGTTTGCTGGACGCGGTTCTTCAGGTGGTGCGGTTAATAGTATTACTAAAAAAGCAGATCCTTCATATAATTTTGGCCGTGTAGATGCTGCAATAGGAACGGATGAATATCATCGAATTACTATCGATACTAATATGGCTGTTTCTGAGAATTTAGCGTTTCGGATTAACGGTTTAGATGCTTATGAAGATGCACCTGGCCGCGAAGGTATCGTGAGAAATCGCGAAGGTTTATTACTTTCAACGACTTACTTGCCTACTGACAAATTGTCTTTCAGTGCAGACGCCTATTATATGCAGGCGGAAGACGTACCTGATCTCGGCAGTTATTTTGATAGAGTGGCTAGAGAGCCAGTTTCCGATATTCCAGTTTACGCTCAATCAGAAGACTTTTTAGATAGTGAAGTATACGCGCTAACATTATTCACAAACTACGAAATTAATGACCAATGGCGTATTTATAATGCCACTCGTGTAGGTAAAACCGAGAATGGCTACCTAACGACTGGCGCTAGCGGCAGCACACGAGACGAAACAGATCCTGAAGCGCCTAATGCAGACACTATTACCTTAAGTACGCACCAAGGTAATCAAGAAGTCGATTATGTTGCCAGTCAATTTAATCTATTTTGGAACACTAAATTATTAGGCGTAAATCACAAAGTCGTGTTCGGATTTGAGTATTCAGATGAGTCAGTGGACAACGGTGTTTATAATATTACCTACGGTAACGAAGGTAATTGCTTAGTGAATGGTCGAAATGGCGTCAGCAGCGGATATTGCGCGCTGGACGGAAATGGAAACGTGGTCAGCGATGTGAGTAACTTAATGAATCGTAGCTATGTTGAAGGTGACTCAGATGCAGTGTTCGACATACAAACCACAGCGTTTTACGTAATGGATAACATTGAACTTAATAAACAATGGGAACTGTTTATAGGTCTACGCCAAGATAGCTTTGACTATAGTAACGATACAAACAGCCGCAGCGGAGAACAACTATTTGCCTATTCGGATGATCTAACTAACGGACATATCGGTTTGGTTTATCAACTGGATGAAGACATTAATTTTTATTCTACATACAGCACTGCTACCAATATTAACGGTGGTGAATCCGATTTAGGGGCCAACTGCGGATATGGTGGCCTTTGCGGCACACCAGATCAAGCGCAACAATCCGACCCTGAACGAATTGAAAATATTGAAGTGGGTACAAAATGGCAATTTATGGATGATGAATTGTTAGCTACAGCCGCCATTTTTCAGATAACCAAAAGTGACGTAATGGAAAGTGTAGGCGATGCTTATTCCAGTCTAGGTTCGTTAAATACAGGGAAAAACCGAGTAAAAGGGATAGAGTTTGGCTTAACGGGTGAGATTACTGAGCAACTTAGCGTTCAATTTAGTGCGGCATTTATGGATTCAGAAGTCTTGGAATCATTTAATGACGAGAATATTGGTCGCGCTTTGAGTAACTTTGCGGATAACAGTTATTACGTGCAATTGCGTTATCAGCCTACAGAGAGTTTCGTAGTGGGTGGAGATTACACCTACAAAAGTGAAATGTATGGTGGACAACCAGACACAGCAGCTGGCTACGATGATGACATAGGAGCTTACTCAATAGTAGTGCCATCCTACAGTGTGGTTAATTTGTTTGCTAACTACTACGTTTCTGAAGATCTGACGTTACGTTTAAATGTGGGTAATCTACTGGATGAAGAGTACTGGACAGCAGCATACCGCTCAGGTTCTTTCATGTATATTGGTGACGGCAGAAGCGTTCGTGCTGGTTTAACCTACGAATTTTAATTAAGAAGGAAATAACAATGGTTGTGATTGAACAACTTCTATCTCAAGGTGAGGTGAATGTTTACCGTCAAGTGCTAAATGAATTGCACTGGCAAGACGGCGGAACTACAGCTAAAGGAATGGCAAGTTCAGTAAAACACAACACCCAAGCAGATCCCGAAGATGCAAATGTGCGCCAATTGGTTAATAGCCTCTTAGCGCGCATGGGCGAAACCCCAGAATTGGTTTCTGCTGCCCTTCCCCAACATATTTTCCCGCCTTGTTTTAATCGTTATGAGAGGCAACAACAATACGGTTTTCATGTTGATGCTGCCATTATGCGGATCCCAAACAGTCAAACAGTGATGCGCAGTGATTTGTCGATGACGTTATTCTTAAGTGACCCCAAAGAATATGAAGGTGGCGAATTAATCATTACAACCGAGTTCGGTGAACAAGCAGTGAAATTACAAGCTGGTGATGCGGTGTTATATCCCTCAAGCAGTTTACATAAAGTGACGCAGGTAACGAAAGGTGTGAGGCTAGCAGCAATCACTTGGATACAAAGTATGGTAGCTGACGTGAGCTTACGCCAGTCTCTTTATCAGCTAGATAGGACCATCCAAGTATTAATGCAAAATGACACTATCAATCGTGCAGAATTAGATAGTTTACACAACGTTTACCACAATCTTATTCGACAAAATGCGCAAATTTAAGGGCTTGTAAATAGCCCTTGGATTAGTCTAATTTTTTACTAATGAAAACGAATAGAAAGCGAACGAGTAGCTAAGTAACTAATTTAATTTACTTTATTTTAACAATTCCGTTTTGTACAAAATTCAAACAAACGTAGGTATATATTTTTTACCGAGAATTCTTGCGCTTCTGAGCCCTTGTATGTATTCTAATCGTTACACTACCGTAAAGTGTCATAATAAAAAGAGAGTAAACTCTCAAAAAGGACTCTGGGTTATGCAAGGAAATAGAGCGTTTGTAATTTCTCCACAAAAAGACGATATTAGCAAAAAACGGCATTGTAAATTAAACCATTTTTTAGACCTCGTTGATGCATGTGGTTTTGACTTGCAGGTTGGTAGCTTTTGCCCCAAATCTGATTATATTGCGTCCTTCGACGTTATATTTGTTGATTGTAAGTCAATTAACAAAAGTTCAATTCAGCAAGTTCCGGTTCTAAAATATAAAAACCTAATCAAAATTATTTTCTTTAATTCAACGAATAATTTGGACTTCGAAATTGCTGCCATCAAGCAAGGGGTCACCGGTATATTTTACGCTGACGACAAATTAGAAAATGTCATAAAAGGCATTAACACCATTAAACAAGACAGGAAATGGTTTCGCAGAAATGCGCTAGAGTTGTTAATTAACGAAATGTTAAATGATGCCAATTTTTCCAATGAAATAGTCGATAGAAGTCAAACAGGTTTCTGGCAGCAGTCATTAACCAAACGCGAACAAACTATTGTCAAATACATAAGCCAAGGTGCTCAAAACCAAGAAATAGCTGACCAACTTCACATAAGCGTCAATACAGTGAAAACTCACATTTATAGTATTTTTAGAAAAACTAATTGCAGAAACAGAGTGGAGCTAATTACTTGGTCTAGGCAAACAACAGAAACAGCCTGCTAGGCTGTTTCATTTGTTCATTTAACTTTAACGGGCGGCGGCCCGCAAATTTAAGATATGAATAACTAGGCTCGCGCTTTCCAAACCCCTTTATCAATGCCTTTTAACACCAACTCAGAAATTGCCTTTTCAATGCTTTGTTGAACACAGGTAAACATAGGTTCATTGGTAGTATAACCTGCTTCAATTTCCGCTAAACGTTTATAACTGATATAACGGAATAGACCAGCTCGAATCTCTTTGCTGAGTACTTTTTTACTTGTTGATACTGACACTAAGACTTGTCCTGTGCGAACATCAATCGCCCTCATGTAAACGGAGATTTGATCTTCTCTAAATAATTCAGACGCATTAATCCCAAAATACTCCGCGCCAAACCCACCAGTCTTAATGTTAGAGTCATAACTAATTATTCCTCCCTCAATGATAATTTTAGCCGTGGTTAATGGTGGTAATTCGGTACTTTCATTTGTGTTGTTATCCCCTTGTATCGCCGCCCTTACGATTTTCCTTTCGGTTAAAATATTCTGCAAGCCTTCCCGCTCCACCGGTAAAAACCAATCCGTTTCACTTAGTGCCTGCATTAAAATAGAGGTTGCACCTTGAGTAACAGCGGTACTAAATGAGCTGGCGCCAGTGCTTGGTTTATATTGCCCTGTTTGGTCTCTGAACGCGTAAACGGAAACGGGTATAGAACCAAAAGGTTTAGGTAAGCCTTTAAGCTCTTTCAAGGTGGCTGAATCTTCGATTACTATTGCCTGTTCAGTGCCAGGCGGAATGATATTTTTGACGGAGCTACAACCAGTTAATAATAGTGCGATTAATACAACATAATACTTCATATTATCCGAACCTTGGAATTTCGACGATTGTTATCTCATCAGTTATTATATTGGTAATTTCTACAACAATACTGTCGGGATTGCTGGTTATTAATTCAACTTGAAATTCACCGCTCATAAAAATGGAGTCATCAGAAAAAATACTTTCGATGGGATCACCATTCTCGTCATAACTCACCTCACCGAATGCCAAATCGGTAACTTCCCGCACGATCCTATTGATATATGCGCGTTCTAACGAATCTTGCAAACTTTCAGCGTATGTCCGTTCACTACTTGATGCGGTATGGGTATTTTGTGCATTTGCTTTACTTAGCAGGTAACTGCCATTTAATGGACTGCCGCCGAAACTTGGATTAATTGGTTCGTAAACTAATTCGGTCGCTAATATTGGTGAGGAGAATAACCCCACGAGAAAAGTAATATTAAGTATTTTATTTTTTTTCATATTTTCACCATTCATCATCAGCAAGGTCAGGGTTATCTTGAGTCGTGCCTGCTCGAGATAAAGCATCGACTAATAAAACAACCGCAACTTCAACTCGTTGCTTGATTGGGGTTTGTCTGCGCCCCATATAAGTTTGATAAATTGTTTTGTTATCAAACTGCACTGTTAATTTTGTCCCTGCCTGTGGAACAATAATTTCTTTAATTTGAACATTTTGGCCAAATGTATTGGGGATATCACGCCAATATTTACCAAACTCATTAGCAAACTCATGACCTTGGCGACTGATTGTATTGTCTAGTAATAGACCACTTAGGGCGAAGTCATCGGCCATGACGTAACCAGATTTGGAAATTGTTAGACTAACAATTAACAAGGTTCGGCTTATTAAGGTGACAATTTTTTTTGACAGAAGTGTTACCACGTTTTTATTTATCAACTGTATTTGTATAGAAAAACCAGCGTAATTTAGCGCATAACAATAGGGGGATAATTCCCCCTATTGTTAGTCTAACTATTACAGCTGAGTAATTGAGGCAACATTATAATCACCTACTTGACTGACGGAAATACTACCTCCCGTACCACTCATACTGCCAGTTACCAGGTTATCATTACCGACTTGAGAAATAGACAGACTCATACCGTCACCAGTAATTGTCATAGCCAATGCTTCCTCACCAACGATCCAGTTGTCATTACCCTCTTGTAATATATCAATAGAATTGTCAGAACCATCAATCAGTAAATCCAACACGTTTAGATCACCAGATTGGGCAACATCTAATGTATTTAAATGACTATCATTGCTGCCACCGAGACGAATTACCGCATCATTTTGATTACCCATTTGTTCAGCATTGATTGTGTTTGCGTCTGCGTAATAACCACTCACTCCATCTTCGCCAACACCAGCTTCGGCTAACAGCGTATTTTCATCACCTTGCTGCGAAATAGAAACTTCATTGTCGAAACCGTCGAAGTTAACTGTGCTGGCAAGGTTAAGATCACCATTTTGGAAGACCGAAAAGTCATTAGATCCGCCTATAGAACCTGTGTAACCAATATTTCCATAACCAATTTGAGTAATCTCGTAATCGCTGCTGTCTCCAAGATTATCTATATTCGCTTCATTAAGGGTACCCATTTGAGTGATTTCTGCACTTGAACCATCACCTTCAAATATACCCAATTCAGCATAGTTATCATCACCTGATTGTTCAAAATCTATAGTATTGTCGTCACCATAAACATAGCCGTAGATACGGTTATAATCACCATCAGATTCTAGTCTAACGTCATTGTCATTACCTGTGATTTCAGCGATATCGGCAACGTTATAATAACCGCCTTGATATACCTCAACTTCGTTTCCGTCCCCTACAAGGGTTCTAATATATGATTCTTGCCAATCTTCAGTTTGAGTAATTTCAACTTCGTTATCAAAACCTGTTATAGAGTTATTCGCCCAGTTACCACCATCGCCTTGGTCAACAACTAAAAGGTTACCATCACCTGTAATATCATTAATTGAACGATTGAAAATAAAACCAAATGGACCACCATCGCCCATTTGCGAAATTTCTACTTCATTGAAACTTCCTTCGATAACGATTTCAGCGTCATTCTCAATGCCATTTTGATAGAGTTCTACAGCATTTTCATCTCCGGTGATTACACCGTAAATGATATTACCGTCACCAAATTGTTCAGCGTCGACCATGTTTGCATCACCCACTATGGTGACATCAAGGCCATTAAAGTCGCCTTCTTGCATTAACAAAGCTTCATTACCCACTGCATTACCAACTGGGGCTGATTGGGTTAAATTAATGACATTACCGACGGCCGCAATCATGAAATCAGATTGCACGGAAGGGTTATCATCTTTAATTGCGGTTTGTGCATTAGCAATGCTAACTTGCCCAGCTAGTACTGCTAAAATAATAGAACTGGCTACTGTCGTTTTTCTAAACTTCATTTTATTCTCCATGAGTAATTGCAAACACCTTTACTTCTTATATTGGGTAATGTTTACAACCATATCGTTACCAATTTGATGAACAATGAAACTTTGCTCACCTAATTGGTTTATATTTGCCAAATTAAAATCACCTTGTTGCACAACTTCTAGCAAGTTTTCATCACCGCTTTGCACTAAATCAACGTAGTTTCCAACGCCTATTTGTGTGATGTCAGCATAATTGCCATTACCATGTTGTGTAACATTTATGAGATTTGAAGAATTGGCAGCCTGAATTATATGTGTTGTGTTGTGTACGCCGTATTGATCAATCACTAACACGCTTTGCGATGCGTTAGAATTGACGGTACGAGCAAGACTTAAAGTCAGAGGAGAGTCTATTAGGTCTAGAGAGTCTTGTTGTGAAAAGCACGCAAAGGATGAAATGAATAAAGCGCTTCCTAAAAACACAGATCGCAAATTTTTGAGGGAGTGAACACTCCATTGTCTGTGATTCTTATTGATAGGGCTTCCAATCATCTATTACTACTCCTTTAACACTACAATTTCGGCTCTGAAACCTGCGAATGACTTTAAACCCAACTCACTACTCAGTGCTATAGCCCTAAAGTTGTATTTATATTTACTTTAAAATTCAGATAGTTAGGTGCATTCCAAACTTGACCAAATCGGCCTGTTAGCACTTTAGTGCTAGTAAAATGCATAAGCTTTAAATTGGCAGGTGACAGTTACCTTTTTGAAACTAACCCTTTAGTACTAGTATTATAAAATCGCCCAATATTCTTACCAAAAAAGTTGTATTTTTACCGTTTTTGATGGAAAAGCCATATTGAATAGCGTTAATGTGACTGAGTTGTGTAAATGTAAGACTCATTGTTTTGTTGTTTGGAGAATCTGTAACCGTCGCTTAGCCAATAGCTAAGTTTGTTTGTGTTTATTTAGGATTCTTTAATTATGAAAGCCAAACTTTCTGCGATCACACTGGCGCTGCTACCAGCGCTGGCTGCTACAAATGTGCATGCTGCAAATAGCCATGCATATAAATCAGATTCAGTAATTGTTGTCTATAAAGACGGCGTTTCTGCGAGCCAAAAGAAATCGGCAAGAGCCGGAGTTGCTGCACGTATAACAGATTTAAACAGAGATGAAATTGACGACCGTTTTTCTCATCTAATGAATGGTCGAATAGCGAAATTAAAACTAGCCGGTAAATCAGTTAAATCCGCACTCGAAACACTTAGGGCTAACCCAGCCGTTTTATACGCTGAACCAAACTACATTATAAGTAAAGCCGCACTTATTCCAGACGATCCCGACTTTGGTTCATTGTGGGGATTAAATAATACCGGACAAAGCGGCGGCATAGAAGATGCTGATATTGATGCCCCTGAGGCTTGGGATATTACCACCGGAGATAGCAGTATCGTAATCGGTGTTATTGATACTGGTGTTGATTATTTACATGAAGATCTAACCGATAATATGTGGATGAATCCGGGCGAAATCGCCGATGATGGTATCGATAACGACGGCAATGGCTATGTCGACGATATATATGGTATTGATACGGTTAATGGCGATTCTGATCCTATGGATGATCAAGGACATGGTTCACACGTATCAGGAACCATTGGTGCAACCGGTAATAATGGTGTTGGTGTAGTTGGTGTTAACCACGAAGTGTCAATTGCTGGATGTAAATTCCTTGCTGCAGACGGATTTGGTGAAACCGCAGGTGCGATTGAGTGTATCGATTATTTTGTTTCTCTTAAAGATGCAGGTGTAAACGTACGTGCACTTAACAATAGTTGGGGCGGCGGTCCTTTCAGCCAAGCATTAAAAGATTCAATTACAGCCGCAGGTGATGCCGACATTTTATTTGTGGCCGCGGCGGGTAACGATGGTACAGACAATGATATCACCCCACACTACCCTTCGAATTATGATAACGATAATATTCTAGCAGTGGCAAGTGTTAACCGTACAGATGGCGATTCTGGCTATTCTTATGGTTTAACTTCCGTTGATATGGCCGCGCCAGGCAGTGCAATTTTATCCACTACACCAGGTAATGGATATTCCAGTTATTCAGGCACATCAATGGCCACGCCACATGTTGCCGGAGCTGCTGCACTAGTGTGGTCTTTAAATCCTGATTTAACGGCCCTTGAAATGAAAGAGTTGTTAATGACCACTGGTGACGATAATGCAGTCATGCAAGGACGAACCGTAACAGGCAAGCGCCTCAATGTTCACCAAGCACTATTAGATGCAGATCCTACTCCAGGCTTTAAATTTAGTGTCAGCCCAGTGAATCTAGAAATCACCGCAGGCGAAAGTGCAATATATACTTTCGAAGTCGGTAGTATTTCTGATTGGGAAGGCGAAGTTAGCCTATCTCTTACTGATACTTCCGGTTTAGGTGTGTTATCGGCTACCACTGTTGAACCAGGTGACACCTTCACCCTCACAGTTGACACCTTAGACGATACTCCTTATGGCGATTATGAATTTACGGTAACTGGTACCAGTGGCGACATTGTTAAAGAGAAAACCTTAGGTTTATTTGTATTCCCTCAAGGCCTAAACGATTTCGTATACAGTAATAACACTTCCATACCAACTCTTCCTAACGAAGAAGATCCAGATGATATTGGTATTGATTCTGTTATAACTATTGCAGATCCATTGACAGTGTTTGGCACCAGTACGTTTGTGAATATCAGCCACACCTATAGAGGAGATTTAGTCCTAACACTCACCTCGCCTGCAGGAACATCTACTGTATTGACTGCCAATACCGGCGGCAGTGAAGATGACATTGTAGAGAGCTTCGAATCTAGTGCATTTGATGGTGAAGTAGCTACTGGTGACTGGACCTTGAATGTCTTAGACATTTATAACGGCGACAACGGCACACTTAACAGTTGGGAATTAACCATTACTGGTGTCGGAGAAGTTGCAATAGCGCCACCAGTTGCAGCCTTCAGTTATGAATCCGATGGTTTACAAGCGACCTTTACAAATGAAAGTACTGATGTAAATAATGACATCGTAAGCTACCTTTGGGACTTTGGTGATGGCAGCACATCGGTAGATGTAAATCCTGTCCACATATTCCCAGCAACGGGCAGTTATGAGGTTTCGTTGACGACTACTGACTCAGAAGGTCAATCCGATACGGTAGTGCAATCTGTAGCTGTTTCCAGTGTTGATATCGAGTTAGAAGTAGATAGATCTTATATGTCACGCTTCGGGAATTTGCGTATCGACCTGTCTTACACTGGTTCTAGCGCAGATATGGTAGATGTCTATCGAAATGGTGTGCTATTAGAAACGGTAGAGAATACCGGTGTGTATCGTGACAGAGAACGTAGAGTCTCAGGCACTACCTTTGTTTACATGATCTGTGATGAAACCACGGCATGTTCTGAAGAGGTCACGGTTTCGTTTTAACCATTAATTAAGTCAACTATAAGCCCCGTTTTCGGGGCTTTTTTACATATGTAGATTAATAAAGCAGGGTAATTTACCCACCTTAACAAACCTAAAGGTCCTGAAGTATACTCATCCCAGCTTGCCAAATTAGCTGGACAGACATAAGCGTGAGGACTATTTTAAAAATGAACTTGAAGCGTTCTGCTGGGAGCCTTTTAAGCAGTTTGATACCAAGCCAAGTCCCAATTGTTCCACTCAAGACCATGGCAATAATTAATGGAAGCCAATCCCAAAAAGCGAACCCTATCGCTCCAAACACCAACGCTTTAAGACAGTGTTGAAATGTCATACAGGTTGAAAATGTTGCTGTAAAACGCAGTTTGTCATAATTATTCATGTACATGTAACTGCCGACTAGTGGACCACTTGCGCCAACAAACATCGACAAAAACGTTGTTACAATCCCGGCAATTATTCTTCCTAATGTTGAAGTCTCTTTGATCGTCGGAGTGGTTGCCCACAATAAATATATGACAAATACCCCTAACAATAACTTCATTAATGTTAGCGGTAATTGGGTGACCACAAATGAAGCTGAAAAAGCGCCTATAACTGCACCTAACGAAAAATAAAGCAGCATTTTTCGGTCAAGATGTCGGTAGGTTAATATTGCTCTATTAGCATTTGAGCCGAGTTGCACTAAACCATGAACCGGTATGACGGCAGACATCGGCATAATAGCCGCCATCACTACTAACAAAAAAAGCCCCCCACCCGCACCAAAACCGGCGGTGACAAACGAAGTAAAACCCGCGACTATTATTAGTAGTACGCAAAGTGTGGGCGTTAAAAAATCGTTAGCAATAAAATCCATATGTTATTTCACCACAATGAATACCATGAAGATGGATTACTAAACTAATTAATCTGCGCTGCATGAATTAATGTTAAAACTCTTCAGTATCAATTTCTAATTGCGTCGCAACCGGATAACGGCCACCAGCAATCTTACTTGGTTCAAAAATCTTCTCTAGTTTAATTAGCTCTTCTGGTGTTAGGACGATTTTAGAGGCTCGCATATTTTCCTTTAAATGAGCTATTTGTGTAGTACCGGGAATGGGCAACACATGTGGTCCTTGGTGCAATAACCAGGCGAGACTTAATTGCGATAGAGTGCATTCATGTTCTTCAGCGATAGTCCGTAATTGCTCAAGTAGATTCAAATTTTTCGATAAGTTTTCTGATTGAAAACGAGGCATGTTTTTTCGAATATCATTGTCTAAAAAACCACTTGAATCGGTAATATCACCACTTAAAAATCCTCGCGCTAAAGGTGAAAATGCCACAAAGGCCGTTCCTAATTCTAAACAGGTTTCTAAACAGGCTATTTCAGGGTTGCGGGTCCACAATGAGTATTCGGCTTGTAGCGCTGAAATAGGATGTTCTGCATGGGCTTTTCTTAGGGTGACGGCTGATACTTCAGACAAACCAATCCCTTTTATTTTACCTTCGGTAACTAAACGAGAAAGTTCTCCAACACTTTCTTCAATGGGAATACTTTTATCCCAGCGGTGCAAATAGTATAAATCCAACACATCAGTTTGCAGACTTAAAAGAGACTGCTCAATAGTTTCCCTTATTGCTTTAGGGCTACCATCAATTATTCGCTTGCCATTGATTCCCCGCATACCACATTTACTGGCCAAGAAAATTCGTTCACGATGAGGTTTAAGCACCTTACCTACCAGCTTTTCATTATTGCCAAAACCGTAGAGAGCTGCGGTATCAAAATGAGTAACTCCTAGCTCTAGGGCTTTTTCTAATAATCCTATAGCTTCAGTTTCCGCTGGCGGAGTCCCATATGCATGACTTAAATTCATGCACCCTAAACCAATTTCAGATACCCAAGTCCCTACTATACTTCGTTGTTTCATATACCCGTTTTAACTCCATATAATTTCTGTATTTAGTCGATTTCCTCAATTAAACAACAGATAATTTCGACTCACCACCAAACCAAGAATACCTTGATGCAGCAAACTTCATACGATATCAACAGATAGACGAAATGATGTTGAATTTGAGCAACTCTTAAACGTTTGCCAGTAGTGATTAAATGTAAAATATCCCAGTCTAGTTTGCTTTAAAAATTAGCAAGCTTCTCTTTGTTTAAGGCATTTATAACAGAGTCGCGTTTAAGCATTTTTTCGGTGTGATGGGCTAAATTGGGTAAAGTTGCTAAGCTAAACTCGCAGCGCTGCAACCTTGAAATAATCCAAAAGATATAGGCATCCACCGCACTCCATTGTTCTCCATACCACCAATTTCCTGCCGCTAATCTTTGCTCTACCCAAGCCAATGAATCCATTAGCGCCTCAAGCGCTTTTGCTTTCACGCTCGGCATGCCGTTTTCATCTGCAAAAAATGCGGGGATACAAAATCGAGTGACCAACGGATGTATAGTGGATGAACAAAAACATAGATCGGATATTTGTTGATATTCTGCTAAGCCAGAATCCACCTTAGGCAACAGATTAGCTTCAGGGAATCGTTCGCTAATATATTTTATAATCATTGGATTTTCAGTCAAAACCTGACTTTCAACGGCCAGAGCTGGGACTTTTGATTTTGGATTGATTTGCTTAAATTCCGCTGATTTGTGCTCCGCTTTCATTAAGTTCACCCAATGAATATCGTATTTTGCCTTCGCCTCTTCTAACAAAATCAAAGACACTCTCGAGCAACTTCCTGGCATCGCAAATAACGTTATCTCAGACATATATTACCTATGTTAATCAGACTTAGAATTGCAATTATCAGATGATGATAATTACACGCATTTAATTGCCCCGCAGTTATTGTGAAATAGCTGTGTATGTAATAGATATTTACCAGCCTCTTGGCAATAAAACATGACTAAACATACCTATAATCTAAACTGCTTGGTAACCCCTCAAAACCAGGTCTATAACAAAGCGTCAACTCAGACTTTTCGCCTTTTTGTAAGAACCAAGCAATTTGAGATTGTTGGTTTTACCGATTTCAGATAGTGCCTCGGCAACAATCGGATCATCAATATTACCGTCGAAATCAATAAAAAAATGGTACTTACCAAATGTTTTCCGTGTGGGACGAGAAATTATTGAGGTTAGATTGATATTTCGTTTAGAAAACGAAAGTAAAACTTCCCCCAAATATCCGGGATGATCATGGTCATCAAGGACGATCAGGCTGGTTTTATCGGCTTCTTCTGGTGTAGGTTGTACCGTTTTTGACATGACTAAAAATCGGGTTTGATTATTTTTATAGTCGTTAACTTCCTCAACCACCAATGGAAAATCACTTTTGCGGTAAGAGGTTGATGGAACAATAGCCGCACTGGGTATTTCTGAGTCTTTAAATCGATTTAACGATTCAATATTACTATCTGTGGTGACAATTTTTGCATTGCTAAGCCCATCTAAAAACTCAAAACATTGTCCACGAGCAACAAACTGCACGTACAATTGTTGAATGTCAGATAACGCATTAGCATTACTGATCATAGAAAACTTGATGGGCAGTATAATCTCGCTGACCACATGTAAGTCAGCAGCAATGAGTTCATCAAGAACAAGTGCGATAAAGCCTTCCGAAAAGTTTTCGATGGGAATAATACCAATATCACAGCTATTACCGATTTCTGCGAGCGTACCCACAATCGTTGGAAAATACTCCACTTGATAGATATCAGATTGATTGGCGGTATAAATACCTGTGGCCATGTCACAGAATGTGCCTGGAGGGCCTAAAGTCGCTATTTTTTTCATAACATCTTGTTCTTAATACAAGAAACCGATTGTACACGTTCCGGATACGTCGCAACAGTAGCTGATAAACTTTTAGCTGCCGAATAGGCGATTTAAGCAGGAAATTTTAGTGAAGGAATCTCATCTAAGTTGTATTTAGGATTAATAGTAACCCGATATACGCATTTGTTTATCAACCAAGTCTTGACTTTGTTTTAACGCAGACTCTACTGTAAGTTCTTTTTTCAACGCTTTTTCTAGCAACATACCAACTTGATCTCCCATTGAAGTAAATTCAGCAATAGGTACAAATTGTACTCCCAAATAAGGACTGGGCTGGAACGTAGAGTGATACAAATCGATGTTATTGATGGTGTCAATTACGACAGGCGCAAAGGGGGCAGCTTGCAAATATTCAGGTTTTTTATATATTGACTTGCGAGTCCCTTGGGGGATGGATTGCCAACCATATTTTGCAGCGACTAACTGAATGTATTCGGCCGAAGTGGCCCACTGTGCAAACTTAAGGGCCGCATCCTTATTTGACGAAGAACTTGGTATTGCTAACGACCACGTCCATAACCAATTAGAACCATTCTTATATTTAGCTATGGGAGCATTGGCCATTTGGATATTTTGGCTAAACGTCGACTGAGTCGAATTAACCAAAGAACTCGCGGCAATTGAGGCATCAACCCAAATAGCACATTTTCCTTTTAGGAATAAATCTAGGTTTTCAATATAATTATTTTCCACAGCATTGGGGGGGCCAAATTTGGTAAGCAAATCCACATACATAGAAACTGCGTTGTGCCACTCTTTCGATTCAATTTGAGGACGCCAATTTAAGTCAAACCAACTACCCCCATAGCTATTTACCATAGTGGTGATCAATGCCAAATTTGAACCCCAACCACCTTTACCTCGCAGACAAATACCGTAAACACCTTTTTCAGGTGCATTTAGTTTATTGGCAAATTCATATATTTGATTAAACGTAGGCTGTTTTGGCATAACAATATCAGCTTGTTTAAATAAGTCTGAACGGTAATAGGTTACCGAGGACTCAGCATAAAAAGGCAGGGCAAAAAGTTGTTTGTCTACAGAGACATCGTTTTTCACACTGTCAACTATGTCGTCTAAACCATATTCTTCAGGCAATGAATCGATCGGCGCAATCCAGCCATTTTTTGCCCAGATGGGTATTTCATAAGAACCAATGGTCATAACATCAAACTGCCCTGCAGAAATAGCTAGATCAGTTAACAACCTCTTGCGTAACACACCTTCATCTAACACTTTCCATTCAAGTTGCACATCAGGATTATCCAACTCGAAATGAGAAGAAAGGTCTTTTAAAATCAGCATGTCAGCATTATTCACCGTACCTATCACTAATTTTTGATTTTGAAGATCCTTATCTATCTCTTTAGGTGAAGACGAAAAACCATGCCTGGCCAAAATATTGGCAAATCGGCCATCAGCAATCATCGATGCTAAACCTTGATTAAATAAATTCACCCATCTCTGTGCATTTGAATTACTTTTTGTAAAGGCTATATGAAACTCTTTGTCTACAAGTGGAGGGTAAACAAATTCTAATTTTCCAATCATATGAGGACGGTGCGACACGATTAGATGACCAGCGCTGTATTTATCTATTAGCGCAAAATCAATGCGTCGGGCGAACAACTTATCAATATTGATTAAATTATTTGAGACGTATTGCTTACTTAGAAAATGAGTTTGGTCAACCAAGTGTTCAGAAGCGCTTCCGCGAACCAAACCAAAATGGTATTTACTCAAGCCTTGCAATGTTTCATTGACACTATTATTTTTATCAATCGCAACAGAAGTTGCAGTATCTTTGCGTTTTAAAAGGCCAATGACATCCCCTGGGAAAGGAGCAGAATATAAAAAAGTCTGAGAAAGAGTATCACTGAAATAAACCGGCAAAATTCCATCGACCTTGCCTTCAGCAGCAAGTTTCTGAGCCCTCGCTGCAGGATAATAAACAAACTCAACATGAACGTCTTTTCTTGCGAATGCTTCAGTAACAATTTGATGCACGTAGCCTTGATTAGGTAAATTTTTTCCGAGGTAAGGTTCGTGTTCTTGTGCAGCTAGCAATAATAGTTCTTTAGCTCCTACCGCGCTCATAAAGAATAGACACAACACACAGCAGACCTTAAAAATCTTAAGATACAAAAAGGAAAGATATGTACGTTGCATACTCTTCAATTAGGATGACTCCTTTTATCCATCAACACAAAATTTAATATTCAATTTAAAGTATATTTTGTCCCTGTTCCGGGTCCCTTGCCGAATTAGCCTGTTCACGAATAGTATCTGCATCACTACTCAAATCATCTATATGTTCTGTCCCTTGTTCTTCGCTTTCTATTCTAGTTGATAGAGATTGATTATCCAATTTACTTTCCTGTTTTTTCAAACGCTTATTGGTTTTTTGGCCACTCTGCTGGCTTTCTTGAGATTCGGAAATCACCTGCTCTGCGCCGATTAATTTAACACCTTCAGGAAAAATTACTTCTCGTGCATCATCGGGCATACTAATACCCGCTTTTTCAAACTCACTTAATATGGTTCTCATCAATAACGACGATACTTTTAACAAACTGTGTTGATGCGTGTTAATCCAAAAATACACTTTAAGGTTGATTGTTGAAGAGGCAAGATTATCCACTAAAACTTGGGGTTCGGGATCATCTAACACTGCTTCGGTGATTTGCAACACCGTCATTGCTAACTTTTGCGCATCTACAACACTTGAATCATAACCAACACCAATAACAAAGTTGCCTCGTGAATTAGGGTTAGCACTCACATTTCTTATGACATTTTTATAAACTGTCGAATTGGGTATTTGAATATGATCTCCGTCAAAATCTAATAGTGTGGTTGCTCTAGCGGTTACCTGTTTTACCACTCCAATTCGGTTATCAACTTCAATAATATCGCCTATTTTAAAAGGCTTTTGAATACTCAATAACAAACTAGAAATAAAGTTTTCAGCGATATCTTTAAATGCAAAACCGATGATTAAACCAACCACCCCTGTGCCACTTAAAATTGCCACAGCGAATTCACTCAAACCTGCGAAACGCAGAAAGATATAAGTTCCCAACAGAATAATAAGTAATTGAAAAATTCGACGAATGACTACTCTGATAAGTAAACTAGAACTCATGTATGAAAGAGGCTTGAGCATTAACTCTGAGATATAACGAGACGAGAGATAGAAAACGATAAAAATTGCCAAACCAAAAATCACCGAGGGCAATCCTTGCAGGAATTCTAGCCAATAGGACTGAATTTCATCCCAGATAACATTTGATTCTTCTACGATTGTTGGAGGTGGACCAAGATCGCTTTGCGCGTGGAGCTGTGGACACACTACAGCGAATAAGAATAAAGCCCTGTAAGCCCATATTTTTAGCATAAAAAATTCACACCCCATTAAAAAATGAACTCAAATAGGACTCTACACTACGTCCTTCTCGTGTGTATGAACAACATATTCAATACCGATAAGCCATGGTTTTAAAAAGCACTAATTGTTGTTGTCAGTAAAAGCACGAGCTAAATAGCGATAAGTTTTCCTAAATATATCAATTCTACTCACTTATTGAGCAAATCAATCAGTTACAAAAAGCTAAGAAAATACACTTTGCAGCTGTTGTAGACTAATTGGCTTGAGCAATGAATTGCTTATACCGTGACTCCTTAACTCTTCAGCACTGACTTCTTCGCCACTGATAATAATGAGATCACAATTAGGCTGAATTCGACTAATTTCTGTCGCTAAATTTAGGCCATTGCCATCAGGCAGATTTTTATCCAGTAGAATATGACTGTATAACTCATTCTGCGCGATCAGTTTTAAACAGGTTTCACAGGAACTGGCACGCTGCGCATTGATGCCAAGACTATCAAGCAAAAGCACGATTAACTCAGCAGAATCTGCATCATCTTCTACAACTAATACTGTTGATAACGTCTGCTTTGAACTTGATGTTAGATTAGCGATTTCAGTTTTTAATTTAGTCCCTTGCGCATTGTGCTTCAAATATTTAGCAATCGATTGATACAGTAAACTTTGATCGATCGGCTTACCAATAATGTTGTCAAAGCCCAACGCGGTAAGTTCGATGTCTACGCCTTTCATATTGGCCGCAGTTAATGCTAATACAGGCTTGGAAAAACCGTAATTTCGTATTTCAACAATCGCTTTACGTCCATCCATGACTGGCATATGAATGTCCATTACCACTAGATCAAACGCGCTGTCAGGCTGTTTAATAGCCTCTAAAGCCTGACTTCCATCTGCTGCGAAAAACACTTCTAAGCCAAATGAGCGACACATTTCACCGACTAACTGTCTTATATCAAGCAAATCATCGACAATGAGTATTTTCCCGCGCAGTGGTGCATATTGTTCAGTGGCCACTAAATCAGAGACTTTCACGTTTAAAGGCTTAAGGTTTTCCCTAAACTGTTTAGGAAGCTTTAGACTAACGGTAAATTCACTGCCCTTACCCAATTCTGAAGTAACATTTATCTCGCCTTCCATCCGTCTAATTAATTCGGTGGCAATCGCGAGACCCAGCCCAGCTCCCTGCTCTCTTTTTAGCGTTACATCTTCGAGTTGCTGAAAAGGAATAAAAATAACGTCGATTTCACTCTCAGCAATACCAATACCGGTATCACACACTATGAATCGAATTTGTTCAGGATGCTCAGGATCAAAATCAACGGTAAGGGATACCTCTCCAGAATCAGTAAATTTAATCCCATTGAACAATAAATTGATGATGACTTGGCGAAGACGAGTCGGATCAGCATTTATGAATTCAGGCACTTGAGGTGACGAATAAAATTTAAGACTCAACCCTTTTTCATTGGCTGGCATTTGCATTAGCGTCAATATGTCACCAACAAAACTGCTTAGCATCACATCTGCAGGTTTTAGTTGCAGTTTTCCTGCCGCGATTTTCGATAAATCAAGAATGTCATTAAGTAGACTAAGTAAGTGCTGCCCATTATTTAGAATTGTTGATAATTCTTTTTGTGCATCTTTGGCTTTGTCACCGTTTAATAACAGTTCGGTATAGCCCAAAATAGAAGTCAGTGGGGTTCGCAATTCATGGCTCAAATGGGCTATAAACCTGTCTTTAGAACGACTTTCAATCTCAGCGTCTAAACTTTGCTGCCGTGCTTTTTCAATCTCACCTCGAGAAATCGCATAGCGGATCGCTCGAGTAAATCTAGCGTTGGTTATATCTCCCTTAACTAAAAAATCAGCGGCCCCCGCTTTCAATGCTAATCTGTCGAGATCGTCATCCGACTGTCCAGTTAGCATGATAATCGGAACATGAGATCCTAGTGCTTGGGCCTTATCTAAAACGTCGATACCTGTATAGGCACCAAGATGATAGTCGAGTAAACAAATCTCATGATCATTACGTTTTAATTGCTCTAATGCATCTTCTAAGTTTGTCACCCAATCGATCTCGAATCGATGACGGTCGAGTTTTTCCAATTGATCGTGCGTTAGAATATAATCATCTTCGTCATCTTCCACGATCAAAATTCGCGCTGACTTCACATCCATATTAATCAATCACCTTGGTCAATTACTCTTTGTTCTCGGGTAATTCTACAATTTCTACCCAATATTTTCCGAGTGCCTTCATTACTTCCACTAGACCTTCAAAATTAACCGGTTTAGTGATGTAAGAAGCAGCCCCTAAACCATATCCTTTGATTTTGTCTTCTTCTTCTTTAGAAGTCGTTAAAATAACCACAGGAATACTTCTTAAATCTGGATCAGCTTTGATTTCTGCCAGCGCCTCGCGACCATCTTTGCGAGGCATGTTCAAGTCGAGCAGAATTAAACCGGGTCGAGGGTACATCTCCTTATCAGCATATTTCCCCACGCGCTTTAAGTAGTGCATTAACTCTACGCCGTCTTCCACACACTTAAGACTATTCAACACTCGACTTTCGTTCAAAGCATCTTGTGCTAACAATCGGTCATCATCATCGTCATCTGCCATTAAGATTATTAATGACTTTTTATTTGAATAAGGCATTTACTTCCTTTCTTATTTATTTCTTAAATTAAATTTTGTTAAGTACAGCATCGGTAGGTAATTTAATCACAAAAGTCGACCCTTTACCCAATTCACTGGTCGCAGAGATAGTCCCGCCATGTCGCTCAACAATGCGTCGACATACCGCTAGACCTATCCCTGTTCCTTTATATTCATTTCGCCCATGTAATCGCTGAAATGGAACAAATATTTTTTCTGCAAATTCGTTTTCAAAACCCACACCGTTGTCGCTTAAAATAAAGACATGCATATCGCCACTGGATTTACCATCAACGCCTGCACTCTGTTCAAGTTGGTATTGCAACTCAATCACCGGAGCAACATCTGGTTTTCTAAATTTAATCGCATTTGACAATAAATTTAAAAACAATTGGTTCATCTGACTGGGATCACCTTTTATTACAGGTAATTCAGAGACGATAAGCTTGGTTTTGCTTTCTTCAATAGCGATTTCCAAATCACTTTCAATCGCCGAAATTACAGTCGACATTTCGACATCAGTAAAATCTTTACCTCGGGTGGATACCCGAGAAAACTCGAGTAAATCGCTAATTAAATTAGACATACGCTCAGCCGCATTCTTCATGCGATTTAGATAGTCCGCCCCTTTTTCTCCGAGTTGCTCAGAATAATCGGAATGCAGCCTATCGCCAAAGGCACGAATTTTACGTAATGGCTCTTGTAAATCATGAGAAGCGACAAAAGCAAAATCTTCCAGCTCTCTATTGCTGCGAGCAAGCTCTTCTGAATAAACCGTTAACTTTTCAGTTCGCTCATCCACTTTCAGCGCGAGGTTTTGATTTTGTTTTTCCAATGAATTTCTGAATTTTTCTTCACTTACCAAATTTAATCTAGCTAACACAATTAAACCGAGTAGCAATAAAGCGCTGGTGATAGCGGAAGTAAAGAAAGTAAATACAGATTCTTTTTCAGAGCGATTTAATTTGCTGTACAAAAAATTCCGATAGGTCAATTCATTGTCAATTATTTGCGAAAACAACTGGTCTAGATCTTTGGTCAATTCGTTACCCTCACCTCCCTTGACCAGCCGAATTGCCGAACGCTCTTTATCCGCTTGGGCAAGCAAAACGGTCTTTTCCATTTCTTCCATTTTCATTTCAGTAAGCCTAATTATTTCGTCGATCAAGGCTCTTTGACCCACAATTTCAACTTCAACTACACGAACTTTTTCAATCTGATCAGACAGTTGTTTTACTGAATTAATATAAGGTGCAAGGTATTCTTCAATTTCGGTTAATAGATATCCCCGTTGACTGCTTTCAGCGGCAAGTATCATCAGATGTAACTCATCAAGCACCAAAATAACATTACCTGTATTAGTCAAACTTTCTTGGACTTTAGCCAGGTCTTTGGTAGTTTTCACCGCTAAATAAGCGTTAACACTGATTACCCCCAATACGATGATAGTGACGGTAAACCAGGTAAAAACAGTATTGCCAAATAAACGTCGTTGTTTCATATATTCTCACTCTATGACTAAACTAAGGTGAAACAACGACGTTATTCGCCAATGTTTTTATGGGAATTACTTATTGCTTGGAGCTTGTCGCTACAGTCTTGACAAGCAGTAATAATTTTATTCAATGCATCAAGCGCTTTATCACGCGGTAAATCATTCTCTAGTACTAATTTGACTAACTCGGCATTCATTGAAATCCGGTTTAAAGGACCTCTCGCGTCATGAATCATGGTTCGGATATCGAGATTTTCATTACTTGTTATCGTCATTGAAATTCCTATTACTATTACTCTTCAAAATCACCGTAGGCGTGAAGACGGTTATAAAGCGTTTTTGTGCTGATTCCGAGCATTTCGGCAGCAAGGGTTTTACTACCATTAACCTTTTCAAGGGTCGCCCGTATCAATTCTTTTTCAACATTTTCGATAGTTTGCCCAGCTGAAATTTGATTCGACGCTTTTTTATTAGAAGCGAACGGTGAAGCAAAGCTGCTCGGTAAATCAATATTTGATGACTCAGGATCACTCATAATGAAAGCCCGATGCACGGCGTGGCGAAGTTCTCTTACATTACCTGGCCAATCATATTCTGATAATCGTTTTAATTGAGCTTCATTCCAAGCAAAAGATGTGCCATTTTCCGCATTAAGCTCTTCAAGAAACGCTTGCGCTAACAAAGGGATGTCTTCTTTTCGCTCTCGTAGGGTGGGAATATCAATTGGGAACACAGCTAAACGGAAATAGATGTCTTCCCGTAATACTTTGCTTTCAGCCAATTCACTAATATTTCTATTGGTCGCGGAAACCACTCGACAATTGACGTCGATTTCTTTAGTGCCTCCCAATCGCGTTACTCGTTTAGATTCTAAAACCCGCAATAAGTTGGGCTGCATATCAATAGGCATTTCAGTGACTTCATCTAGAAAAAGGGTGCCATTTTCCGCTCGTTCAAACACCCCCTCTTTACGTCCAACGGCGCCGGTAAACGCACCTTTTTCGTGACCAAATAATTCACTACCGATCAGTTCTTTAGATAAAGCCCCACAGTTGGTAGCCACTAAGGGACCCTCGCAATCACTAGCTGAATGGATGGCTTGAGCGACTACTTCTTTACCTACACCACTTTCTCCCATCAACATAACGTTGGCATTAGTTTTAGCCACTCTCTCAATCATTAAATACAGCTCTTTCATTATTGCTGACTCACCAATCAAACAACCGAAGTGCAAAGAATTGTTTTGTTTTTTAGCTGTTTTTTTAGTTTTGCGATTCAACACTTGTTCGATGTCTTCACGCTGTAATGGCTTCACTAGATAATTAACATTTGGGCCGCATAAGCCTGCCAACATACCTTTTACTGAAGGGTGTCCAGTAATTAAAGTGATAAAGGTTTGCTTTGTGCTGTTTAAGTTCAATTCGTCAATTAAGTGCAGTCCGCTGCCGTCAGGCAACATAAAGTCTAGTAAAATATGATCAAAATGTTGATGCTCAAGCCATTGTCTGGCTTCTTTTAAAGAGCCAGCTACAGATACTTCATGGCCCAGAAATTCAATAATTTGATAGGCAACATCTGTAAACTCGCTATCATCATCAACCAATAATACTTTTAACACGTCATCGTCCTTTAAAAATCAGTATGTTGAAACAACATAAATTTGTTACGAAGTTGAGAAACATCACTTAACTATTTGCAATTCTTATTCTTATTGTTCCTGAACTCGTTTTTTCAATCTTCAGAATATGCTTCCATTTTTAGTTCATAATAGCCGGATTGACCATTAACCTTGCATTTTTTAGTACCAACCTATCATCAAAAAATTAAACGACATCATTGTTTTAGTAACGTTTTATCGACGAATAAGTGTCCACTCAAAGCTCACTAAGCCAAATAATTCGTGCAAATTTTTCACACTATTGAAAATTTTACTCATGACAGATTCACTTTGAATAAGTAATCTCAGTCAAATTAACACGCCCCTAAGATATTAGACTTTAGACACCACCGAACTATTAACACTAACTGGCTTAGCCTATCCGTCTTGGTGCGCAAGTTGCAATGCTCAATTTGTAAAGCGCATAAAAATGATGGTTTCGATTTCTAGCATTCCACAGCCAAATTAAACCCATTGCGAAAATAAACCGAAGTTTCAGTCTATCACGTTGATTAGGTCAATCACATGTAGATTGCTGTCGACAGGCTTACTAGCTACTTACGATTTAAACTTCGTACAACCGTCTCTTGACACATAAAGATAAGGTGTATTTATAGGTGAAAAGATTAGCTGGCATATCCATTCTGATAGCAGACGATAATGCGCTGACGTTGGAAGCTTTAAAACGTCTACTCGAGCTGTCAGGTGCAACCGTATTGGCGGTTGAAAATGGAGAACAAGTGCTTACACAACTGCACATCAGTCCAAATAGGTTTGACGTGCTTTTAATTGATATCAATATGCCTGTGATGGACGGTTTAGCCGCCACCAAAAAAATTCGACAAGACCGTCGATTCGATGAGCTACCGATTATTGCCGCGACTGCCGATCACTTACCTGAAGATCAATTGAATTATTACCAAATAGGTATGAACGGGCACCTAGCTAAGCCCATTAGTTTGCACAAGTTATGTGAGGCTATTCTGGCGGTTTTGGATAAGCAACCTACTGAGTTGGATAAAGCTGTGACTTGCCCTGGTTCTTTGTCTGACAGTGACCTAAAACAGCAAGTGCTCGAGCGCTTTGGTCATAATCAAGAGTTAGTGATAAATTTAATACCACTGTACGCGCAAGAATTTATTCAACAATTCGATGTGCTAAAAAGCACTAAAGATATTAACCAAATAGGTACAGCGCTGCATGCCTTAAAAGGAATATCTGGCACAATAGGAGCAAATGATGTTTACAATTACGTGAATACATTTCATGAGTCAGTGAAAAAGAATCAACTGCACGATGCTCAACTAGCGAAGATGTTAGAAACGCTTCCTAAACTCCATGCTTCCAATCTACAGCGCTTGCAGAATTTGTTCGTACCCACTGAAAACAATCTGCCTTCACAAGAAACTCGCGAGTCCAAATTGCAACCTCAGCAACGTAAAAAGATCATTCAGTTTTTACAGCAAAATGATCTCACTATCATTCAATATGTTGATAAATTGCAACAGCAGTACCCTAACGAAAATGAGTTAATAACAGTCAAGAAATATATAGACCAGTTAAAATTTGAACCCGCATTAAACTTCTTACTAAATCAATCAGGCCATGGTCAACAGGGTAAAACTAATGACAAATAAACAGGTAGGTTTTGGCAACATTTCAAATCGAACACCGATAATGCTGATAGCCGATGATCAGCCTCTTGTGGTCAGACAGATTTACGAAGTATTTCAAAATGACTTCCATATTTTTATGGCAAGTGATGGGGTTAAGTGCGTTGAAATGGCAAATGAATTGCTCCCAGATATAATTTTGCTTGATATCAATATGCCGCACTTGGATGGCTTTCAGGCCTGTGAAAAAATTAAGGAAAATGTGCTAACTTCACACATTCCGGTCATTTTTATCACCTCTAATATTGATGAAGCCGACGAAGTCAGAGGTTTTGAGGTAGGCGGAGTAGACTTTATCCGCAAACCCATAAATACCACCATTACTTGGGCCAGAGTACAGAGTCACGCGCAGCTAAAACGTCAATCGGATCTGTTACGCAGGCTGGCTTTAATAGACGGTTTAACTGGGGTAAGTAATCGTTATCAATTCGATGAGCAGTTAACAACTGACTGGTTATCTTGTGCTCGGGAGCAAACGCCACTAGCACTGCTGATGATAGATGCAGATAACTTCAAACATTTGAATGACAGCTATGGACACCAGGCCGGAGACAAATTTTTGAAAATATTGGCGCAAAAAATAACCTCTTGTGCACATCGTCCCGATGACTTAGTCGCGCGATATGGCGGAGAGGAGTTCGCTTGTATTCTTCCCAATACAGATCATGCTGGTGCATTAAAAGTGGCCGAAGATATTCGCAAGCTTGTTGAAAAAACGGCCATGTCGTTACGCAAAGATGAAGATAAAAAAATAGCCGTAAAAACCACAGTCAGTATCGGTATGCACTGCTTAATACCGAATAGAAACGATAAACCAACAATTTTAATTAAAAGTGCTGACCAGGCTCTTTATCGAGCAAAGGCACTAGGCAAAAACCAAGTCTGCGTATTCGATAATAGGGTAGCGGAATTCGCTTCAACTAAATAAGTATAGGACAAACCCTGACTACGAAAAATTAGAAAACATGGTTGGATTTAAAATGGTGCTGGGCATATCCCCTGCACTTTTTTACCTGTTGTCGGATGTTCAAACTCTATGCTTTCAGCATGTAACATTAGTCTGTTAGCAGCTTTGTAACTGTCACAAGTACCGTATAAATCACAACCTAAAATGGGGTGCGCAAGATATTCACTGTGAATCCGTAGTTGATGGGTTCTGCCCGTTTGAGGACGATAACGAACACGAGTTGCGTAAGGACTGTTTAGTCGTTCCAGAACACTGTAATTAGTCACCGCTTCTTTACCGTGAATAGAACAGATTTTGACTTTAGGAAACAGGTTTGGATCCTTGGCTATAGGTTGACTAATTTGGCCAGTATTCTGATTAAGGTGGCCTTGGAGTAAACTAATATAGGATTTTTGCACAGTACGCATTTGAAATTGCTTAGCCAGATGGGAATTAGCTTGTTTATTCAAAGCAACTACCATAATACCGGATGTACCTAGATCCAAGCGGTGAACCATAGTGGCCCAACTAAACTCTTGAACTAAACGAAAATGGACCGAATCGTAATTCAGCGGGTTTTTACCCGATAACGAAAGCAAACCACTGGGTTTATTAATCAACAAAATAGACGCATCTTGATAAAGTATGTTTATCTTTTCTAGGCATTTTGGTGCCACAAAAGTATCGACGATGATATTATTCACAGCCTATACCTTGACTAAAGATGATTTACTTTTCATCAACAAAGTCACGCCACGAACACAATACTTGGGTGAAATCTTCTAATCCACAACCAGATATGGATTCTTGATCATATAACTCAGTTCCCTCCGGCAGCTCATCAGGTCCATCCATATCCAAATCTTTTGATCTAACTTCTACTTCGTAATAATCGATTCGTAGATTGATCTCTTTACCGGCTAGCACATACTCCTTAATCTGACGCTTTTCTAATCTGTCGATTGCAACAAAAATGTCCTCTATTTTATGCTGGCTTGTTCCCAGTTCTTCAGAAAACCACCGGGAAAATGCTTCATGTCCCATTTCAAATTGGGCCACTGGAATACCTTGCAGATTACGTATAAATTGATAGTTCATGGATACCTTATGGAAGGTTTTGCGGCGAGTTAACATAAACCTCACCTTTTTGTTCAAGATGCGTCAAATAAACTCGCACATCAAATTCGATTTGGTGGTAATTGGGCAACATATGGCAACAAAGTTGATAAAAAGCTTTGTTATGTTCTTTTTGCTTCAAATGCGCTAATTCATGTACCACTATCATGTTGAGAAATTCAGTCGGGGTATGCTTAAATAACGTACTGATTCGAATTTCATTTTTACTTTTAAGCTTTCCCCCTTGTACACGGGAAACAAAACTGTGCAAACCTAGGGCGTTATCAACCACATGAATCTTCTTATCAAACACTACCTTACTCAGAGGTTGTGATTTCTTAAGATATTGATTTTTTAATGCGATGACATATTCACGCAAAGCATTATCGTTAGGTATGCTATGCACTAGCGGATATTTTTTCAGCAGATAGTCAGTTAAACGATTTGAGTCTAACAATTCGGTAATTTGCTGTTGTAAGTCAAGAGAATAAGCCGATAAATATTTAAGAGACGACACAGCACCACATTCGTAAAGCAAAGATTGACAAGTTTACCCCGCCTAAAATCGATAGTCATCTAACAACCACGACTTTGTTGACATAAAATATTAACCGATCGCAAGCTGTGTTTCTGGAAACCTGAGACGCTTTGTTCTTGGACTAGCGAGAAAATACGCTAATGTTAATGGTCCTAACCGTCCCATAAACATCAATAAAATAATGATTAGCTCGCCTACGCCTGATAACGAACCCGTTAACCCTCTGGATAACCCTACCGTGCCAAGTGCAGATACCGCTTCGAACACCACATCTAAAAATGGGGCATCTTCACTGAGTGTTAAAATAAAGATAGCGATCCATGTTGTACCAACGGAAATCATGGTTAAGGCAAGCGCCTTATAGACGGTTTCTTTCGCGACTTCTCGATTATATAAAGTGATCCCTTTGTCTCTTCGAAGATAACTATATGTAGCCATAATTAGTACAATAAAAGTGACAACTTTAATACCACTTGCGGTACTTAAAGAGCCTCCGCCAATAAACATAAGAAGCAACATTAAAGCGCTTGTACTTTCTTCCAAATTCTCTATCGAAAGTGTATTAAAGCCTGCAGTTCTAGGTGACACAGCTTGAAACCAGGCTGCTAACCACTTACCGCCATCGCTCAATGGCTGTAATGTTTGTGGGTTATTATATTCAATGACATATATAGCAAACAGTGCGAAGCCATTAATAATGACTGTCCCCAAAATCATTGTTTTACTGTAAGGGGTCATGGCGCTCCACGACTTTGACTTGAGTGCATCCATCCAAACGGTAAAACCTAGACCACCAGCGATAAATAGACCAGTAATGGTTAAGTTAATAGTTGGATCTTCCACGTAATGCATCAAACTATTGGATGCCAGAGCAAAACCCGCATTATTAAAAGCACTAATGGTATAAAAAAAGCCGTGAAATAAGCTTGCCTGCAACCCTAAGTCTTCATACCAATACACTGATAAAATGACAAAACCTATGAGTTCAACAAGCAGTGAAAAAAACAACACTGATTTAGCCACACTGAACAAAGTTGAAGTATTGGTTTGATTGAATGCTTCTTTAGCGACCACCCGCTGCATAAAACCAATTTTTCCTCCAAGGGCAATAAGCGTGACAACAGCGAATGTCATCAATCCGATGCCTCCGCATTGAATTAATAAAGCAATAACGGTTTGACCAAATAATGTAAAAACACTGCCAGTATCCACTACGACTAAGCCGGTTACGGTTACTGCTGAAGTCGCAGTAAACAAACTCTGCTCCCAACTAATAGAAGAGACGGTGGCTATGGGTAACTTTAATAATAACGAACCAAGAACAATCAATAACGCAAAACTACCGGCTAACACAAAAGGTGGTGCTGCATTAATTTGTTTTGCGGATTTAGTTTTTCGCTCAATTGGAGCCTGCGAGGGATGCCAAAGTAGCATGCAAGTTACCCCAACTTTGGTGCTATATGTTTAAGGGCAGCACGTTTACCACAAAGCAGTAGAGTATCTTCCGCTTTAACCGTAAAGTCACAAGCAATACGTGTAAAAGTTTTACCTTGTCTTTTTATTAATAATGTATCTATTGCGCCTTTAGTATCTACTAATAATTTACTCAGTGGAGAACCATGTAATTGTGGTTTGATATTAATTTCAACCACATAGAGACCATCACCTAACGCAATATAGTCGTTGACCATTGGATAGTTCAAGGCTTGTGCAACCCGCACTCCCATTTCCTCCTCGGGATGTACGATTCTAGATACCCCTAATTTAGATATGATAGTGTGATGGGCTTTTGTGCCAGCTTTAACCCAAAGGTTTTTAACCCCTATATTCTTTAAGCTTAAGGTACACAAAACACTCGATTGCATATCTTCACCAATGGCAACTAATACTGTATCACTGTTTTTTAGATCTAGCTCTGATAAGGCATTTTCATCTGTACAATCACAGATAACAACTTGGGTTAGGTAATCTGAATACATTTCAGCAACTTTAACGTCACTATCTACGCCTGTGACAGTGTGTCCTAAATGGATCAGTTCCTGACAAGCCGAAATACCAAAACGGCCTAAGCCTATAACAGTAAAATGCGCCATGTTGCTTACTCCAAAAATCTAGCAAAGTACAAGAATTAAACCTATTGACCTGCCAAAAGAATTTAATCACCAATAAAGCGGTAACCTAGTCCAGGCTCGGTTTTTATAAAGTAGGGATCTTCAGCATCATCGCCCAGTTTTTTTCGTAACTGGGTGATGAGCACTCTTAAGTAATGGACATCGTCTGCATGTGACGCTCCCCAAATGTCGACTAATAATTTCTTTTGATTGACGAGTACATTGGGATGGATGGCCAACTTAACTAACAATTGGTGCTCTTTTTTGGTAAGTTGTACCGCTTTCTGGCCTTTAAGAACAAGAGGCTCCCCAGTTTTTATGATCAATTTATCGAATCGCAGTTCTGATGGCATGGCTTCATACTTAATATCACGTAACAATACTTTAATGCGTGAAATTAACTCTCTAATGCCGAAAGGTTTACTTAAATAATCATTGGCACCTGCGTCTAATAACCTTACTTTTTCGGCTTCCTGATCTCTGGCTGTTAACACCAATACAGGGATATCACTGGTTTCTCGGACTTTTTTCAAAACGGCTCGCCCATCCAGATCTGGTAAACCTAAATCTAAAATAATAAGACTAGGTTTTTCTTGATTAAATAGACTCAAGCCCGAGGTTGCGGTATATGAACCAATATATTCAAGATTCTCAGCAGCCAATGAAATCGAGATGAAATCATGGATTTTATCCTCATCATCTATTAATAAAATCTTAGGCTTAAGCATTATCGTCTCCATTTGGCAACAGTAATTCGATGGTACAACCCTGTTCACAGTCGACAACAGCAATATGACCACCATGTGCTTCCATTATGCCTTTAGACACACTCAAGCCAATACCACTGCCTCCTTTACCTGCATCACCAATGCGACTTGAGTAAAATGCATCAAATATCTTAAAACGCTGTTCAGGCTCTATCCCTTGGCCTTTATCCTTTACTAGAATACGAGTAAATTGTTGGACACTATTTACTTCGATTTCAACATTTTGCGCTTTGGGTGAGTATTTTAGAGCGTTATCTACGACGTTATAAACGGCTTGTTCGATAAGGGCATCCTGAATGTCCACCATTTTCAATTCGTTTTTTTTGCTGATCAACAAACGCTTATCGGAGAACCGCTGTTCAAGGCGTTTAATCACAGGCCAAATTGACTGGCGAACGAATACCCAATTAAAGGCGTTGTTTTTTAAACGTGTTAACTGCAATAAGTTTTCAACGTAATTGTGTAAACGATGACTCTCATCAATGGCACTGTTGATAAGGGTGTTTTGCTCTTGTTGACTAATCTTGTGTTGATATTCTTGAAAGGTACTGAGTGAGCCAATAATACTGGCAAGTGGCGTCCTTAAGTCGTGCGACACTGACAACAAAATATTGGAGCGGATTTCGGCCTGCTTAAGAGCTTCACTTTTTTTACGATAACGAATCGAAAATTCACTAGTCAATACGGCGACAGAAATGAAGATGATGGAGTTCATAATATCCTCCAATTCAAACATATGCAGTGAATACAAAGGAGAGGTAAAAAAGTAGTTATAAATCAGCGCACATAATATGCCCGCGATAGCGGTAGCGCTTCGACTAGATGTAACCGAAACTAAAACCACCGCCAATTGCAAAAGAAGTAATACACCACTTTTCGGTAAAATGGCAGCAGGCAATAATAAAGCGAGGATGGAAAAAATACACACTATGCCTAGAGAAAAAGCATAGGCAAACATTTTATTTTTAATTAATTTTTCGAACATTCGCTACGTGCCAATTTTAAATAATGATTGCATTGTAACGATGCGGATGAAAAAGACGCGTTAAATTTACATAAAATTTAATCTTCCAAACTGTATCAGTTTTTTATTTTATCAAATAACTGATATGTATGCGTAATTTCACTAAAAAAGATCTCAAATAATTGAGTCCTTGAATGTTGAGGCGAGAACGCTATTCTAAATTTTGTGAGAAATGATTTTTGTCTGCTTTTCCCCTACTTGTTAAACGAACTGTTCACAAATTAATAGTAAAAAACACTTTTCATCCTTTGATTTTGTCCAAAGCGACTCTGCTACCCCGCTCCCCCAACAACATCAACACTCAAGTAACCGCTTCAGGCACATCTGTAAGACAATTACTTTCACTCAGTGAAGTTTGCCAAACACCGTTGTCATTCTTTCCAGCTTTCAAGCAAACTTCCCAACCAATCGAGGAGGTTGATGCTATTCTCGCCCTCATAAAACTTAACGCTTTATCAAATACGACATGCAATTAAACAACTCGGCTAATCCAACAGTGTGAAAGTTAAACCTGCCCGCTCAGTTAATCGCTTTATCAAGGGTTCTCCCATAACCGTTGCAGTGGTCCAAAATCCACCCGCCTTTTCTGCTTTGCTGATGTCTTGAGCCAAGCATAAACCGGCTTGCACCAACATCTTGGCAGTTGATCCATAACCGGGATCTTTATCACCCGTCACTTTCACTGTTAGCCTCTGGCCAGCATCAGTTTTTCCTATAAAGCGCAAATCGAAAAAGCCACTGTTTTGCTGTTTCACACTTGGACCTTCACCTGGTTTTGGCAATATTTTTTCAATTAGGTACCCGCTAGGTGGCAAAGTAATGGCTAAAGGAAAAATGCGCATGCCTAGGCCAATTGCCGATGCTGTTATGTGCGACCCAAAGCCCTTACCTATGCGTATGACTTCGTCATATTTAAAATTCTCCCCAAAAGCTTTGCCGTTGAGTTCATTTGAGCGGTGAACAATTTTGGTATTAATCACAGCCATTACAAACGGGGCAACCCAAGCATCAAAATCTTCATCGTATACCGCCGTTTGCACGTCACGCTGTACAGCACTGAAGCCATGCTCTTTTGAACATAAAAAATACGGATCTTTCAATCCTTTGCTTAACTCAGCGTCCGTTGATGCTTCTTTAAACATATTGATACCACTTGCAAAAGTGCCACCGGAGCCTGCCCCCTTCATTTGATATACCGCCATTTTTACGGTGGTACAAGGTGCGCAATAAACTTTTTGAGCTTGCTGTTGAAGGTAAAAGTTACCCAGATCTAAAGGAATAGAGTCAAAACCGCAGCAATGAACAATCCGTGCACCACTGGCTTTGGCAGTAGCTTCGTGTAGATTAATCATTTTGCGGATCCATTGTGGCTCACCTGTTAAATCTACGTAGTCGGTGCCAGATTCTGCGCACACTTTTACCAAGCTTGAGCCATACAGTGCGTAAGGTCCAACAGTAGAAATAATGACTTTGCTTTGTTCCGCCATATATCGCAGTAACATTTCATCGTCAGAGTCGGCAATAATCGTCGGAATATTTTGCTTAAGAGATTTAACAACTGAATTAAGCTTTGATTGAGAACGCCCTGCAGCAGCCCAGGCGATTTCGCCTTCTGGGTATTGAGCGACCATATATTGGCAGAGAATTTGGCCAACAAAACTTGTCGCACCAAAAATAACAATATCGTATTGAGTAGACACTATAAACCCCTTTGAAATTAGACAATTTACTTGAGTAAACATGCTTCCTTGCGCAAGCGGTTATTACCCCCAACGGGAACTGCCATAGCAATATTGTTGATTCGACTATCCGAATACACAGGCACTAAAGTGCGCTGAACTCCAATCCATTGTATTGATTGCCAACGACAACGTCTAATCAATGTGAAAATTTATTTCCAAAGGTTTTATTTCTAGCGCAGTGTTTTATAAAGTCGTAAGTTAATGGGCACAACATTGCTGCAAGTTAGGAAAGTGGATTAAATCACAACGCTTAAATTGAAGTACCAGTGGTGTTGGTTTGAAGTTATTTGTTTAAAACGAATTAGTGGCAGGCATATATTTTGATATTCAAATAACACAAACAAAAAAGGCCTCGAATAATCGAGGCCTTGAATGTGGTTGCGGGAGCGTGCAACACTAGGAATATACCGTTCATTATTGAGAACATTATCGAACGACAGCAAAAAACATGATTCAAAATTAGTTTAGAACTATTGGTCAAGACTGTAACTATTTTTAGCGTAATTGGTGAACAAATAGACATCTTAAAACGATACCAGCGATTGCGTAGGCAAAAGAATTCATTAGGCTAACGTTTCCCCTAAAGTCACTTTTCATTGCAATTGTTTCTTTGCACATGAGGCATGCCTCACCCTGCACTAAACTCACCTTAATAACTCTCACTTCCCAGAAACTGATGATTGTATAGGTATTTAGTTAAACTACGAGCACATTAAAATATTTTGTTGACCTTTAATCATGATTTTTTACCCAATCGCAACTACTGAAAAGATGCCTGCCCATGTATTTATGTATTTCTTCACAACATGATTGCCAGTTTTTTAAACTCTTCATTCCAGCTCTGAAATGGCTTGAGTGAATATCACCTTGAGCAGTTCTAGGTTCAGATGCACACCAGCAATGTTAGCGTCAATCCAATCTTTCTGAGAAATCTTTGGCCACGTTACATGGAAGCCGAGAGTAAACAACAGCTCCTCGAAAAAGAAGCGCAGATTCTGCCATTCCCTTCACGAAATGGGTGAAGTAAATTTAACTCACAAAACAAATCTGCGACCTTTTCAACGAGGTCTTCATTGTCCTGATAATCAGCTAACGCAGGAATAGTTTTAAATAATTTAATAGCTTCAGGCTCAATGCGTGTCCAAGTACAAAAACGCGTGTCACCTTTGGAAATATCAACATCTCTTGGCTTACCCGCCCAAGCATATAAATCTTGGAACAAGTGGTGATGAAGATACTTTAAATGTTCGAATGAAAAATCAGCAAGTGATTGTTTGGTGGGTTCGTAGGTTCGATACCGTTCAGCGGTAAATTCAGCTTCAGCTTCTTCAAGCTTTTCTGAATCCCTGATATCAAGAAGGTTAATTAAAACGTCAGAACCGAGGTAGCAATATTTATCATGGGCTACCCCGTATTTATTTCGCATATTTGCGTTTTAATTCTGAAATGCTTTTGCCTTCACTGCTCTTTTTCAGTGACAAACCTTCATAGCTTAAACTGACCTTAAAGTTATCCATATTAGGCGTAAACTTGGTCTTGCGGTCATTGCTAGTTTTAGAAACTGTGGTAACCATAAAGCCTCCTATATTTCCGTTAATTTTACCTTAACAAGCGCTAATTTGCCATTCAGCTTAATTACGTGAGCAATGTGGCTACTCCGCTAGAAACTCATGAATGCATAGGTATTTACCTAGATTAAGAACGCATTTATATTTTTTATCAGCCTAGAGTAAAAATTATAGGCCTCAATTTTCACTACCTTAAAATATGCCTGTCCATGTATTACTATCGGAGAGGTGTCGAGCCTCGCAATTCAAACACTCAACCATCCTTTATGGCGTTTACTGGCAAATCCAACTAAGGATAAAAACGAACTCATTTCTTTTTTTAAGCAACATCAAAAATACAATGGTAACAATAAGACTAGCGTCAAAACGTGCGTAAAAAACTACTGTCGCGATCTCAAAAAATGCAGTGATATAGACCAAATGACTGCACACCTACTTTTATATATGTTTGAGTTATCAAAAAGTAACCGCCGCCATCCTCCGCTGCATGACTTACATCGCACATTCAAATTCACACTGGTGTTTTTAGCATTTCAATACCCATTGTTGGATCATTGGGAATTTCTCAAAGTGATTGAATCAGCAATAAATGCAACTCATGTCAGTCGAAAACACTATCCCAAAAACTTTGCCTACACACCTGAGAAACGAGCTTATTTAGAGAAACCAAGTCCGATGTATTACTCTGACATTTTTAGCAATGAAGATTTAAACCATTTTATAGTGGCCTATCAAAATGCGGCTGATTGGTTGTCTAAACAAGTACATCAAACCATCACCCCACAGGATTCAATTTGCACATTAGCTACCTTCCATCCAACAGATATCCTTAATCTCAATATAGATACAAAAAATGAAATACTCCGAAGATGGCAATCTATAAATGGTTCATCCATTTGCGCATAGTGTTCCACCTTAGCGAGAACACTGGTTCACAAAAAAAGAACAAGTGGTGCATTTATTGAGAATATGCAATTGCATATTATCTTCAAAATGAACCACATCAACTACCAACTAGGAGCGCGGTACTCGATAAGGTGAACCACCCAATGCAAACAAACGAACCACTGTTGTAATAATTGGGCGTACTACCTCATTTTTATATTTTCTCTACAGCCATGACGATTTGGTGATGCTGCGCTATACTTTTTGTATTACGACTTTAGGTGATTCCCATGCCATATTGTAAATCTGCGATAAAAATTGAAGCAACAGCAATGGCTAGTGACGTACTTTTTGCTTTTCCCAAAGCCCATACTTTTGAGTGCAAATTGGTTGATATTGAGGACGTGAGGAAGCTAAGACACGAGGAGAGCCATGATGCATAAATCGTTAGATGTGATGGCGCTTTCCGAAGAAGTCGAGCGAGATAGTGAGTCTGGGAAGTTAAGCAAGCAGTTGCTGGCCGAGGGGCAAACGCTCTACGGCAAAAACCCCGACTATCCTGAATATCTTGAGCGAATAACCCCAGATGGCCGAAGAACATTAGGCCAATGGCGGGATGGGGAGTTCGATGCTGGATTTATCTTGCTGTATAAGTCTTGAAAGCAAAGCCCCCTTTAATGCGAGGCTTCATGGCAAATTTTGTGATCTATCACGACTAATTCGTCGATTAATTCGTTCCGACCCCTTTATTCTATTCTGCACCATCACGGTGTGGTTAATTTATCATTTTAACTACTGAGTAGTTTTTAATGTCTGATATTGATAAAGAATTTGTATTAAGGGATTTTCCTAGCGATAACGCCCCAACGCCAAATGAATTCTTTTCACTTAGCACCCAAAGGTCATGAGAATCTCCCTTTGAGAATGCGACTAGGCCCTTTTTTAATGATAAGTAATAAGTGTAAATTGATTTGTTGCCACCACTTTGGGTGGCGTTAATCACAAAAACTTCCCCATAGCTGTCTAGTTCAGCGATACGTTGCATACCTTTATTGGTATAGCTCAGCGAATTATGCGTCCATGTATTTTCTGTCTGAAATGTACTGATTGGTATTGCCAACCCAATAGAAGGGATGCATAAGTAAGCGTGGGAATACTCCTGACATGCCAGTTCTTGGTATAACTCATAGCTTCCGCTCCATCCAACTCCAACCGAGTTAACGCTTTCGCTATCAAAGTGAATTTTTCCGTTTTTAACATCCATAAACACAGATAGCGTATAGTGACTCTTGCTAGAGTGCCCTACCTTAAGGTTGTCTGTATTCACCTTTACGTAATGAAAATTAACTTTAGCTGAATCCATAGTACTCAAAGTCTCTTTTGGTTGTTTATTGGTTGCACAGCTTGCCGTGAAAGCTGCACAAATACTCACTATCAACATAAAAAAGAATCTACTTAACTGCATTATTAAAAACCTCTAATCTCTTTTAGGAATGAATCAGCCCTGAACTCTTCCTGTTTTTGAAATTGCGCCCCGGTCAGCCCTATCGGATTACTCTGATTAAAGGTATGCCCCATCTCATGAAGTGTCAAGTCATAAAGGCCATTCATGCCAGACCTAAGGTTTGCATGGTAACCTAGCTTCCCCTCACTTCTCGTTACCGCTTGTCCATTTCTAAAGTTTGACATTTTTGATGAGGAGTAATGAATCTCGGAGCTAAACATAACTTTAGTTATCTTGCCATTCTTACCGAATGCTTGGTGAGGTACTAAGGCGTGAGCACTTCCTGTGTTGCCACTCAGCCTTTCTGAGTGAAATATATACTTTATATTGCTGTAGGTATCACGAAACCCTCTTGTATTGTCGGTCTCTAATACTGACCCGGGAGGGATTGCCAGAATATCAGCGGTCGCCTTGCTAATCATTTTATCTTGATTGATTACGTACTCTTGTTGCTCGGCAGAAAGGCCACCCCAAGCCACACCTTCGGCTAATTCTGCGTACATTAAGTTTGGGGTGTCGAGAGTGCCCACACTTCCTGCTGAGCTTTCACCACCAATTCTAGCTCCACTGGTACCATTGTTATTTCCACTAGGCTTACCAATGCCAGAAGTATCCTTAGTTGTCGCAACAGTATTACCCTTTAAATCCTGAACACTGGTAACCGCGCCATTCGTGATTGTAGCTTTGCCAATTACTACTGATACTTTCGATTTTACTCGCCCACCAAAGTGATTTACCTCTCGCTCTTCAGTTACATTTGCTTCTTCTGCTTTCTGAGTATCCGTTGCCATTTGTGGTTGCTCGGCATCTGACATCGCGGCCAAATACCCCGTCGGATCCGTCCCCGCCATCGGATTATTCATAATATACGAATACGGGTTGATACTCTGGCTACTTTCTGGCATCTGGATGAAGGGGTCTACCGACATAAAGCGACCAAGGTTATAGTCATAGATGCGCCCGTTCATATGAATAAGCTGCTGTTCGACTAACTGTTCGTGTCCGGTATATCCGCGATATTGGCCGTCCCATGAGCTTAAAGAATCCAAAATAGAGCCGGTTCCCGCATCTATTGGTTTTCCAAATATTCCATGGGCGCGATAGCGCAGAACGACCGGTGAACTGGTTCTGCCTTTTAACAAGGTGCTGGGGCTGCCCAATCTGTCAACTAAGCTGTGTACCACACCTGCTGGATAAAGTCGTAAGTTAATGGGCACAACATTGCTGCAAGTTAGGAAAGTGGATTAAATCACAACGCTTAAATTGAAGTACCAGTGGTGTTGGTTTGAAGTTATTTGTTTAAAACGAATTAGTGGCAGGCATATATTTTGATATTCAAATAACACAAACAAAAAAGGCCTCGAATAATCGAGGCCTTGAATGTGGTTGCGGGAGCAGGATTTGAACCTACGACCTTCGGGTTATGAGCCCGACGAGCTACCAGACTGCTCCATCCCGCGCTTGAAACTGGTTTGATTGGGTAGTTGTTTTGTTTCTCTTCCCTCTCAAGTGGTGCGTATTATACATAGCCATTTACGCTGTGCAAGCAAGATATGCAAAAAATGCAATAAAACTTTAATATTTCAGACCGTTCGGTCAAAAATAACACAAAAGGCTTGATTTACGTACGATTTGACCACTATTGCTGATAAAAATTAATTAAATAAATCCATTTTTTCTGCAAGTTTAAAATCTAATTCACTGATCCCACCCACATCATGGGTGGTTAATTCAACATCTACCTTGTTATAGACATTGAACCATTCAGGGTGATGATTTAATTTTTCAGCCCAAATCGCAACTTGAGACATCCAACCAAACGCACGAATAAAACTTTTAAACTTAAAAGTCTTGATTAGTTTAGTACCATTTACTTGCCACTTTTGTTCTTCACTTTTACCTTCATTGATATCTAAAAGTGCATCTATGATTTGTTGTTGTGTATATTTTTCAGCCATGACCAAGTGTCCTTATTAAAAACGAGCTACCAGTGTTGAAAAAAACCGCAAAGATTAAAAGGGTTTAGTGAAAAAAGTATCGAGATTTTTTGGAAGGGGTTATTTACAAAAAATCCCCGAACTAGGTCGGGGATTTTAAATAAACATATTTAAGCTTAGAACTCGATTGCTAATCTAGCGTAAATTTGTCGACCACGTGGATCATGTACTTTGGAGTCAAAACCACTGTTTGTGAACAATTGAGGAGGCTCTTCGTCCATCAAGTTAATACCACCAATAGATAGTACATAACTCATGTCAGACTCTAACATTGTTCCCAAATCAAGATTGTATTGAGCATCAACCGTTACGTGACTGTCTACTTCGTAAAAACTATTAGTCGCACATACACCGCCAGTTGCTAAGGTGCCATCGCTACAGTTTTGATCATCATCATAGCCGCTGATGTAACGAACAAATACGTTAGCTGCGTGAACGCCTGTATTCCAATGTAATCCTAGATTCATACGTAATTCAGGTGAAGATACGCCAATATTATTAAAGTTACGTCTGCCTGCACCATCAATTTCACCAGCCTGGGGATCATTCAAGTCATACTTGGTAATAAAGGTTGCATTAATTGAAGGCGTAAAGGTACCCGCGTTTTCTGTTTCTATCTTGTAGCTACTGACAAAATCTAATCCAGAGGTCTTTAACGAGCTAGCGTTTACATAAGTATTATTAACTTGTAAAACAGGACCAGTTAAAGGGTCTCCGGCGCGAACAACGCGGTCAGGATTCGTAGGCTCAGCATTTAGTACCGCCTGAGCGTTCTCTTGAATAATTAGATTATCAAACTCGAAACTCCAATAATCTACCTCGATTGATAAGTCATCAATAGGTTCAAAAGAAACACCTAAGTTATAAGCAGTCGATTCTTCAGGCGTGAGATCTTCATTACCCGAAGTACGGACAGCTGCGAATGCCTGTGCTTCTTGCACCGGGTCGATCAACTGTTGTAAAGACGTCGCACCACCATTTCTTAAAAATACAGTTGGCGCTCTGAACGATGTTGATACAGATGCGCGTAACGACAAGGTCTCACTAGCCCGATAAGAAAAAGCTAGTTTTGGATCTAAAGTATCACCTATAGAACCGCCGTAATCTTCGTAACGCAAGGCTATTTGAATATCAAGATTTTCGCTAACGGGTAAAGCTAATTCGCCAAACACAGCCCACACATCTAAAGAGCCTTCAAAGTCAGGGTTACCAATTACAAACGTAAAACTGTCTTGGTTAGCCAAAGAATCATAATCTTGAGATAGTTTTTCTTCTCTATATTGCATTCCTAGCGCAACTCCAGCTGCACCACCTTCTAAATCAAATGCTTCGAATGAAGCAAAGCCTTCAAACACTTCTAAATCAGCTTTTGAATCAATCGATTCTTCACCGGTAAATGAATCAACCACATACTGAGAGTTAGGTGCTGTAGTGAAAGAATTAGCGAATGGATTAAAGTATTCACAGTCCCCTTCCCCTGGCGTTCCAGTAAGTGGATTACACTGACTTCCGCCTAACCCATTTAACGCTAAGTTAAACTCTGTATTTAACACATCAGGTACTTTAAATAGGAAGTCATTGACGGCGCGGGTATAACTCACTTCCCAGAAACCATTTTCTAACTCACCTTGCAAAGCAGTATTAAATCTAAAGGTATCTGATTCAGTTTGCGCGGGATCTCCATCGAAACCATTACCTTCGGCACGTCCAAAGAAAGCAACTGGCGCACCGAATGGGTTTTGCGGATGGTCAGCAGGTACGATAGGTGAAGTTAATATAGGGAAGCTTGGCGCTCCACCACGCTCGGCACGGTTTCTTGCGTAACCAAATTCGGTGGTCCACATAATTTCTTCCGTTAGCTGATAAGTACTTTGTGCATAAATATTAGTACGAGACTCATCTGCAACATATGAATAATAAGGACCAAAGTCGAATCCACATAAACCAATTTCAAGCCCAGGAATAGTTCCACTAGGAGCACGTAAATCAGGGTAGCCACCAAACTCTTCGCAACCATAGGGGTCAATAATAGGTAAGGTTCCTACCCCTGGAATGGTTAAAAAATACGAACCAGGGTTACCTAAAGCACTGGTATCATCTTGAGGACGACTAAGACGACGGTCGCTAATAAATAAAGGGGAACGATTGGTATAACTGACCGCAGCCATGATATTCCCTTTATCACCGTTAGCTCCCCACAAGCCTTGCATCACGTATTCTTTATTATCGCCATGAGCACCATCTTGGTAATCAAAGCTCATCATCGCGCCTTCATAATTGCGTTTAGTAATGAAGTTAACAACACCGGCTACAGCATCAGATCCGTAAAGCGCTGAGGCACCGTCCTTAACTACTTCCATTCGATTTATTGCTATCATCGGCACCAATGAACTGGTATCAACAAAGTTCAACCCTTCATTAGTTGGTTGAGAATTTACAACCTGACGACGATTATTCAGCAGTACCAATGTTGAAGCGACCCCAAGACCACGTAAATTGATATTAGAGGTACCTGCTGTTGCATTTTGGGTAAAAGCATCGGGATTATTTTCAGAGCCCGAGTTAATGGTGAGGGTTTGCGTAATATCTGCGATATTTTTAGCACCGATGGCGTCTATTGCTACGCTATCGATTACCGCTAAAGGTGATGGTGATTCAAAATTTTCGGAACGTCTTACAAAGCTTCCGGTGACCATTATTAGTTCTACTTCTTCATTAGCTTGTTGCTCCTGTGCAACAGCCACTTGAGGCATCGCTAAAAATTGCGTAGAGACTATTGCCGCTATCGCGCTAATACGAGTCTTGATTTTCATTGAGTGTCCCCTAAATCAATGTGAGCAGCAGCGGTCTAAGCAACATCTAATAGCAATGTGATAAAACCAACACTCTCACTTGATAGTTTTTAATTTTTGTTTTGGGCTAGCGATTTCCCGCAGCCTCCCACAAATAGTAGGGGGATAATCGCTCTATGTAAATTTACTGTTACTTATATGTTAATATTTGCTAAATATATGGCCCTACCAGTCGATAGACAGGTAGACCAGATACTACTGAACTAGAAGCATCAGAAACTTCCCAATCATGGCCGGTTTTTCTCTGTTTTCAATTTCGACTTGGGTGTTAAACCTATATAGAACACCAGTGGGTTTAACCGTCTTAGATTCCAATGAGACGTGATACCGAATCCGATCATTCACTCTGACTGGCTCTAAAAAACGTAGCGTATCGATACCATAATTCAGCAAAGTTTGCGTTGCAGGGTTCAATTCAATTAATTGATAAAATGCATTTGGCATTAACGCAGTTGACAATAATCCGTGGGCAATAGGCATCCCAAACGGACTCTCTTTTTCACACCGGGATTTATCCACATGTATCCATTGGTGGTCATTTGTTGAATCGGCAAATTTATTAATTGTTTCTTGATCAATAGTAATCCAATTAGTCTCGCCTAAATTATCGCCTTCTACTAAATCTATTAAAGCTTTTGACATGTATCACCTTCATTTATTTACATTAATTAACAAATATTTTAAATCTTACCAACCTAACCACTATTAATAAAATGAATGTTATGTATAATGTTCTATCATGATTTTTAATAAACCATCCGTCTTGGTTATGTGAAATTTAAATATAGGATCCATATGAATTTAAATCGAATTGACTTGAATTTGTTTGCTGTTTTTGATGCGATTTATACCGCTGGCAGTCTTACCAAAGCAGCAGATGTTTTATGTATTACCCAACCAGCCGTTAGTAACTCCCTTGCTCGATTGCGGGATATGTTGAATGACCCATTGTTCGTGCGTACGGGTCATAGTATGACCCCTACTCCAGTCGCTCAAAATATTATTGGACCTGCTAGGGATGCACTCTCATTGTTAAGAAAAAGTGTGCAAGACAGCCATACTTTTAATCCTGAAACAGCTGAAAAAACCTTTCACTTTGCCACCCGAGATCTTTTTGAAGCGAGTTTAATGCCCAGGCTACTTGCCAATTTGCAAACCAGAGCCCCTAAGATAGCAATAACGAATTTTGAACTGTCTCGAAATGCAGTCGTGTCCGCGATGGCAAGTGGCAGTTTAGATTTCTTTGCTGACTCATCAACCTTCACTGATCCACACTTGTGCAAACATCAATTTGCCCAAGATAGATTTGTGGTGATGGCACGGAAAAATCATCCGGATTTGCGTAATGGTATTGATTTGGAAACATTTTTGCGACTCGGCCAAGTCAATGTATCCCATCGACGCAGCGATCCCGGCCCAATTGAATTAGCATTAGACAAAATTGGTAAACGACGCAAAATAGTATTGCGTGGCCAACATTTTTTGACTATTCCCAGTATCATAGTAAAAACAGATTTGATTGCGTGTATTCCCTATCACCTCGCAAAACACTATGACCTGTCATTTTATGAAATGCCCTTTGAAGTTCCATTGGTAGAACACTATCTGTATTGGCACGTAAGCGCAGATCATGACCATGCGCACATTTGGATGCGGGAACAGATTTTAGAAGTGGCCCGCCAATTTAATCACCACTAATACACACTTGACTAGATTCCAACTCCCTAGAAACTACGGGAGTTGGATTGTTAAATTTGGGATTTCCCCGCATATTCTCGTGACATCCCATATCATTGGCAATGTATAAGGCTCTATACCTTAGTATCAACAGTTAGATTTTAACTGGTGTAAAACCCGCGTTTAATTAACCCCGTCAAACGCAGACACAACAATTAATTTTATTTACTGAGGAATTTAGCCATGTTGAAAATTGTTAAAACTTCTATCGCCATCGCAGCCACGTCTTTAATATTAACGGGAACCGCCCAAGCAGATATTAACGATGCTTTGCAGAACATTTGCACTATTGTAAAAACCGATGATAAGGGTGAGCTTCGTAAGAAGATGAAAAAAGTGCAGTCAGATTACAGATTAAAATTAAAAGATTATTACGCCGGTGTGTCCTGTGGCGGGAACAGTCTAATACGCACAGCCATGTTAAGTGATGCTGTTGAAACGGGCACATTAATGGTTAAAAAAATGCCAAAATCTGATTTAACGACTCCTGAAAAGGACGGTAAAACATTACAAGCTTGGATAGCAGAAAATGGCTTAGATGCCTCACCTATTTCTGCCGTGATCAAAGATCGCATCTAAAGACTTTTTATAAAGAACTAAACCAGTTCAACATGGTAAGTAGACGTGCGCTGTCTACATCCTCGGAAAACAGCCTCATTTGAGGCTGTTTTTCGTTATTAGTAACGGATTTATTAAGCTCAAATTTTTAATCCAAAACTCAAGTTATACACACCTCAAAAAAGTAAAAATGCGTTTTTACAGACTTTTAAAATTAAATATTAATCATATATATCAGTATTTTAGGCATTATCACACACGTTATGGTATAGCTTCGCATACCTAAGTATCAAGGCGCAGATTTTAATGTGTCGTGAAATCGTTTTTAATTAATCCCGTCAAAACGTGAACCAAAAATTTTAACTACTGAGGAATTTAACCATGTTGAAAATTGTTAAAACTTCTATCGCCATCGCAGCCACTTCTTTGTTACTTACGGGTACAGCCCAAGCAGATATTAATGATGCTTTGCAAAATATTTGCACCATCGTGAAAACTGATGACAAAGGTGAGCTTCGCAAGAAGATGAAAAAAGTTCAATCTGACTACAGATTAAAATTAAAAGACTATTACACAGGTGTATCCTGCGACGGAAACAGCCTAATCCGCACAGCAATGTTAAGTGACGCCATTGAAACGGGTACGCTTATGGTGAAAAAAATGCCAAAGTCAGACCTAACCTCTCCAGAGAGTGATGGAAAAACATTGCAAGCATGGATAGCAGAGAATGGCTTAGATGCTTCTCCTATCTCAGCGGTGATTAAAGATCGCATCTAAGGACTTTACTTAGAACTGAACCAGTTCAACATGGTAAGTAGGCAGGGCGCTGCCTACGTCCTCGGGAAACAGCTTCTTTTGAGGCTGTTTTTCGTTTAATCAAACAAAATATGAATATCGATAAACAACGTTACATACTAGTAATAGCGTCTATAGCCCAAGGCTGACTAACCTAAAAAACGTTCAATTTGCTCATTTACCTGTTGAGGATATTGGTGATGCAACCAGTGATTTGCATTCTCAAACCTAACCACTTTTAGATTGGGCACATAATCATCTAAACCATTTAATATCTCAGGAACAAACGCTAAATCACGAATCCCCCACAGCACTAATGTTGGTACATTGATTCTTATATTAGGGATCTTCATCTTTTGTGTATCTTTAACAGGCCCAGAAGCATGCCCATTAGTATTAACTGGTGCTAACTGAGGCATGACTCGATAGTAATTTAACATTGCATCTAAAACCCCAGAGATTTGCCAACTTTGTTGGTATTCCAATATTTCTGCAGGGGTCAAAGCAGAATTACCATTTTCATCCAAGAACATATCTTTTAAAAAGCGAAAATCATCTTCTGATACTTTTTCAATCGCATCAGATGCAATAAGTTGATGTATGTAGCCGCTTTTTTCTCGTTGCACTTGATTACTTATCATTTCACGGGTAAAAGTGCTCGGGTGAGCTGCGTTTAAAATCACTAAACTGGAAAACAAATCTGCATGAAAAGCCACAAGTGGCCAGGCGATTGCCCCACCCCAATCGTGGGCAATAAGTGAAACAGGCTGTCCTGCAGCAACAAAAGTTACAAACCTACTCAACACTTCGACTAAATTAGTAACTTGATAAAATTCTATATCGTTTGGCTTAGATGATTGATTATAACCCGGAAGATCAGGGGCAATCACTCGGTAGTGTTTACAGAAGTGGGTTATTTGATTTCGCCAGGTTCGCCAATTTTCTGGAAAACCGTGTAAAAATATCAGAGTTCCCTTGGGAGCGTCACAATCACACATTTCTACATAATGAATGTAGCAGTCATCAATTTGGGCGAGTTTACTTTGCATAGACGTATCCAAAATTTTGCTTAGTTCAGAGTAAATAAAAAAGCGGATGAAATATCATCCGCTTTTATCAAACATAAACCTGTGTAGTCTAACCAAGTTTACTATTAGTCAATCATGAAATAATCAACTGGCATGCTCATTAAGTTTTCAGAGCCGGTTTCTATTGCCGAAGCATGAGAACGCGTGCGTGAAAGTAATCGAGCAAAGTAGAAACCAGCAGTTTTCAGTTTTGCTTCGTAGAACGCAACTTCTGAAGTTCCTTCATCTAACTTTTGCTGGGCAACGACAGCCATTTTAAGCCATAGGTAGCCAACAATAATGTAGCCAGAATACATTAAGTAGTCCACAGACGCTGCGCCCACTTCATCAGGATTTCCGGCTGCACGTTTGGCTATTTCCTGAGTCATTTGAGACCACTCATCAATGTGTGATTCAATTGCATTAGACCAAGCATTAAATTGTGATTTATCTCTTACACTCAAGCAATATTCTTGAACTTCCTTAATAAAGGTTTTCAGCAATTCGCCATTGGAACCAAGAATTTTACGCCCCAACAAATCGATAGCTTGAATACCGGTCGTTCCTTCATACATAGTACAGATTCGAGTATCACGGGCTAGTTGCTCCATTCCCCACTCTTTGATGAATCCGTGTCCGCCATATACTTGCATACCATAACTGGTTGTCTCTTGAGCGGTTTCCGTTAAGAAAGCCTTAACAATCGGTGTTAATAAAGCAAGCTTAGCTTCAGCTACTTGTTTTTCTTCTTCATTTTCACTGTATAGAGTTATATCCACCATTTGCATACAGTAAATTGCCAGAGCGCGATTGCCCTCAGCAAAGGCTTTTTGGGTCAACAACATACGACGAACATCTGGATGAACGATAATTGGATCTGCAGGACCTTCTGGATTAACCGGACCTTTTGTAGAACGGAACTGCAATCTATCTTTGGCGTAGGCTAATGCACCTTGGAACGCAGCTTCGGTGCCAGCTAGACCTTCCAAACCAGTACCGATTCTAGCGGTGTTCATAAAGGTGAACATGCAGTTCAAACCGCGGTTTGGAGGACCAATTAGATATCCCTTAGCGTTATCAAAGTTGATAACACAAGTGGCACTGGCTTTGATCCCCATTTTGTGTTCAATAGAACCACATGCAACGTTATTACGGTCAAGAACTTCACTTTGCTCATTTACGTTGAACTTAGGCACAACGAAAAGAGAAATACCTTTAGTTCCTGCAGGCGCATCTGGTAAACGGGCTAGAACGATATGCACAATGTTTTCAGAAAAATCATGCTCACCAGCAGAAATAAATATTTTAGTTCCAGTCAGGCTATAAGTACCATCATCATTTGGTACAGCTTTGGTTTTCAACATCCCCAAATCTGAACCACAATGGGACTCAGTCAAACACATAGTCCCTGTCCAACGACCTTCAATAAGAGGTGGCAAGAAAGTTTGTTTCTGTTCGTCGGTACCGTGACTAGTAATTGTAGCGATACACCCCTGACTCAAGCCAGGATACATAGCCCACGAATGGTTTGCACCAGATGTCCACTCAGCAATAGCTGAGGCCAATGAGTACGGTAATGCTTGACCACCGTATTCCACTGGGTGGGTCATCGAAGGCCAACCACCCTCGCAATAGGTTTTGTACGCTTCTTTGAAACCAGGAGGGGTTGTGACATTGCCGTCTTCCCACTTACACCCAACTTCATCACCAATTGCATTAATTGGTGCTAAAACATTTTCTGTAAACTTTGCCGCTTCGGCGGTAATAGCTTCGACCATTTCAGGGTTTGCATCTTCAAAACCTAATTTTTCATAATGCTTTTCGAAACCAAGCAGTTCGTTCATAACGAACAAGGTATCACGTACCGGAGATTTATAATTTTGCATATTTTTTACTACCTTTATTATTCTTTAATACACTTCAAATAAGCCGGCCGCGCCCATTCCGCCGCCTATACACATGGTGCAGACTACGTATTTCGCACCTCTACGCTTACCTTCAATCAACGCATGTCCAACCATACGTGCGCCACTCATTCCGTAAGGGTGACCAATCGACACAGCGCCGCCATTTACATTCAGTAATTCAGCAGGAATGCCAAGGGTTTTCTGGCAATAAAGCACTTGCACGGCAAATGCTTCATTCAATTCCCAAAGGCCAATATCTTCTATTTTCAAACCATGTTGCTTCAGCAGTTTGGGGATAGCGAAAACGGGACCAATACCCATTTCATCTGGTTCACAACCAGCCACAGCAATTCCTCTATACGCGCCAAGGGGGGTAAGGTTTAATTGCTCAGCTAATTTACTGTCCATCATAACGCTGGCTGATGCACCGTCAGATAGTTGGCTAGCATTACCCGCAGTAATACAACCACCTTCAATGACCGGTTTAAGGCTATTTAGTCCCTCTAGGGTAGTCTCAGCTCGGTTTCCCTCATCCTTAGTCAGAGTCACCTCTTCTAGGCTCTGCTCTTTTGTTTCTTTGTTGACGACAACTTTTGTTGCTGTAACTGGCACTATTTCATCATCAAACTTACCGGCTTGTTGTGCCGCTGCAGTGCGCATTTGACTTTGATAGGCATATTCATCTTGTTCATCACGGCCAATACCATAACGATTAGCAACCACTTCTGCGGTTTGTAACATTGGCATATAGATATCTTTGTGTTTGGCAACTAAGGCTTTGTCTACCGCACGATACATATTCATTTTGTCGTTCTGAACTAAACTGATTGAGTCCAATCCACCGGCAACCATAACGGGCACATTATCGGTGATAATGTGTTTTGCCGCAGTTGCAATAGCGTACATACCTGAACTACATTGGCGATCTAACGTCATGCCACCAACAGTAACGGGTAAGCCACCAGCAAGGGCACCTAAACGACCAATATTCATTCCACCAGAACCCTGAGTAAGGGCACTACCTAAAATAACGTCATCGACACTTGCTGGATCAATACCCGCTTTTTTAACCGCTGCGCTAATTGCGTGACCAGCCAAACTCGGCGCTTCTAGATTATTAAAGGCACCGCGATAAGCTCTGCCAATTGGTGTACGTGCTGTTGAAACAATAACTGCTTCTTTCATAATCAATCCTTAAATTCTTTACAATGTTTATAGTTCTTTACTTACAGAAGTCAGAAAATCGCTTGCCTTGTTCAGCCAATTTTTTCAGCAAAGGCGCTGGTTCAAACCACGCTTTCCCGTATTCACCCAACTCATCACGATATTTACACATCGCGGCATACACTTTATCTAAACCAATTTCATCAGCGTATTGCATTGGGCCACCACGATGGACAGGGAATCCGTATCCATATACATAAATAACGTCGATATCACTGGATTTGGCAGCAATGCCCTCTTCCAAAATATGTGCACCTTCGTTAATTAATGTGAAAATACATCTCTCAAGTATTTCTTGATCACTATGCTGACGTTGCTCCACGCCTAAACGCTCAGCTTCTTGTTTAGCAATTTCTGCTACGTCGGGATCCAAAATGGGCTTTCTGTTACCCTGCTCATAAAGATAAACACCTTTACCCACTTTTAACCCTACACGACCGTCTTCAACCAAACGATCGGCTACTACGGCATAACTAGGATCATGAGCAATATGTTCTTGTCGAGATTGACGAACAAAATAACCTATGTCTAAACCTGCCATGTCGCCCATAGTGAATGGCCCCATAGGCAATCCAAAATCATAAATGACTTTATCTACATGCTCTGGGGAAGCGCCCTCTAACATCATTCGGTTAGATTCACGTCCGTAAGGTTCAATCATGCGGTTGCCGACAAAACCAAAACAAACGCCAACCAATACCGCAACTTTGCGAATTTTCTTAGCTAATTGCATACTCGTTTTGATTACATCAGCCGAGGTTTTTTCACCCTTAACCACTTCTAGCAGTTTCATCACGTTTGCCGGACTGAAAAAGTGCAAACCAATCACGTCTTCAGGTCTCGAGGTACAAGCGGCTATTTCATTCACATCCAAAGTAGAGGTATTGGATGCCAAAATAGCACCTGGTTTACACACGGCATCAAGTTGAGTGAAAACTTGCTTTTTCACGTCCATCTTTTCAAATACAGCTTCGATTACTAGATCAACATCCGCTAGACCAGCATATTCAGTGGTGCCTTGTAGCAAGGCCATTCGAGCTTCAACGTCTTGTTGACTGAGCTTGCCTTTTTTCGCAGAGTTTTCGTAGTTACGACGAATAACGCCTAGCCCTTTATCAAGAGCCTCTTGCTTAAGTTCAAGCATAACCACAGGGATACCAGCATTGGCAAAATTCATTGCGATCCCGCCACCCATGGTGCCAGCACCAATAATACCGACCTTTTTAATTTCTCGAACTGGGGTGTTTTTGTCGAAATCAGAAACGTGTCCTGCAGCTCTTTCCGCAAAGAAAAAATGCTGTTGAGCTCTTGCTTGTGGAGATTTCATGCACTCCATAAACAATTCGCCTTCTTTTTCGAGGCCTTTTTCTAAAGGCAAACTAACGGCGGCCTCGACGGCTTGAATACATCTTTCTGGAGAGAAAAATCCGCGGGCTTGTTTGGCAATACCTTGACGATATTGAGCAAACAACTCTGCCGGAGCAGTCGCTGGGTCGATTTCAATATCTTTCACTCGTTTAATTGAACAACCGTCTTTAATCAGAGCAGTGATAAATGCGAGACTTTCGTTTAGTAAGTTTGCTGGCTGCTCAACAATTAAGTCAAAAACTCCAGTCACTGCGGATGCTTTAACCGGTTTACCAGAAACTATCATGTCCAATGCTTTTGCCACGCCGGCTAAACGAGGTAAACGCTGAGTACCACCTGCACCAGGCAGAATTCCTAGGTTAACTTCTGGCAAGCCAATTTTATTATCTGCAAAAGTAATTCTGTAATGACAGGCCAAAGCGACTTCCAGTCCACCACCAAAAGCTGGACCATTTAACACTGCAATGATTGGCTTGTTAGCATTCTCAATCAAATCCAGTACTACCGGTAACAACGGCTCCATGTCTCCTGAGGAAAATTCACTGATATCTGCCCCGCCAGAAAATAATCCTAACTGAGAGGAAATGGCAATTGCTTTGATACTTGAATCGTCCAAGGCCCTTTTTATTTCATCAATTAGTCCTACACGTACCGACTTCGATAATGCATTAACAGGCGGGTTTTGCATCATAACTAAGGCAATCTCACCTTGATTTTGACTTACTACAGCAGCAGATTGTTCAGTGCTCATAAAATCCTCAATTTAAAGATTAATAATTCATTAGAACGCTGATACTAGGCCAGCCCACTCAATCATCCAAATTTATTGATTTTATAATTGCAAATAAATGAAATTGATATAGCTGATAGCGGTTGATTTTGTTGATTATAAGGCTAACTGCCCGTAAACAGGGAATTCTTAGATATTGACTTTCGGTTTTGCATCTGATTTTCTAGATACATAGCTTTACATACCGTTAACACAAAAACGTTATTTATCCCTTAGAAAATTAGTTGGTTACAACTCACTTTTGCAGTTAAACACCAACGATACTTCATCCAAGAAGTAAGGTTTGATGGGCTGTAAATATTATTTAAACCATTTTAAAAGAAGGTACATTTTTTGGACTCACTTCTCGATTTTAGCGGCCAAGTGGCCATGATAACAGGAGCTGCCAGTGGATTTGGTCGTTTACTTTCACAGGGCTTGGCAGCTAGGGGTTGTAACTTAGTCATTAGTGACATCAACAGTGAAGAACTTGCGAATACGGTTTCATCCCTTAAATTGGGAGAAAACAAAGTAATATCAATGCTTTGTGATGTAAGCAAAGAAGATCAAGTTAAGGCGATGGTTGATGCTGCAATTGAAAATTTCGGCAGACTCGACATCGGCGTCAACAACGCAGGAATCGCCCATCACTTAACGCCTCTGCATAAAATAGATCAAGCGACAATGGACAGCCAAATGGCGGTAAATGTAAATGGTGTCCTGTTTGGCATGAAGTATCAAATTGAAGCCATGTTAAAACAAGGTTCTGGTCATATTTTGAACCTAAGTTCAATGGCCGGAATCGGTGGTGCTCCAAAAGGAGCAGCTTATGCAGCTGCCAAACATGCGGTGGTAGGTCTAACTCGCACTGCTGCGGTGGAATATGCCAAAAAGGGCATACGCGCAAACGCTATCTGCCCTTTTTATAGTCCGACCAATATCTTAGCGTTAGACGGTTTTGATTCACCAGAAAATCAACAACGCTTAGCACAAGGATCACCGATGCGACGATTGGGCCAACCTCAGGAAATAGTCAACACCATGATACTGATTTTATCTCCTGGAAACTCATATATGAGCGGTCAAACCATCGCGATTGATGGTGCCGTCAGCGCTTGGTAAAAGTAGCGTCAGCGCTTGGTAAAAGTAGCGTCAGCGCTTAGTAAGAGTAGTCTCAGCGCTTGGTAAAAAATAGCCTAAGCACCTAATAAACATAGCGTCAACGTTTGATGAAAATAGCGTTGACGCCCGGTAAATCAGCGTCATAGCTTGGGGCATTGATTCAATTTTTTAGTAAAAAGCAAACGCTGAACTTTCCGAAAAATAATTTCTCGATTTTAATCACAATCTAGTTAGCTTAATAGGAGCTGATACATGAAAGGACTAATGATGAATACGCAATTGATGATATCGTCAATATTGCGTCATGCTGAAAAAAACTTCCCCACTCGTGAAATAGTATCTGTTACCGCAGACAATCCACGACATCGATATACCTACGCAGATTTTGCCAAACGCACCCGCCAATTAGCCAATGCTTTGGAATCAATGGGAGTTAAATTTGGAGATCGCGTAGGCACATTAGCGTGGAATGATTATCGGCACCTAGAACTTTACTATGCTATTTCTGGCACTGGCATGGTTTGCCATATGATTAATCCAAAACTTTTCCCTGAGCAAGTCAATTACATTATCAACCACGCAGAAGATAAAGTGTTGTTTGTTGATGTATTAGTAATGCCATTAGTTGAAGCCTTGCAGAATCATCTCAAAAGTGTTGAAAAAATTGTGGTATTGACCGACCGACAACATATGCCAGAAACGACTATTAAAAACGTTATCTGTTACGAGGAGCTCATAGCGCAATTTGATGACAACTATCAATGGCCAGAGTTTGATGAAAATACCGCTGCGGGTATGTGTTACACCTCAGGTACCACAGGTAACCCTAAAGGCGTAGTGTACAGCCACCGTTCAACGGTACTGCACGCCTATGCAGGCTCCTTACCTGATGCAACATGCGCGTCTAGTAACAGCGTTACCCTCCCCATAGTGCCGATGTTCCATGTAAATGCTTGGGGTATTCCCTATGCTGGTGTGATGGTTGGAAGTAAGCTAGTGATGCCGGGGCCTAAAATGGCTGACGGAGAAACATTACAATCCCTAATTGAAAACGAAGGCGTTACCCTCAGCTCTGGTGTCCCCACAATATGGATGGCGTTGTTAGAGTACTTAGATAAAACCGGCAAAAAGATACCCACTTTGAAGTGTGTCACTGCTGGCGGTGCGGCTTGTCCTAGAGGTATCATTGAACGCTTCAAACATGATTATCAAACAGAAGTAAAACAAGGTTGGGGCATGACGGAAATGAGCCCACTAGGTACCTTATTTACCTTAATGCCGGGCATGGAAAACCTCTCCGATGAAGAAGATACTGAACTTCGACTCAAACAAGGTAAAACCGTATTTGGCGTTGAAATGAAAATAGTCGATGACGAAAACAATGAGTTACCTTGGGACGGAGTGGCATTTGGGGCCCTAAAAGTGAAAGGACCGTGGATTGCAACCGGCTACTACGGCATGTCACAAACCCCTGGAGACGATGACTGCCCAGTTGATGAAGATGGTTGGATGAATACCGGTGACGTTGCGACTATAGATCCACAAGGATATTTGCAAATAACCGATAGAACCAAAGATGTGATTAAGTCTGGAGGTGAGTGGATAAGTTCTATCGACATTGAAAATGCCGCTGCAAGTCACCCACAGATAGCCGAAGCGGCGGCAATAGGACGTTATCATCCTAAATGGACAGAACGACCTCTTCTAGTGGTGGTTCAAAATGAAAACGCCAACTTAAGCCGCGATGATGTCATTGATTATTTGAAAGACAAAATCCACAAATGGTCGCTTCCTGAAGATGTTGTATTTGCCAACGAACTTCCGCATACAGCCACCGGAAAACTTAATAAATTGGCATTAAGAGACAACTACAAAGACTACGAATTTCCTCATTAAGCCACTATAAAACGGTATATCATGAAGCAAAATCTGCTTTGTGATATGCCGCCATCAGGTATAAGTACTCATACCGATGTATCAAGCAATGACTTCCTTTCACCTTCTAAATCACTTTAAATTGAGCTATTAACCGTTTTTTATTCGTTAAAGGCCTTTCCCAGAATGAAAGTATTTACAGTCTCCTTCCTGCTCGTGATTTTTTCATGGTCAGCGAATGCTTCGATCATAGGCACACAAGTCGCTTGTGACATAGAACCTTCAATTTTGTGGGAATGTGATAACAGAATTTCAGTTGCTCAAGAGAACAATAGCGAATTTAATATCCTGTTGATGGGTAACGCGTACTTCAGTGTTAATTTTGAAAGCGACTCATTACTGATCAGTAATCTTCAGAGCAATTTACAGTTGAGAGCAAACGAATTACTGAGCTTTTCTTTGCTGCCTAACCTGTTCTCTGCAAGTGATTTTGATCTCATTACCGCGGTGGTGGGATTTGATGCGTCAGACATTGATTTTGACGGTGAACTCCTAGCGTTTAATTTACATAATACTCGTTGGTCATCGCAAGATTACATATTATTGAACTTCACTAACAATGCAGCAGCAGTGTCAAATGCACCGACTGTTTTACTGTTTTTAATTGGTGTGATAGCGCTTAGAAGTCGCTTACGCACAAGGCAAAAGAGTCTGCTACGTAAAACCACCTAAAACAGCATTCTAAAATTGAAAAAGGGAGAATTCAAATTTGCCAAAAATACTATTTTTTTTGATGTCTATTTTTCTGGCAAATATCGTTTTTGCCACCAAGGCAAAGGCTGATATCAACTCAACTTTGATGAATATATGCACTATCGTGGTTTCCGATGATTCATCAGACTTACGAAATAAAATCGAGGAAGTTAACAAACATTACCGACTAAAGCTGCGACATTATTATAATAGTATTAGTTGTGATGGGCAGAGTTTAATTAGAGCAGCCATAATCAATGATGCCTACCAAACGGCTGAGCTATTAATCAAAAAATTACCAAAATTGAATTTACGTTTGCCAGAATCCGATGGTAAAACATTACAACAATGGATCGATGACAAAAATTTGAGTGACTCCCCCATTGCGATCACTTTATCAAACAAAATCTAAGCGCTATCTTGCAAGTTTTTTAACGTTTCTAAAACCATTTGAGTCGCTTGGGCTTTTTTAAGATCATGCACCCTCGGATATTCTTCTTCTAGCATAGCCAACACCGACATCATGCCCCAATGATAGCCAGAAGATAACACTAAATAGGCAAAATCATTGTGTTTATTTTGCGCTTTTATATCGCTAATTTGAGGTGATAACTTGGATACTTCGTTGCCATAAAGTTCTACGTTTTCAAACTTATTTACTTCAAAAAATAACGATTGATAAGCATCGGTCTGCTGATAGGCGTGACTGTAAACTAATGCATCAAATTGTACATATTGTTGATTAAGCAAAATTTGGAATGCTTTATCACCATTTCGAGCATGCGCTTGTAACCCATTCAGGCTTTTCAATAAAGGCGTATTAAACGAGCGCCAAGCTACTGAGTTACGATATCCTAGGTAAGGGCTATTCAGCCCCCCTACTTTGCCATCACACAACTCTTCACGTATGCCTGGCGATAGGTCGTCGGCGAGTTCAATCTGGCGGGCGTAGCCTTTCGCGTAACTAATACTAAATAGACGATAAGCAAGTTGTGAAACGTCGGCCAAAACATCTTGTTGTTGTTCGGCCGTAAATAAATTTTCCTGTTCGGCTAGCGTCTTCATCGCCTCGGTAAAAATCGGTTGATTGCGATTATAGGAGTTATCGAGGGTACTGTGGTCTATATCTGCAGAGCACGAATAAGCGATTAAGAGCGCATTCCAATCGGCTAGATTGGTTGCTCTCACATGCACCATAGCTGTAAAAAGATTAGCATGTACAAACTGCTCAGCATCATTGAATAACTGATTGTGCTCATCGAGCTCTTGTAATTCGGCTTGGGTCAAGACTCTTTTAGCCGAGCAACCAGTGAGTAATATAATCACTGATAGCAATAAAACCAGAAATTGACGCACAGATGTATACATGAATAAATGAGGCCTCAAAGAAATGAGGCCGCAGTGTATTATTTCACTTGCAGGGATTCAAGTATGATGTTTAATCACTTTCCCTGGCTGCCATAGTTAAAACTTCTATGGGCGTAGCGCCATTTTACCTTTAACTTCGCGCCCTAGTACTTTATTAAGTGCTTCGTGCGCTCGTTCCAATGGCAAAGTCTCATCAACAATAACTTTGACCTTTCCTTGTAAGTACCAGCTAAGTAGCTCTTTCATGTTGTCTTGGAAATCCTTGGGTTGGTGCTGGGTAAACGATCCCCAAAATACGCCAACCACTGAATATCCTTTCACCAGGGCTAGATTCACCGGAAATTCAGGGATAGTGCCACCAGCAAAACCAACTACCAGCAAACGACCATTCCAACCCATGCTTCTTGAACATGCGTGGAAGGTATCCCCACCAACACATTCATAAACCACGTCAGCGCCTTTTCCGCCAGTTGCTTCTTTGAGTGCGGTTTTAAGGTCTTTTTCGGTGTAGTTAATCAGAATGTCTGCACCATTTTGTTTAGCGATATCCAGCTTTTCTTGCGTTGAACAAACGGCAATGACTTTAGCTCCCATCGCTTTGCCTATTTGCACAGCAGCCAAGCCCGTACCTCCAGCGGCACCAGTAACAACTAAGGTTTCACCAGGCTGAATATTGGCTCGCTGTTTCAAAGCATGATGAGCAGTAGCGTGAGCTGTTACTAAAGCGGCACCTTCTTCGTCAGGAATTTCGTCAGGTAAAGGTAAAACATGAGTAGCAGGAACAGCCACTTTTTCAGCATAACCACCTAAGGTGCACAGCGCGATAACGCGGCTCCCCACTTTTAGATGTGAGACTCCCTCACCGATTTCACTGATCACCCCTGCAACTTCGCCACCGGGAATAAATGGAAAGTCAGGTTTGCTCTGATACAGCCCCTGAACTAATAATCCATCTGGAAAGTTCACCCCAGATGCCTTGATATCAACAATAACCTGTCCCTTTCCAGCTTTTGGATCAGGTACATCTTGATAACTTAATTTTTCTACGCTGGCGAATTCCTTACATACTATTGCTTTCATTGATGTTCCTCGATTAATTCTACTGCCATTTTGGCCAACGGCGGCACCATAGCCCCTACTTTGCTGGCTTGTTCATTTGACGCGTTACCTTCTAATGCCCGCTTGGCGACACCTTGTGCTATCGCAGCTAACCGGAAAAAGCTAAAGGCGAGATAGAAAGGCCAATTATCAATTTTTGCTAAGCCTGCACGTTGACAATACCAACTGACAAATTCTTCCTCGCTAGGAATCCCCAAAGCTTGCCTATCAACGCCTCCCAAACCACTGGAATGGCCGATGTGTGCAGGTAAACGTAATTGCATACATTGATAAGCTAAATCAGCCAAGGGGTGTCCTAGGGTGGATAATTCCCAGTCCAAGACGGCAATGATCTGCGCCGATGTTTTCGAAAACATTAAGTTATCTAGACGATAGTCGCCATGCACTAAAGACACTTTTCCATCATCGGCTGGGATATTTTGCTGCAACCAACTAATCAGCTTATCCATATCGGGTATGCTATCTATTTCGGATAATTTGTATTGCTTAGACCAGCGACTGAGTTGCCTATCAAAGTAATTTCCAGGTTTACCGTAATCACTAAGGCCAACACTGTCCACGTCTACGGCATGCAAATCAGCCAACACTTGGCTCATTTGCTGATACATAGCATTACGTTTTTCGTTACTGTCAATCTCAGGCAGGGCACTATTCCAGTACACTGCCCCGTCAACATACTCCATCACATAAAACATACTGCCAATGATGCTAGTGTCTTCGCACAGGTGATAAACCTTGGCAACAGGCACCTTAGTATCTTGCAGTGCGTAAATTACTCTAAACTCGCGATCTACAGCGTGCGCTGATTTGAGTAATTTCCCCGGCGGTTGCCGTCTTAAGACATAATTAGCATCCCCAGCCGTAATCTTGAATGTGGGATTAGATTGCCCGCCGCTAAATTTCTCAGCACTAAACGCACCCGTAAAATCTGTTACGTGAGTGCGGAAGTAAGCCTCTAACGCTTTCATATCAAGTTGCTTCACTGGATCTGGTTTTGTCACTTTAACCTCGATAAATAATCTAAATTACAAACTATTAGGTAAATAAAAACGACCTAAACGCTATTTTTTTGATGTACCAACGTGATCTTTAATTAAGTTACGTCCCAATTGCATCATATGCACCTGATCAGGCCCGTCAGCAAGTTTGATTGTTCGCGCATAGGCGTAAATTGCTGAGAGTACAAAGTCTTGACTGGTACCTGCTGCGCCATGCATTTGAATCGATTGATCGATAACGCGACAAGCCATGTTAGGCGCAACGATTTTGATCGCAGCAATGATATCTCGTGATACTTTGTTACCGTAACGATCCATTTTGTCAGCCGCTTTTAAAGTAAGCAATCTGGCCTGCTCGATGTCACAGTGCATTTGTGCAATAGATTCTCTAACGGATTGTTGCTTGCTCAGAGGCTGACCAAACGCAATGCGCTCTTCTACTCTTTCACAGGCTAAATCTAGTGCCCGTTGAGCGCAGCCAATTAAACGCATACAGTGGTGGATTCTGCCTGGCCCTAAGCGCCCTTGTGCAATGGCAAAGCCTTCACCTTCACCAACTAATAAGTTGCTTGCTGGCACTCGTACATTTTCAAACAGCACTTCGGCATGCCCAATAGGCTCATCATAAAAACCCATGGCTTTCATCGGACGCACAACGGTTACACCGGCAGTGTCCATCGGCACCAATATTTGCGATTGCTGTCTGTGACGTTCCGCTGTGGTATCAGTTTTACCCATAACCACCATGATTTTACAGTTAGTGTTCATAGCGCCACTGGTATACCACTTACGACCGTTAATCACATACTCATCACCATCGCGGACTATCGATGTTTCAATATTCGTAGCATCACTAGATGCAACAGCAGGTTCAGTCATTGCAAATGCGCTGCGAATTTCGCCATTAAGCAAAGGCTCTAACCACTGTTTTTTATGAGCCTCACTACCATACTTAGACAATACTTCCATATTGCCGGTATCAGGAGCACTACAGTTAAAAACTTCAGGACTCCACAACACGCGTCCCATAGCTTCGCATAAAGGGGCATACTCTAAATTGGTTAAACCCGCACCGTAAGGTAAATATTCTTCAGGTAAAAACAAATTCCACAAATTCGCAGCCTTAGCTTTTTCTTTTAACTCGTGCATTAATGCAGGAGTCGTCCAACGCTGTGGATTATTTTCAACAAGCTCTATGTATTCTTGCTCTATGGGATAGATATTTTCGTCCATAAACTGGTTAAGACGGTCAAGTAAAGCTTGGGTTTTTGGAGAGTAATCAAAGTGCATGAAATGTATCCTCTGTTTTAGAATACAAAAATAGTAGAGTGATTAGTTGTATAAGTTTAATTAATTATTCGAATACTTTTGTATTAGTAATAGATATAAGCTGAATCTAATTTTAAACACCCTATCCTTAAGCACTGATTTTATTGGGTTGTAGAGCATGACAAAATATTCATTAAAGGCAAAATCAATAACAAATAATTTACATTTTATCTAAAATTAGCTTTTCGGCTTACGGCAGATTGACACATCTGCCTACTTTATGACCACATTCAAATATGGCGCGCTTAAAATAGAAGGGAATATATGAGGGGAAGTAAAAAGCAGATTACTATTTTTACAGGTTAATCTCCCCCGCTTAATAACAGTCATTGCTTAGGTATTTCAGCCATTATTACAATGCTAAATTAAGTACACCTTAAGTACTTTAAAATTAACATAGCCGTTTATTATTTTCATCGAGGATCTGTTGACCATCTTCTTTATAGTAAGGTCCTGCAGGCCAATTTTCTAGTAGCGCTAGGACTGCTTCACTCGGGCGACATAACTTAACACCTTTTGGACTGCACACTATTGGACGATTTACTAATACTGGGAACTTCAGCATGGCCGCTAAAATTGTCTCATCAGCTACACTTTCATAGAGTAAGCCAAGTTCTTTAGCTGGCGATTTACTCGTTCTTAAGGCTTCACGGGGAGTTAAATTGGCCGCAGCGAACAACCCCAACAATTGACTGTTTGTCCACCCTTGGGTTAGATAATCAATAATGATAGGTTGATATCCTGCATCCTCAATGATCTTAAGCACATTCCTCGAGGTTCCGCATTCTGGGTTGTGATATATAACTATCATATTAATCCTTAGAATTGAAAACTCAAAACCTGAGTGAATTGAGTTTACGTAAAACATTCGTTTATGCGAAAACGCTACTCGGCGAGCCACTCTTTAACTTGAGCACTGTTGGGAATTGAACCAGAGTGAACTAACTCCTCTTCCATCACGACCGCTGGCGTACTCATTACACCGTAAGCCATAATCACCCGAGGATCGGTTTCTTTTGTGACATCAATCGCCACATTTAACTCTTTTGCGTACTTTTCAAATAACTCTGCAGTTTTAATACATTTAGAACAACCCGTACCTAATACTTTTATATGTTTCATAAATCACCTCACAATAAAAAAGAAAATGCGTTAAATATCCAACCCACAATAGAAAATGATACTAACAACATGATAAAAACAATCGCCAATAAGCGCCATTGCATCACTTGTTTAAGCAAAATAAATTCAGGAAAGCTCGCAGCAACCGTACTCATACAAAAGGCCAGTGTTGTGCCTATCGGTAAGCCATTAACAATCAAACTCTCCATAATGGGTATAACGCCAGTCGCATTTGAATACAGCGGAATCCCTAATAATACGGCCGCTGGAACAGACCACCACTGGCCATTTCCAAGATGTTGTTCAATCCAACCATCTGGCACAAAACCATGCAGTGCAGCACCTAGACCAACACCTATTATTACCCATTTCCACACTCGACCAAATATTTCGAGGGCTTCATCTTTAGCGAATTGATGCCTTTGTGAGAAAGCGATTTTAGTGGATTCTGACGTTACCGTTGGATTCACAGAAGTGGGGTTATTTTGCCCCTTGTGGAGAGCTTCAGCGGCAAAGGATTGTAACCAGCGCTCGGCTTTAATACTGTCTAAAAAGAAACCTCCAACAATCCCAACGGTTATGCCAGTCACAACGTAAATTAAGGTAAACTTCCAACCAAGCAAACTCATCAACAACAATACCGCAACTTCATTCACCAATGGCGAGGTCAGCAGAAAAGCCATCGTAATCCCGACTGGAATGCCGGCAGAGGTAAAACCAAGAAATACCGGGATACTTGAACAAGAACAAAACGGTGTTATCGCACCAAAAGCTGAACCGAGCACGTAACCCACGCCTTTATTCTTACCAGCAAGGTAATCCCTCACACGCTCAACTTTCATTGAAGCGCGTAACAACGCAATGACGTAAATCATGACAATCAATAAAACGAATATCTTACTAACGTCTTCAACAAAAAAATGAACTGCGTCACCCAACTTTGACTCGGGGGTCAACTTCAATAAAGAATAGGCTATCCAATCAGCTAGTTGAGTGAACACGGCGAACATTTTTCATCCTCCAAACGGTTATTCTGTAAACCAATGACGAGTTCGATTCGCAAACCAAACTAATGACAACATAACGGGTACCTCTACCAGCACACCAACGACAGTTGCTAAAGCAGCCCCTGAATGTAAACCAAACAACGAAATTGCAACCGCAACAGCCAGTTCAAAAAAGTTTGAGGTACCTATCATACAAGCTGGTGCCGCGACGTTATGGGGCAGCTTCATTTTCTTTGCAATAAAATAAGCAATCGCAAAAATACCGTAAGTTTGAATCAACAGCGGAATCGCAATTAATACGATAGCTTCGGGTTTCGCCAAAATCGTTTCCGACTGAAAAGCAAATAACAAAGTCACTGTGGCTAACAAGCCAATGATCGACCAAGGTTTCATCGTTGCAAGAAACTGTTCTAATTTAGAATGGTCATCTGATTTATCTAATTTTTTACGAGTAATCGCGCCAGCAACTAGAGGAATTAATACATACAAAACAACCGATAGAAACAGGGTATCCCAAGGTACTGTAATATCCGTTACACCCAACAATAATCCGGCAATAGGCGCAAATGCGAATATCATAATAATGTCGTTTAAAGAGACCTGCACCAAAGTATAATTAGCGTCACCTTTGATCAGTTGACTCCAAACAAACACCATCGCGGTACAAGGAGCCACACCGAGTAAGATCATGCCTGCGATATATTCCGTTGCGGTTTGAGGATCGACCCAATCGGCGAATATTCCTTTAAAGAACAACCAGCCTAAAAATGCCATAGAAAAAGGCTTAATTAACCAATTGACCACAAGCGTAAGTACTAATCCTTTTGGTTTTTTCCCTACATCTTTAATTGATGAAAAGTCAATTTGTACCATCATTGGATAAATCATTAGCCAAATTAAAACGGCAATAACAATATTGACATGGGCATACTCAAAACTTGCAATCACCGCAAATGCATCCGGTGCGATACTGCCAGCGAAAATACCCACGATTATAGCCAGACCAACCCAAACAGATAAGAAACGCTCAAACAATCCCATGTGGTTTCTCCTTTTATATTGAACGTTGATTTACTCGCTGGCTTAATTGCTCAGCAGATTCAACACGTTCAGAATAGCGATCAACAAAATAATCTTTATTGTTACGTAGCAATAAGGTGAACTTCATTAGCTCTTCCATCACATCGACAATTCGATTGTAATAGGCGGAAGGCTTCATTCGATCGTTTTCATCAAACTCCAAATACGCTTTAGCCACGCTTGATTGATTAGGAATCGTCACCATGCGCATCCAGCGGCCTAAAACCCGTAGCTGATTAACCACATTGAACGATTGCGAGCCTCCACATACTTGCATCACCGCGAGGGTCTTACCTTGGGTAGGACGGACACCGCCAATATTCAATGGCACCCAATCAATTTGGCTTTTAAAGATGCTAGTCATAGAGCCATGACGCTCTGGAGAACACCATACCTGCCCCTCTGACCACATCATAAGTTCACGCAATTCTTTAACCTTGGGATGATGTTCATCTTCAGTATCTGTTTGCGGTAAACCCTCAGGATTAAATATTTTCACATCGGCACCGAAATGAATCAGTAAACGTGCACATTCTTCTACAACCAATCGACTAAATGCTCGCTTACGCATCGATCCATGTAAAAGTAAAATACGCGGTGCGTGTTCTAACGGTTCGGCAATGCATTTTTCAAATGTAGGTTTATCTAAACTCTGCTCTTCAATATTCGCTAATGACATGTCCCGTAGCATATTTAGTGTGCTCCTAATTCAGCTAAGGCAACTTTCAATTGGTCTGGATTAAGATCCTTTTTGGCCAATATTTGCAATTGCTTAACCCGAGCGGTGATTTCTTCAATGCAATGTTTAAAAGAGGCGGCTATCTCTTGTTCCGTGCCTTGCACCTTTGACGGGTCAGTCAGTCCCCAATGCACTTTCAGAGAATTCCCAAACCACAAGGGGCAAGCTTCACCGGCGGCTGAATCACAGACAGTGACCACCACATCGGCATCAAATTGTTCAAAATCATCCCAAGATTGACTCTTGAGTCCCTGCACCGAAATTCCAGCTTCTTGCAGATATTTGATAGATAAAGGGTGTACCTGCCCTGCTGGTTGACTGCCAGCACTTTGAGCCACAATCACATCACCTGCTAACTGATTAGTGATTGCTTCTGAGAGAATACTTCTACATCGATTATGAGTACAAATATATAAAATTTTCATCGTTGAACCCCGGTTAACAACAGTTATATTGAGCATTAGGAGAAGCTTTAAGTCGTTTAAAAGCCGCTTCGAAATAGGATTGGTTATGAAAAGTAGATTCTGTGATCACTTTGTTTACCCAGTCGGGTAATTCTGGATGAAGACGGTAATACACCCACTTCCCTCTTCTTTCATCCTGCAAAATGCAACATTTACGCAGCTCAGCTAAGTGACGGGAAATTTTAGGTTGATCGAGGCAAAGTGCCTCCATGAGATCACATACGCACAACTCGCCAGACTCAGCTATCAACATTAAGGATTTAAGTCGAGTATCGTCAGAAAGACATTTAAAAACTTGTAAAGGACTCATAAACACATTCGATTATTCATATATGTGATTAATCATATATGTGAAATTTCATATGTCAAATATTATATAGGTGAGTGATGTAATAAATGTCGCAGGAGTCGCCACTGTTATTAAAATTAATTTTTAAACGGCATAAATTAGGTCGCAATTTTAGCGGTTTAATTTATCCCCTATTAATCTTGATGTTACCTTTGCTTGATAGGTATATTTTGATGCCTAAAATGGTTAATAGAAGTAATAAAATGAGACCCGAAAATCCCAAAATTTGATTGAATTCTTTAAACGGAGTCCATTGTAAATAGTGAATTTTATACAGGGTGTTTATTAACTTGGTGTCACCACCACTTTGACTTAAGGTTAAGCGATTCCAATTAAGATTCACTTCAACCCCAGTGTTTGTTTTTGCTTTATAACCGTCACTCGACACTACATTTCCATAACGTTGTGGATTATGCAAAACAGCATCATTTACCAGCGTATGCAATTCAGATTGTTCGGAAAGCGTTTTAGGTAGATAGGAATCTGGATCTAGATGCTCAAATCCCTGTGCTGTTTTGACCAGTAAATGATGTCCTAGTATCGTCTTAACAACTCTTGCTTCTATCCAATTAGTTGAATTTGGGATGACAAATGATTGCTCCAATGGGTAAGTTTTAATCGCTAACTGTTCATATGCATCTTGATAACCTGGCTTTATAAAAAATATGAGCCCCGTAATTACCCAACCAATCATAGGTAAAACTAATAGCAACCCTAGGACTTTATGCACTCTTCTACTTTTCATTTAAAACACAACCCAAGCACACACCACATGTGACAAAATTTAAATTAAAGGGATTAATCAATGCTCGTTTAGCAAAGATAGCAAAAGTCATTTTACCATCACTTTGACAATTATGACGGCTAAGTACATGAAAAATAAAAATTACTGAGTATCAATTTGTGTAACGTCAAAAAATTCAGGATAACCATAAAAAAGCCGGCAATAGCCGGCTTATACAGTAAATATAAAATAAGTATTTAGATTGGCGAACCTGGAGGAAGCGGTTTCACTTCAAAGTTACCTTTCCAGTCACCTGTTGCCATAAACCAGTCTAACTGTTTAGCCATTACTTTATTTTGGCCATAACGAGAGTTCTTTTTCAACCAACTATGTAAGTCCATCAAGCCAGCTAATAAAGCCCCTTGAGCTTCTGGTGCGATATCTTCAGCTTGCATAGCTTGAATGACACTATTGAGCACTACATAATCTACCCGTTGTTTAACATCAGCAGCAAATTTACTCGGCTTTTGTTGTAAAGTAGCCGCGAATAATTTTTCTAATAAAACAGGGATTGTTAGTTGATCACGACTATTAATAGGACGCGCAGCGAGACGGTTTAATCTCTCAGCTGTTAGCATTAAGCTCAAGGTATAACCCGCTCCTGATTCTGCGGCACTGATAGGATCAAAACTCAAACCATTACGACCATTGAAGCTTTCACGGGTATTAGACTCGCCAAGGCTTTTAGGTGTAATCAAAGAACTAATGTTCTCAGGTATATGTAAAAACTTCGGCGAAAGCGTTTCGATCATGGCATCTAACGCGGCCATCTGCTTGCTTTGTTCAACAAACGACACCCCCTTGGGCTGACTATAATCGCCTTTACTTTCGTAAGCGTAGTTTAAACCACCAATAAGTTTAGCCACTGCATCCAATTGATAACGATGCAAGTAATAAACAGGTACTAAGGTTTCTTGCAATGAAGCTAAAGTTGTACCTTCTGGAATAGAATTAATCCCAAATTGTGATAATGCAACTTTACGCACCTCGATCAGATTGTGCAGCTCTTCTACCGGATCTTTACCGTTATCCCATAAGTGACCAATTGGGCTAATGGCGTGACTAGGTCTGGCATCACGATCGCTGATATAGAGCAAACCTGAAGTGAGCGCGGTTTGAATCGTATTTTGTAAATAATCGGCTTCATCAGCATTATCTGGCAAATCTTGATAACCGTAAGCGATCACATGGTCATCCCATTTTCCCATACCTACTGCGTACGCATCGGAAATATCAACTTTGCCATCTTTTACCGTCACAGTAGGATGAGGATAATCCATTACCGACTCGCGACCATAGGCACTGGCTGCGAAGTTATGAGCAATACCTAGCGTATGGCCAACTTCATGGGCAGATAATTGTCTGATTCTGGCTAACGCCATTTCTTTTTGCGCTTCAATGCTGCTATCGCTTTGTTTAAACGGACTGGTTAAACCTAAGGCGATAAGATAATCCTGACGGACGCGCAAAGAACCAAGGGTAACCTGCCCCTTTATAATCTCACCCGTACGTGGATCACGCACTGACATTCCGTAAGACCATCCGCGTGTTGCTCTGTGCACCCAGTTAATGACGTTGTATCTTACGTCCATTGGATCCGCGTCTTCAGGTAACATTTTCACTTGAAACGCGTTTTTATAACCTATTTTAGTAAAGGCTTGATCCCACCACATAGCACCTTCATACAAGGCACTTCTGACCGGCTCTGGCACACCTGGATCTAAATAATAGATAATAGGCTCAACTGCTTCACTTACTGCTGCTTTTGGATCTTTCTTAAACAAACGGTGGCGAGTTATTAAACTTTGTTCCATCGATGCTTCGATAGGAACTGAATAATCCTGATAGGTCATCTTGTTAAAACCGGAATTAGGGCTGAATGCCCGCGGTTTATAATTATCATCAGGTAATCTGATCAAAGAATGATGTAAATGCACAGTAACACTATCTGGAGAAGGGGTTACTTGCTGCAAGTATTTGCCTGGATTGGTGCCACCAAAAGTGACTAATGATTCCATTTCGGTATTATCAACAAAGGATTTTGTGCGCGGCATATACACTGCACTGCGCTTCGAGTCGACTTTGAAGCTGCCCTGCTTAGCACGAGTTAGGCGCTGGGAAATACCATGGATATCAGACAAAAGGAAATCAGTATAATCGACTAAAACGGCGCCATCTTGCTGTGCAACAACCGTAAAACCAGCAATGACAGAGTCAGCAAAAGCCTCATCGATACTAGCAGCCTCGGCAGCATTATCGGTTGTAGAACGAAACATGGTATTTAACTGTTTTAGCAAAACTTTATCGCCAAAGCGCTCAAAAACCACTAAACGAGTTTTACCAAGCTGGAGTCTGTCTAGGCCGATATCATTCGAGCCTATGCCTTGTGGCAAACTACTTTGGAACAATACTTGTTGCCCAAAGTTTTCAATTTGTAAATACAACTTCCCACTATCTTGTTCATAATAGACGGTGTAAAACCCCTCCTTTGATTGCATTCCACTGGTAAAGTCATTTATCGACTTACTCTGGGAAAACGCAACTGATGAAAATAACATCAAGCAAATAACTACGTATTTTTTCACACCTGTCTCCTAAATTTTTAGTTTATTACCTGATAGAAATAAGCCCAATCCATGCTTAAAACATGAGGATATTCATACTATCTTAAGGTTAATATTATAATTATGATTAGTCTGTTTCAGGCTATGCCGATTATCACAAAACAAGTACACTATGCACTCGCTAATTCTACATAAGGACTATTATGCTTTCCTCTACTCAACTTAACACCATGCTTAACCTTCAAGCCAAAATGAATCAAAAGGTTAATGCTCAGTGGTTAACTGCCGGATATCAATACCTTAGAGCTGCAATGATAGAGGCGGTCGAGGGGATTGAACATCATGGTTGGAAATGGTGGAAAGCGCAACAAAAAGACCTACCCCAGTTGCAAATGGAATTAGTGGACATTTGGCACTTTGCTCTTTCCGCAATCATTATCGACTTTGATGGCAACATAGAGTCCTCTGCCGAAACCATTGCAAGTGAATTGAATAGTGGTGTCCAGTCAGTTACGTTCGACGGCAAAGAATATGCGTTTAATGACCAAGATATTTTAGAAAATTTGGAACTAATGGCGGGTTTATGTGCAGCAAAACGATTTTCTGTGCCTCTATTCATCAAAATTGTCGAACAAGCGGAAATGGATTCGGATGAACTTTACCGTCAGTACGTTGGTAAAAACGTGCTTAACTTCTTTCGACAAGATAATGGGTATAAAGACGGTAGTTATTTGAAAGTTTGGCTAGGTCGTGAAGACAATGAACACTTAGTGGAAGTGTTAAACGAACTCGATATTACCCTTCACAATTACAGTGATTGTGTATATCAAGGACTGCAAAAACGTTACCCAAACTAAAACGCATTTAGTGATAAGTTACAGTGTTGCGAGTTGACGAGTAAAGCAGAAGTACAAAGATATGAAAAACAAAGTTACTCAAGCATCGGTGGTTGAAGATGAATCGGTGCTGGTGAATAAACCGAATGGCACTGGATTTTCACGGATATTCAAGGCTACTCAGTGTTCTTTTCGTGGATTTAGCGCAGCATGGCAACATGAGTCAGCATTTCGCCAAGAACTAATTTTGGTAATGGTCATGCTGCCCTTTGCTTTTGTTTTATCCTCTTCAACAGTCCATCTAATGGCGCTTATTGGTACATTACTATTTGTGTTGTTTGCAGAAATTATTAACTCAGCCATTGAAGCGCTCGCGGATGCCGTTACGCTAGAAAATAACATTTTGATTGGACGTGCTAAAGATATGGGATCCTCCGCAGTTTTTATCGCATTGACCATATTAACCTTAGTATGGCTGGAAGCCATTTGGCGTTTTTTTAGCTAATTGAAAAGCGCTTTATAGTTTTGCCACTGGCCAATTGATTTGTGGTGAATAGGTTTACGTACTTGTGCCGCACTTAAAGTATTGATAGTTCCTTTGCCATCAATGGCAGTCACACAAGACGCCTGCCATTCAAGTCCCATATGGTTGAGTACGTTTTTAATGACTTGTTTTGGCTCAGCGGCTAAATTTTCGTAAGTAATGGTGAGGATTCTGTTGGGTATCAACGCCTCCCAGAACTGCATTTGTTGCTGATAGAAACTGACATATTTATCAAACTCCTCAATATCACAAAAATATGGTTCGTTTTCGTAGAAATAGTTTTTATAAATCGATAGCGAAACATCTTTAATCTGCCGAGTAATATGAATCACTTTTGCGTTCGGGAAAAGTTGATAAATTAGACCGATATTTTGAAAATTTGCCGGTAACTTATTAATGATAAAAGCTTCATTTAAACCAATTTTTATCAATTTTAAATAATGTTCTGATACCTTTGAGGTATCAAACTCGCTTAGCTTGCTAGCTAATTCAGGATAACTCAACTGCGTCATTTTCTCTAAAAAAGGCACACTATATTGACTTAGATATGCCTGTTCACCGCAGCTATTTATGTCACTGTGCTGACATAGCATTTGCTCCAACAATGTAGAGCCTGTGCGGGGCAATCCTAGGATAAAAACCGGGGTAACCGCATATGTATTGTCATTTGATTTCTTTTGCGCAAATGCAACCTGTTGATAGCTGTCAGAAAGTGTCGAAAAAAATGCTGACATCTGCTCCGTTCTATAAGGACACAATGTTAACTGATATGCATTGGCCATTTGCAGGTGTTCTATGGCTTTGGGGTAATTTTTCAGTTTGTCATATGCCTGACCTAGTGCGTAATCAAGTAGCATTCGTTGCTGTGATGCAGGTGTGGAACTGGCGTAGCTAGACGTCAATAATGCCCATTCATCTGGATTTAAGGGTGTCACTTGTGTGCGAATTAAATCGAGCCATCCATAGGCTGAAAATTCTGGATCTGCAGAACGAATTTGTGACCAAAGCAGTGGCAGCGCTTGCGTATTTTGTGCAGTGGCAATGTAGTGTTGTATCAATGCTGCGAGCACAGCTTTGTTTTGCGAACAATTTTCATAAGCGTAACGTAATACAGTCTGAGCATCCTCAGTGGCATGTACAATACCGAAAGCATCTGCTAGCTCTAACAGTGGCTCAGGTTGTTTATCTAATAAATGACAGGCTTTTTGCAGTAAATTGATAGCCTGATCATATTGGAACGCCGCTTTAGCGACTTTGCCTAAGCCGAGATACCCTGCCCCGTTATTTGGATCATTTTTCAGTGACTGAACAAATATCTTCTGCGCATTGAGCAAATCACCTTTGGCTAAATAGTCATTTCCTATTCGAATTTGATTATTCAATATTTCTCTCGCATTTCTATCGCACTTCTCAAAAAAAAAGCCTTGTCTACTGACAAGGCTTTCATACTTCCGCTTAGATTAGAAGTTGTAGGTTGCTTTTAAGTAATAAAAACCACCATTGAATCCCATAGGAGAAGTTTCGTAATAAACGCCACCCCATGTGTTATTCGCAATGCCTTGGTCAGCAGGAATATTGATTTTTTCAGCATCCTGATCAAACAAGTTTTGCGCACCAGCAGATAGAGTAATTGCATCATTCACGAAATAACTCGCTTCAAAATCAACCGTAACGGCTGAATCAGCAGTAATTGCCGTTGCATCATAATCTACATGCACACCTTGATATTCACCATAGTAATTCAAACGTGTAAACATGCTGAAGCTATCCCAACTTTGTGACCATGTCAGCGTAGCTCTGTGGTTAGGTAGATCTTCTTCAATACGCTTAACTTTGAATTCACCGGTAATATCAGAATATCTATCAACTTCGGTTTCATTCCAATTATACGCCAAGGCGAAAGTAGAACTTCCATCAAACAGGCTGGTAGTGTAATTGGCTACAACATCAATCCCTTGAGTGGTTGTATCAAAGTCGTTGGTAAAGAAGCTAACCTGTGCCAAACCATCGACGTTTTGTACACCTGCATCTTTAAGAATTTCTTTATCTTCATCAGTAAGATTGATTTTATCAGATTGACTAATACGGTCTTCAACTTGAATGTTGTAATAATCAACTGTAACGAACACGCTACCCACTTGATAAATCATACCAAAGGTATAGCTTTGTGACTCTTCAGGCTCTAGCTCAGTACCACCTAGTTGCACAGATATTGGATTAGTAGGCGGCAGCAACGCTGAATCAACTAAAACACCGCTGTCTAAGTTAGTTTGCACGTTACTTACGTTTGCTTGACCAACAGTAGGAGCACGGAAACCTGTGCTCACAGAACCACGGAATGAGAGATCATCTGTGGCATGAAACTGTGCTGAAATCTTGTAATTGGTCGTTGAACCAAAGGTATCATAATCTTCGTAACGTAAAGCGTAACCCATTAAGAAAGCTTCTGTGAAGGGCACTTCTGCATCAACATACAAGGCGGCACTGCGACGAGTTGAGACCCCTTGATCGGAAGGTTTAAATCCAGGGAAACCATTAGAACCTACGCTGAACCCTTGCGAGAAAAGATCGCCAGCAACAAAAGAAGCTTCATCACCTGCAATCACTTCAAAAGATTCTTCACGCCATTCAAGACCACCGGCAAGGTTAATGTCGTCATATAAATCGGCGTCAATCAATTTAACCAAATCGAAGTTAAATGTTTTTTCTAGTTGAATGTATTTACCCGGTGAGAAATCACGAGGAGTATCAGGACCAAGGGAAGCATTCACCGTATTGTAAATGAAAAACTGCGATTCATTTCGACCAACAGCACCACTGATATCGTATAAAATCCCTTCAGCAAAACCTTCTTTAAACTCACCTTTAGTACCAATTGTTAAAGAGGTATCAGTTATATTGCCACCAAAGTTTGGTGTAAAACCTTCGGGGATCATTTGATTGAAGGAGAAACAATTGGCAGCTGTTAATGAATCTAGTGCCGTTTGATCAGGAAGACCATTATCACCGATTTCAACTACCGGACAATTCAATTGTTGCTCTAAACCATCTAGAGAACCTACTAGAACCGTTGCTGGTGCAGCATCCCAAGCAGCTTGACCAGTCGGATCATCATCACCTGGACGGTAAGAAGGTGTGCCATCGACATTACGTACTATACCACCGTATACACCTGGACGCGTTGTAGGGTTACGGTAGTAGAAGCCCCCTCTAACATCCCGTTCGGAATAGTTACCAAACATGTAAAATTCTTTATCATTACCTAAATCTAAACCGACGTTACCAAAGATAGTAATGTCGTCGTTTATTTCAGGCGAACCCCATATTTGTGCAGGATCTTCAACGGTCAAACCAGCATCAGCAAACGCTGCGGCATCTGGGCGTTGTACACTGCGACTGGTTGCATCTGCATTTTTGTACTGAAAGCTTAAGTTTGCAAAACCATCATCAGTAAATGGCATACCTACGTTACCAGAAATTTCTGTTGTAGTGCCATCACCTTCATAATATTCACCGTGGCGAACAACCAATGAACCACCTTCTGAATCATCTTTGAGCACAAAGTTCATTACACCGGCAATTGCATCAGAACCATATTGTGCCGCAGCACCATCTCTTAACACTTCGACCTGTTTCAAAGCAATACTTGGGATAACTGAAATATCAGGGCCTTGTGCACCATCGTTAATGCCACCGCCTAAAAACGCAATAACGGATGAACGATGGCGGCGTTTCCCGTTTAACAGAACTAAGGTACTGTCTGCTGATAACCCTCGTAAATTTGCAGGACGAACCAAAGTAGCGGCATCACTAATTGGGTTAGTGTGAACGTTAAGTGAAGGTACAGTACCTTTGAGTATTTCTAGCATGTCGGTATTACCGGCTTTTGTTAGCTCATCAGAACCAATAATATCAATTGGTACTGGAGAATCACCAACAGAACGTGGTGCCGCGCGGCTACCAACCACCGCTATTTTTTCAACGTTTGCATTTTTGTCTGTGGACTCTTGAGCCATCAGCGGTGTGGTCATTGTCAAAGACAATGCAGCTGTTGCTGACAATCCCATTTTGATCCCCATAGAGAGTTTAGAAAAGTTATTCTTCATGTGTTGTTCCCATAATTAAGTGTTTGGTTTTTCCGTCCATTGTTCGACGTAATCATGCGATTCAGTTAAGTCCTTATTGGCGCACCGATACTGAAATCGTCATGTTGGATAAGCTATTTTTTGATGTATAAGAATTTTTATAGCCTAATCACAGTTTTATTTATAGTTGGATATGCCTAATTTATCAACCTGTTTTGCTAAAAAAACGTTACAAAATAGTAAGTTACTTATTACAAACCAACACTTAATCGGGTCAATTTATATCCCCAAACATCAATAACAATCGTTTGCATAGATTTAACCAGTTGTTTTATATTGCTTTTTCACATTTGAAATCTTAATTTTCAAGATAAATTTGAAATTTATAATCGAAATTTTGTTTTGTAAAAATCGAAAAAAAATTACCGAAAAAGTTAAAACGAAAAATTCAGCTCGCCGAAAATTGATTAAAATATCAGCAAGTGCCAGATTGATAAGCCAGAAATAAAAAAAGCCCCGCAAAAAGCGGGGCATAAAATGTCCAGATTTTCTGGAAAATTGGGGAGAAGCGTTTCACAAGTCACAATCGGGAAAGTAACCCAGTTCTGGATGGAATCTATTGAATTCCAACTAGAGAGTGTTACTGATTGTGTAACCCAACAAAACAATTCAGTGATAGTTTACTCTTTACTGTGTAATTCGTCATACCATCTACCTTATAATTAGTGTCAAATATCGCATAACTAACTGAATTTAGTCTGCAAATGAAAAATATCATCGATTGTAATAACGCAAAAATAACAGTTATGGGTAGAATCCTGAGGTTAGATGAAGGAATCGCGTTTAGTTATCCAGGTGTAAGCATTTCATTCAATGTGCAGGCTAAAAATGTCGAATTAGTCGCTAAATGTGCCGTTGGTAAAGGCAGAATAGATGTGATCATCAATAACACGCTTAGCAAACAGCTTGTTATTGCGAAAACACCTAGAACGTTCCGCATATTTTCGGCAAAACATAAACAAAATGTCAAAATTGAATTGCTTAATCGGGGGGAGTCTTGGCACGGGGTTATTAATTTAATCTCATTACTCATACAAGATGGTGAACTTATTGAACCGCCCCAACTTCCTGATAGAAAGTTGATATTCATAGGTGATTCTATTGTGACAGGCGCATTAATGGAGCGACATCCTAATGCGAAAAAAGGACCTCAATTGGCCAATGCTTATCAATCTTTTGGTATGCAATTAGGACGTTTACTCAAAGCTCAAGTGCATCTTATTGGGTTTGGTGGCCGAGGACTAATCCAAGGTTCAAACATGCTAGCGAGTGAAGCCCAATTACCAGAGATTTTTCCACTGACAATACCCGTGCCTCCCTATACCCAAAAGTGGCCAGTTGATGCCTACATACCAGACGGCATTTTCATTTGTTTGGGGACAAATGATTTTTATACCAATACGCCTGACCTGAGTATTTTTAAACGAACTTATGCCCTTGGTGTAAAACACTTATTGAATTTATATCCTGATGTTCAAATCATGATTTCAGAAGGACCCATGTTATGCGACACCTCTGAAAATGAAGTCAAAAAACGAATCTTAATCCAATCTTTAAAAGATCTTGTGGATGAGCTAAAGGAGCCACAACTGGATTATTTAGCCTGTATTAATTGTAAAGGAGACAATTTTGATCCTCACCCAACCCTAGCCCAACACACTCAGTTAGCGAGGCATTTTATGCCGTTAATACAGCAATCATTAAGATGGCCGGAAAATTAATATACGCCTGCAAAAAAGGCTGCAATATGCAGCCTTTTGTCGCGATATTACCAATTATACATCGTAAGTAGTGGAAGCAGTATCACCGCCTCTACCAGTCCAATTTGTATGGAAAAATTCTCCGCGAGGTTTATCTTTACGCTCATAAGTGTGCGCACCGAAATAGTCGCGTTGGGCCTGCAACAGATTAGCAGGTAAGTTTTCCGTACGATATCCGTCAAAATAGCTCAGTGCAGACGACAAACAAGGCACTGCCACACCTTGCATTGCTGAAGTTGCAACCACTTCACGCCAGCCTTGTTGAGCCTTGGCAACCACTTGATTGAAATAATCATCTAGCAATAAATTATCCAAATTAGGGTTATTATCGTAAGCGGCTTTAATGTTATCCAAAAATACTGAACGAATAATACATCCTTCACGCCACATCATCGCAATACTGCCATAATCGAGATTCCATTTATATTCTTTGGCTGCCTCTTGCAGTACCGCAAAACCTTGTGCATAAGAGACTATTTTTGAAGCAAGCAATGCTTGGCGTAAGCTTTCAAGGAAAGCCACCTTATCGCCGGTAAATTCTGCTTTTGGTCCAGATATGGTCTTAGCAGCCTGTACTCGTTGATCTTTTATTGCAGAGAGACAACGAGCAAAAACAGCTTCACCTATTAGGGTTAGAGGAACACCTAAGTGCAAGGCCGTAATACCGGTCCATTTACCCGTTCCCTTTTGCCCTGCGGTATCCAAAATACTATTAACCAGCGCTTCACCATTTTCTTTGTAACCTAAAATATCAGCGGTGATTTCTGTCAGGTAACTTGATAATTCAGTTTCATTCCACTGTTTAAAGACAGCTTGCATTTCGTCGGTACTCATTCCCAACAAATCTTGCATTAAAATGAAGCCCTCGCAAATGATTTGCATATCACCATATTCAATGCCGTTATGTACCATTTTTACAAAGTGACCCGCTCCACCTTCACCAACCCAATCACAACATGGAATTGATAGCTCGCCATTTTCGTCTTTAACTTTCGCTGAAATAGCTTGAAAAATAGGTTTCACATGAGGCCATGCTTCAGGATTTCCACCGGGCATAATTGAAGGACCAAGCAACGCGCCTTCTTCTCCACCTGACACGCCCGTCCCTACATACAACAAACCTTTGTCCGTTAACATAGCGGTACGACGATTAGAATCTTCAAACTGGCTGTTTCCACCATCAATGATAATGTCACCTTTATCCAAATGTGGAATGAGCTGTTGTATAAAATCATCTACTGGCTGACCAGATTTAACCATTAGCATAATCTTGCGAGGCGAACTCAATGATGCAACTAGTGACTCAATAGAGTCGGCACCACGAATCGTTTTATCTTTCGCTCGGGTCGCGAGAAAATTTTCCACTTTGCTATACGAGCGGTTATAAGCCGTGACCGTAAACCCTTTACTGGCCATATTTAAAATTAGGTTTTCGCCCATTACGGCTAAGCCTACTACGGCTATGTCAGAAAGTGTTTTCATATGATTCCTCGTTGAATTTGGTGGTCAATCCACAGCGGATGATAAGTGGCATTGACGTTACATGATGACAAAAAGTGCGCGTAATTTACAGGAATATGGGGAATATTTATAGCTCGATACTTAATCAGATAGTAAAAATAAACGGATTTACTCTTTTTTCTTATAACTAGACTTTATAAGACGCAAATTTTATCCTGTTAAATAAATCAAACCCTATGGATTATTATGAAGTTTCGAATCTCTTTTATCTGTTCTTTAATGCTAATTTCATTGGCGATAAACGCGGCCCAGACTCAGCCACAAATCGAATCTAAAATCGTTGACACATTAAATCAACAACTTCCACAAGCGCAAGCCCTGTTAATTGAGTCGGTTAACATCAATAGCGGCACCATGAACTTTAGCGGTGTTAAAAAAGTTGGAATGTTATTTAAAAATGAATTAGAACAACTCGGATTTGAAACCCAGTGGCAAGACGGTGCTGAATTTGGACGAGCTGGACATTTGATTGCACGCTATGGAACAAAAGGTCCGAAAATTCTAATGATCGGTCACCTAGATACGGTATTTGCTAAGACAGATGCATTTCAAACCTACCAAGCTTTAGCTGACAATAAAGCTTCAGGCCCTGGTGTCACAGATATGAAAGGCGGAGACGTTATTATTATTGAAGTGATGCGCGCCCTTAAACACCTAGGACTGCTTGATGATGTAAGTATTCAGATTGTCATGACTGGCGATGAAGAACGCAGCGGTAAACCCTTATCCGCCTCAAAAGCGGCAATTATCAACGCTGCCAAATGGGCAGATATCGCTCTTGGGTTCGAAGATGGTGATGGCAATATAGAAACCGCAGTGGTTGCCCGTAGAGGTTCGGTTGATTGGCAACTAGATGTAACCGGACGGCCAGCCCATTCCTCGCAAATATTTAGCCAAAAGGTGGGCTTTGGCGCTATTTTTGAAGGTGCTCGTATCCTAGATACATTTCGTCAGGAGTTAGCCAACCTTGGTGATTTAACCTTCAATCCAGGGGTTATCTTAGGCGGTACCGAAGTAAACTTCGAAGATGAAACTGCCAGTGGCACAACATTTGGTAAAAATAACGTAGTAGCTCAGCATCTAATAGTAAAAGGTGGAATAAGAGCATTGACTCAAGATGAGTTGAATACCGCAAAAACCACTATGCATAAGATTGTAAAACAAAACTTACTGCATACCAGCGCCACGCTAGTGATTGGTGAAGGCTATCCACCTATGGCTCCAACTCAGCAGAATTATCAATTGTTGCAATGGTATAGTGATATCAGTGAATCCCTCGGTTACGGTAAAGTGGCAGCCGTCAACCCGCGTAACGCAGGGGCCGCTGATATTTCATTCGCCGCAGAGCACGTAGACATGGCCCTTGATGGTTTAGGTTTAATGGGAACCGGCGGTCATACAAAAGGCGAGATTGCTGATATGACGAGCTTCGCGAAGAATATGCACAAGGCGGCGTTGTTGATTTATCGGATTAGCCAACAATATCCTACAGATTAACTATATAACAAAAAAGCCTGAATACCGTGAGTTCAGGCTTTTTTTCACATAAATGTTTTTTTAAGCCCAAGTAACGTTATAAACGTCTTTTAGATAGCGCACAAAATTCTCATCATCACACAAGTTTTTGCCTGCGGTGTCAGATATTTTTGCGACAGGTTTACCATTTACTTTAACCAGCTTCATCACCATATTTAGAGGTTCAACCCCGTCCACATCATTTGATAAAAAGGTCCCTATACCAAAAGATGTGCGAATGCGTCCGCGAAAATGCAGAAATAGCTCGACCATTTTTTCAAAGTTCAGGGCATCACTGAAAATTACCGTTTTTGTTTTCGGATCGAGTTTCAGATCTGAATACATTTTTATCGCTTTTTCACCGAATTCAAAAGGACAGCCTGAGTCTTGTCGCAATCCCTCGAACAACTTTGCAAAATACAAATCAAAATCTCGGACAAATGCGTCCATACCAATAATATCAGTTAGGGCGTAACCTAGTTGTCCGCGAAACTCTTTCACCCAGCATTCTAACGTATGCTTTTGGGAGTGTGCTAATTGCACGCCTACCTGTTGCGATAGCATAAATATTTCATGTGCCATAGTACCTATGGGATTAACCCCTAACTCTTTAGCAATGTGCATGTTAGAAGTGCCAATAAAAAATTCAGGCAATTGCTTGTTTAGCATATCAACTACGGTTAATTGAGTTTCATAGCTAAATCTACGGCGAGTCCCAAAATCAGCTAAGGTTAAGCCGCTGAGGTCATGTTTCTGGTGTTGCTCTTTTAACCAATCAATTTTTTTAAATAAAGGTTTTCGCACATCTTGATATGACTTATTCGGATAATTACGGCGGTTATACACTTCAGCGACCGTCGATAAAACTGGCATTTCAAAATTATGAATATGCATTAGTGGGCCACGGGCACTTATCGACAATTGCTCATTTTCTTCGGTAATGTACAAAAATCGACTCTGAAAGGACCACATTCGCGCCCATTCTATGAAATCTTTGGTATACCAAGGTGTCTTTTCCAACCAGCGAATTTGATCATCTGTAAATTTAAGGCCGTCCAGTTTTTGCAACTCTTGCTGGATTTCAGCTTTGTAAGGTCTCAAGTCCACATCACTGCGCATAAAAAAACGATATTCGGCTTCTTCAATATAGGGATATTGATGCATAAAGCACTGCCACATATTCATTTTATAATAGTCATTATCTAAGGTGGAAAAATTGAGGTTTTTCCGAAATAAAGAATTGCGCTTAACTGACGCTTTCGAAAACTTCACTAACCAGCACTCCGATTAGCTAACCATTTTTTTAGCTCATGACTATTTTGCAAAATAGTGATCCCTTGGCTTTGCATTAACTCTATTTTCTCAGTGACCCCTTGCGGAGTAATACCACGACACGCAGCTAAATTGAGGACAACATCAAAACGCTGGGAAGCTTGCAATTGTAAGGCCGTGGTGGCGACACAATAATCTGTCGCTAAGCCACCAACAATCACAGTATCGACATTATTAAACACTAAATATTCAATGATCCCCGTTGATAATTTTTCCGCGAGGTCATGATAACAAGCGCCATACGGATGTAAGTCTGGTGCCACACCTTTCCAAACAAAAAAATCGTATTCAGTGGCCGTTGGTAAGCCATCCAAAAGCTCAAATCCTTTGGTTCCAGGACGACAATGCATTTTGAAAGTGCAATCAGTATTGGCGTGATCAAGCGGTTTAAATTGCTCTTCATCTTTGTCGACTCGGAACAAAGCCTGTTCACAATGTGCATCACTGGAGCCAATTATTAAATCTGCTAATGCATTTTGAGCAAGGAGTTCAGGAACAATTTGATCGCCCTCATTGACTGGCAGTTCATCTGGGCAAAGAGGTGTAAAACCTTTTTGTGGATCCACATTAATTGACGCTATTTTAGATTTCATTAACACCTTTTTCCTGAAATTTAATACCGCATTTACGCTGTATACATTTACACAACATTTTGAGTTTTATGATTATAATTTTTAATGGTTTTTACTACACTTTTCGCCAAAGTTATGGCTCAATAGTAAGGCGTTAACCCTTACTCTAATTCGTCATAACAATTGTTTTTACTGGAACCCTACATATGAACATAGCGATTTTTGGTGCGGCATTTAACCCTCCCACTTTAGGGCATCAAGACGCAGTAGAATACATCGCTTCACAACAACCGACATTCGACAGCATATTATTAATTCCCTCATATGCTCATGCTTTCTCAAAAAAAATGCTCTCTTATGAACACAGAGTGGCAATGTTACACCTATTCGCACAACAACTTAATGAACCTAAGATTGAAGTATTCCCGGTTGAAGATCAACTAAGTGATGGTACCAACCCAATTTACACCTTTGATTTATTAACCTACTTGCAAGCAGAATACTTTCCTGATGCAAAACTCACATTCGTCATGGGACCTGATAATCAAATAAATTGGCACAAGTTTTATAAATCCCAAGAAGTTTCAGATAAGTGGGAAATATTGGTAGTACCTGAACGTGTAGCTATACGCTCAACTGCGGTGCGTAACAATCTCATAAACCACCAAGACATTGATAAGCAAGTCCCCAAAGAGGTCGCTCAATATATCAATGAACACGGGTTGTATTTAACCGAACAAGTTTAATAGTGCTTTGTTTATTGCTTAATCACCCCGCGAGTGCGCTGCAGAAATACTTTTTCAAGAACCTTGAGTTTATCTTCTCGCACCTGTGATGTGGCGGAAATCTTATCGGAGATTTTTAACCATTGTGAGTTTTTATCCGTTAAATTAGGCCATGCAGGCAGATCATCTCCGTTCGGGTTGTGAGATTTTATAAAGTTGTACCAGTATTGACGCATTTTGTTTAATACAGGCACATTGTCTGGCCTAAATAAGAAGTATGTCTCCGCAGCGTGATTCGCACCATTGGGGTATTGCTGCGCATCACTCACATAATCAAAAAAATATCTATAACCAGCTTGCCCTATTCGATTCATGCTTTGTGAGGTGATTTTCGCGGCTATCACATACCTCAAATCACCAAACAAATGCTGATAAGGCAGCGCTTGAATAGAAGGCGTTGTTAATTCATAAACTTTTTCCGCCTGTGCCTTTTGATTCCCCATCAATGACAATAAGTGCTCTGCTGGGACGCCAGAATAAGGATACACGCTACCATCAAAACTATTCCCACCACTGATATAGGGAACATCATGTTGTTTGCCTTGCATAAACATTATCGCAGGCTCTTCTGGCAATGTTTTTCCATCGACAATGGGGACATGAAAGCCATCAATTGCAGAAACTAATTTATCAGCCGGCAGTGCATAGAGTGACGCTGAATTTATACTATCTTGCGCTGCATTTAACGCGCGCATTGCAATTTTATCGGAAATTGTTTGTGCATCAGGACTGCCAGCTAGTTCAATAACAGATGACACTCTAGGAAGTGGCCAAGCGCCGTATCCACTTTGCGCTATAGCCCCTTGGAATAATCCGCGACTTTCCTGATTGACCATAAGCATTTGAATCGCCATGCCGCCAGCGGAGCCGCCCGCAATAGTAACTCGATTGGGATCGCCACCAAATGCACCAATATTGGTTTTAACCCACTTCAGCGCAGCGACCATATCCATCACGCTGAAGTTATTTCCATCAGGCAAGTCCAAGGCACTTGGAGCAAATATTCCCAGCGCCCCTAACCTATAATTAAAGGTGACCAATATAATCCCATTATCGGTCCAGTTTTTATGACTATCAGGCTTAATATTCCCCGAACCAGCAACATAACCTCCGCCGTGAATCCAGACCAGAACAGGTAAAGATGTTTCACTCAAATTGGTTGGGGTTTCTGGGGTGAAAATATTCAGGGTTAGACAGTTTTCGCTTTGGATTAAATTGCCATTTCGTTGCGGACAAGCTGGCCCAAATTGATCAGCAACAAGGGGGCCCGCAAAACTTTCAGGCGCTACAGGAGGTCGCCAACGCAGCGCATCAACCGGCGCCTTTGCATAAGGAATGCCTTTGAATTGGATACTCTGATCTTGCTTAATCCCGGTAACAAAACCCTGTGGTATTTGTTTTACCAAAGTATCCTGAGCGTACCCATTAAAGGTGCATACGAGCAACATTAATATGCTTACTGCCTTTAAATAAGCTATTTTAAAGCGTTCCAAATTATTCAATTTAACATCCTAATTTAAACCATTAAATTTTCTGTTGGGCAACCCAGTCTTTCGTCAACTCTTCTAGCAAATCGAGGGGTAAACTGCCGTTTTTAAGAATTTGATCATGAAATTTACGCACATCGAATTGTTCGCCCAATTCGGTCTGAGCATATTGCCGTAACTGCATAATTTTTAGCTCACCAATTTTGTAAGATAACGCCTGTCCTGGCCAACTAATATAGCGGTCAATTTGGCCAATCACTTCGTTCATACTCAGCGCTGTATTTTTTGCCAAATAATCGATAGCTTGCTGGCGAGTCCAGCCTTTGGCATGGATACCGGTATCGACCACTAAGCGACATGCGCGCCACGCTTCGAAGGTTAGTCGACCAAAGTCACTGATTGGGTCTTGATAAAAGCCCATTTCCTTACCCAAGCGCTCAGAATACAGTCCCCAACCTTCACCATATGCGGAGTGATAAAGTTTTTTTCTAAAATTGGCCATATCAATTTCTTGTGCAATGGAGCTTTGGAAATGATGACCGGGTTCTGCTTCGTGGAATGTCAGCGCCTCTAAAGTGTAAAGAGGTTGGCTTTTTAAATCTTTGGTATCTAGAAAGTATGTACCAGATGTAGTGCCACTGCCATCAGAGGAAACATAATAGGCTCCGCCGTTGGGACTGGATTTAATGTCGAATGTAGTGCGCGGTAACACACTAAACCACTTCGGTAATTGGCCCGCCATCTTACGTGTGATGTAGCTGGCTTTTTCTACCATGTCCAGTGCTGTATCAGTGTAGAATTTCTCGTCTGTTCGCAAGTAATGTATAAATTCACTGAAACTGCCTTCAAAGCCTACTTTTGCAATGATGCTTTGCATTTCAGATCTGATCCGGGCCACTTCTTCTAAGCCAATTTGATGGATTTCTTCAGCGCTTAAATCTGTTGTGGTGTAGTACTCGATTAGATATTTATAGTATTGAGCACCGTTATCAACGCTGCTAATACCCGCAGTTTTGCGACAATTAGGCATGTATTGTTGAGTGAAAAAATCATAGAACTTTTGGTACTCGGGGATGACAGTTTGCATGATCAGGCGTTTAGCTTGTTGCTGGTATTTGTGTTTTTCTTGAGCAGAAATACGCGCAGGAAGAGTCGCAAATGGAGCCCAAAAAACACTGTCTTCAACATTGTTTACAATATGTTTGCTGATAGATTTATCATAGTTTTTAAAGGTTTCGCAGTAATGCACATAACCTTTGTTGACGGCCTCAGACAAATCACTTAAAAACGTTTGATTATAACGAGGAAAGTCGGCCAAACTAAGCAAATAATTATCATAGTCTTCAGCGCTTAAAAATGACATATTTGCTGGTGCGCCAGCGAAATAGCTGTGATACCCAGCATAATAATTTAATGGAAAATAGCGATCTAGTTGCTGATAGGTTTTGGCTTCGGCTTGTCTTTCATAAGAAAATAACTTGTAAGTTACCTGATTATTTTCTGACAATTGCGATACATCAATTCTGGCTAAACGTTGAATCAAGGTTTGATTAAACTTTTCTCTTCTTTGCCGTCCTTTTTCAGACATATCGGGTAATTTGCCATTCGTTCTAAACGCATCAGGATCGTTTCTAAAAAACACTTTTTCCTGATTTTCATGTTGCCAATGATCATCCAGTAATTGTTGAAAAAGCTCGGTGTTATCTGTTTTGGCAGCGTGAGCGAACACAGAGACACAAGTCATTGTGATTAAGAAAAAAATGCCTTGATAAGAAATTGGTACTGACATGCTAACTCCTATTATTCAGCAAACAGTGAAAAGGTCTTTTAAAACGCTAACGGTAGCATTCAGTTTGTTCACGATTTTAATTATTTTAAATCAAATACAGAGCAAGTCTGGCACTTAGCACTTCTATTTAGATTAAGTGTTTGCCATTGCATAGACATAGCGTCAAATAACATCAGTTTATTGCTTAATGTTTGTCCGAAATCGACTAATATCTTGAGTGTTTCTAATGCCTGCATGGCACCAATAACGCCCACCAGAGGAGACAATACCCCTGCCTCGCTGCAACTTAATTGCTGCTCTCCAAAATGTCTGCTCAAACATCCGTAACAGGCACTTTGTTTGGCCGGTTGCATACTAAATATTTGCCCTTCCATGCGAATAGCCGCACCTGAAACTAGCGGTTTATTTGCTTTTAAACAGGCCAAATTCAATTGATTTCGAGTCGCTAAATTATCACAGCAATCCACTACAATATGATGATTTTTTATTATCTTATCTAATGCTGAAGTATCTAAACGGCGTTCAATTACAGTAATATTTGTACTGCTATTTAACATCGCTAATTTGCGTTTTGCAGATGTGCACTTGTTCTCGCCAATATTGGATTCATTATGCAGTATCTGTCTTTGCAAATTAGATTCATTGACAATGTCATCATCAACTAAGGTAATCCCTGCCACACCACTTGCCACTATATATTGAGCTGCGGCACAACCTAAACCTCCCACTCCTATTAACAGCACTTTTTTGGATAATAGTAACTCTTGTTTTTCCAAGTCAAATCCGGACAACATGATATGCCGGCTATAGCGCATTGCTTGTGAGTGAGTTAATTGAGCGGGTTCTTTTGTATCACTCATCTGCCTTGAATTCCCTGTTGAATCGACTGACGATAAGCGCTCAAAGCGGGAATACTTGCAATCACAAAGGTAGCCGCACAGACAATCCCAATAATGACTAGAGAACGGGTGCCTAAAATAGTATTTTCAATAAATAGACCGTACTCGGCGCTTAGCCAGGACGCGCCATATTGAAAACCACCCCAAACAACCACTAATGCAATCAAACTTGCACATAAACTCAGTAATAATGCTTCAATTTGGATCAGCAAAAACACCACCCACGAATGGGCACCTATCGCCCGCAACACAGCCATTTCTTGACGTCGTTCGCGCACAGTGGTGAGCAACATAGTGGCAAGTCCAAGTAACGATGAAAACAAAATAAGCACCGAAATAAACAACAAGAGACTTTCGACACTACCGACTAATTGCCATAACTCAGCAAAGGCCACGCCGGGAATGATCGCTAACATAGGTTCTTGTTTATAGGTATTGATTGAACGTTGCAATTGAAAAATTTGCATCTTCGAATTGAGGCCAATGAACATTGCTGTCACGCTATCTACAGCTATATTAACTGGTTGTCCTGATTCGATTTTATGCTGTATTTCATCTATTTTTGCTTCACTCATATGCGCAACTTCTAGGCCACTCATGCTGACGTGGATAGTTCTATCAACCGGCGTACCTGTTGGTGCGAGTATACCCGTGATAGTAAATGGCGAGTGTACATGCTTGCTGAAACTCACGTCAGCTAAGCCATGGGACATCGCGATTTCATCGCCTAATTTATAATTGAGTTTACGAGCAACTTCTGAACCAATGACAGCATCAAATGTTGACTCAAATGATGTTCCGCTATTGATGACTAAAGGCTGTTTATTGCCGTACTGAAAATGCTTAAAATATTGATTATTAGTGCCCAACACCCTATACCCTCGATGGGAGTCACCTAAAGCCACTGGAATAATCCACTTCACACTAGATAGTTTCGATAAAGATTGATAACTATCCCAGGAAACACTATTGGTTGGGCTGCCAATACGAAACACCGAATATAACAATAAATTTGACTGTCCCGTTGGTGCACCGACAATTAAATCAACACCAGAGATAGTGCGACCAAAACTGGCTTTCGCCTGCACTCTTAAATGTTCCACGCTGAGCAATAAAGACACGCTAACAATAATCGATAGCATAGTCAGTAATACTGCTGGTAAGCGATGTTTTAGGCTACGTGCAGCAATACTAATTATCATTCAACCACCTCTTGAGCATGGTTAATCTCTGCTAGTTTTAAATGCTGATCGAAGTAGTTTGCTAAACTAAGATCATGGCTTACAAACAGCAAAGTAAACCGATACTGCTTAGCACATGCTAATAATAATTTGATGAAACCATCTCGCGCTGACGTATCTAGGGCGGAGGTGGGTTCGTCGACAACTAACAGTTCAGGCTGGTTGATCAAAGCTCGAGCAATGGCCACCCGTTGTTGTTGCCCAACACTAAGTTGATTGGCGGGTTTTTGCAGTAATTCAGTGGCTAAATTCAACTGACTACAAAGATTTATAATACTTGAAGTTGGAGCAAACTTTCGGCCCTTGCCAAAATAAGCGGCGACCTCAATATTTTGCTTCACCGTTAAATACGGAATGAGGTTAAATTGTTGAAATACCACCCCAATATGCAACGCGCGGAAACGGTCCCGCTTTCTTTCCGATAATTCAGAAAAAGTTTGCCCTAAGATCGATATTTTGCCACTAGTTGGGACCAAGGTGCCACAGATCAGATTCAATAACGTACTCTTCCCCGAGCCGGACTCCCCAGAGATAAACACCGAACGTCCTTGGCCCACATGCCACTTTTTTATATCAATTGCATTCTTTGGCGAGTCGATTTTAAATCTAGTCGTTTGATTGGGATAACCAAAAGAGACGTTTTCGAATTCGATGGCTGTCGGAGTATTTGTCATAACACCTTTTTACAATCGGAAAAACACAGCGTTAACTTTATCTCGACAGCCGGATAGAAACAAATGCTTATTTGTTGAAAGTGTTCACATTTTTCAATTTAATCCAGTTCCGCCACTATCCCTTATCGATCACAAGCGCTAAAGCACCGAATAACCCCGAAAACTCACCTAATCCTGGACGTTGAATAATATGCTGTAAATCGATTTCTTTAGGAAAAACCACATATCCACTTAAAGATTCTTCAGTGTATTTAATCACTCTATCTAATAAACCTGGTTTGGCCATTACGCCACCACCAAAAATAATTCGTTCTGGACTGTAACTAATCGTAAGGTTGTGGGCTAACTTTGCCAACACTTGCCCTTGCACGTCCCAGGCTCGGTGATCATCAGCCAAAGTTTCCGCAGGCGTGCCCCAAATATCACTCATCGCCTTGCCTGAAGCCAGCCCTTCAACACAATTCCCATGAAAAGGACAGACACCTTTAATTCCCTCTGGCGCAGGAATTAGCATATGGCCCAACTCAGGATGCACCAAACCTTTTAAGGTTTCTCCGTTGATAACAATACCGACACCAACACCAGTGCCAACGGTCACGTAGACAGAAACAGATGTATGTTTTGCCGCACCCCATTTACATTCAGCAAGCGCCGCGGCATTCACATCAGTGTCAATAACCACGTTACAGTTTAAAGCGCTTTGCAGTTGCCCGACTATTGGCGTGTTCGACCATGACGGTTTTGGGGTTTTAGTAATATATCCATAAGTCTTCGATTGAGGTTGAAGATCTATCGGACCAAAACTGGCCAAGCCGAGCTGGCTAAAGTGATAACCTGCTTCTTGTTGCTGTTTAAAGAATGTAATCGTTTCGCCAATAGTGTATTCCGGAGTGCGAGTATCGATGCGTCTACTGGCCAAAACTTTCCGTTCTTTATCGATAATTGCACAGTTGAATTTAGTACCGCCACCTTCTATCGCTGCAAAATATGTATTCATTTTCTAAATCTCAATTTTATTAACTCATGTTGTTAAAACCTAGCTAAACCAGTAAATGTTAACGTCTGACTTACGACCTAATCCCGCTACAGCGCCACTTAAATTATGACTCTATGATTAAGCTATCGGGTTAATTTAAGCCCTAGCTTGATTTTCGTATCAGACCTTTGCAAATAACTGTTTAGTTAGTTCACAAACGCAATTTAAGCAACCTTACTGTAACGTTTAAGTTAAATCCATTAAATTCTTAACAAATGTTATTTATTTGTTATTGATAATGCTTTTATCACGCTGTATCATAAATAAAATAAATCTTAATCGAATTAGAAAGATATCTTATCAGGGTAATTTATGAACCTAGAAATTGAGAGTAAACGCTCGTTAAAACGAATCTTAGACAGTATTGATCTGACTTCGATGAGCAAAGCTGACCAACAATTATTTGAGCAACGATTGCACAATCACTTTCCCAAATTATTTACGCTTTTTCTAGAAATTTACGGCCATCGTTATGATGTTTTCTATTATCTTCAAGAGCTTATAGTTTGCCTTGCGAAAGGCTTTGGCGAACGCTCTAGGGCGTTAAAACAAAAAGACAAACAACGTCTTGCAGATCCATTGTGGTATAAAAATGAAAATATGCTTGGCATGGCGTGCTACGTAGACTTATTTGCTCAAGACCTTCAAGATTTACAAGCAAAAATACCCTATCTAAAATCATTAGGGATAACCTACCTTCACTTGATGCCGCTATATGATTCTCCAAAAGGCGATAGTGATGGTGGCTACGCTGTATCCGATTATCGCAAAGTTAATCAGAAGTTAGGCACCACTAAAGATTTAATCGCACTGGCAAAAGCCTTGAATAAAGAAGGTATAAGCTTAGTATTGGATTTTGTGTTTAACCATACGTCAGATGAACACAAATGGGCGTTGGCGGCGAAACAAGGTGATCCTGAATTCCAAGATTTTTATTATATGTTCGATGACCGCACAATTCCCGACCAGTACGAACATAATTTACGAGAGATCTTTCCTCAGGTTCGACGCGGTAACTACACCTGGAATGAAGATGCGCAGAAATGGGTATGGACTACTTTCAATAATTTCCAATGGGATCTAAATTACTCCAATCCTGCGGTTTTTAATGGGATAACCTCAGAAATGTTATTTCTTGCCAACTTAGGTTGCGAAGCATTGCGTTTAGATGCCCTCGCCTTCATTTGGAAAGAAATGGGCACAACCTGTGAAAATCAAGATAAAGCACACAAATTAATTCAAGCTTTCAATAGCTGTTTGCAAATATCAGCGCCAGCGGTGGTGTTTAAATCTGAAGCAATTGTGCACCCAGACGAAGTGCTCAAGTACATTGATCCTGAAGAATGTCAGTTGTCTTATAATCCTTTGTTAATGGCGTTATTGTGGAATAGCCTTGCCACGCGCAAGACCAATTTACTGACCCAGTCAATGCAAAAGAGTTTCAGTATTTCACCCAAATGTAGTTGGGTGAATTATGTGCGCTGTCATGATGATATTGGTTGGACTTTTGATGACAAAGTGGCTGAACATTTAGGAATTGATGGTCACAATCATAGACAATTTTTAAACCAATTTTACACCGGACGATTCGACGGTAGTTTCGCCAAAGGAGTCGCATTTGGCGAGAACCCAAGCACCGGAGACTGCAGAGTCTGTGGTTCAATGGCATCATTGGCAGGTTTAGAGCAAGGTATCGAACTCAACGATCAGGAACTGATTCAAAATGCGCTTGCCCGAATTCAATTAATCAATGCAGTTATCTTGTCAATTGGTGGTATTCCATTGCTTTACTCAGGGGATGAAATTGGCTTATTAAATGATTACAGTTATCGCCTTGATGAGAGTAAATTGCATGATGCACGATGGGTCAACCGTATTGCACTTACTGAGCAGGCAATAAACGACGCGCAAAATCCTAAGTCAACGTCTTATACAGTATCCAAAGAACTGCAAAATTTAATTGCATTACGCAAAAACTTACCGGTATTAGGGGATGCAAATACTCAAATATTAGACAATCAAAACCCACATGTGTTTGCTTACACACGATACTCTGATGAAGGCGAGGTTTTGCTAGCTATTAACAATTTCAGTGAGCATCCGCAGCTAATCGACTCAGAAATTTTACAGCAGCTTGACGGCAGTAAATATCAAGATCATATTTCTAAAAACACCTTAAGCCATGCTCAAAATGGCATTCAACTCGCAGGCTATCAAGTGATGTGGTTGACCGCCAAATAGCAGTCTTTTTGTTGTACTAGGAATTGTCACTAGTAAATAATTAACAGTTGCTCGGCAAACTACCTTGCCGAGCCAATTTATATGCTAAGTTAGCTCAGTTTGCAGCTGTCTCTGACCACCAATTTGGTTTCTAACACCACATTTTCATTGGTTTTGCCATCCAATAGCAAAGTAGCCGCCACTCGGCCTTTTTCGATACTCTGTTGACACACTGTGGTTAATGCAGGTTCTGATCTAGCAGACTCAGGGATATCATCAAACCCCGTGATACTGAGCTCGTCTGGCACCTTAATATTCAATTCCCTAGCAACACGAATTGCAGCCAAAGCGATAATATCACTCATACACAACAATACCGTCGGACGTGGGTTCATCGTTAACGCTTCACGGGCAGCAATTTCTGCCAACTCAGCATCATTAATAGGAATATGCCACATTGAAGCCGCTGCAATATGGCAGTTTATTTTCTCTGCTGCTTTTCGGTAACCGGCTAATCTGGCATGGGATACTTCTTGTGAGTCTTCATTTAGATCGGCCTCGGTGAGGCGACATACTCTGTCAGTATCAATTAAACGAAGTCCTAAAATAGCGACTCGCTCGTTTTCATCTCGAATAGCATATTCAGCAATTGTGAATGCGCCATTTTGGTTGTCGATATTAACAGATGCCGTCTCTTTATATTCAGAATCGACAACCACCACAGGTTTACCTGTTTTTAAAATAAACTCAAAAGAACGTGGATCGATAGCACCATACAAAATGAAACCATCAGGTAAAGATTCAGCCCCTCGCTGTTGATCCGCATCAGCATGACTAGATAGCAGCAACATATGTTTATTGCGTTCCACTAAGACTTCCGCAATCCCCTGCAAGAGTTGATTGGCCACGGGATCTGACAGACTGTATTTAAGTGAATCGAGCAGCATTACACCTATCACGTCTGATTCGCCTCGACGCAAAGTACGAGCGGCTAAATTGGGGCCATGGTAGCCCAAATCAGCGGCTTCAAGTAGAATGCGCTCGCGCAATTTTGCTGATAATTGATCTGGTCGGTTAAATGCATTGGAGACAGTCGCGGTTGATACGCCCAACGCCTCAGCAACTTGCTTAAGATTCAACTTTTTTGCTCTTCCCACTTAACTTTCCCCTTGCAAACGACCCACACCAAATTATCGACAACGTTTAATTAGACAGCTTCTTAATCGATATCTTAAATTTAAGAAGTATCTTAATAAATCCTTAACAATCTTAAAGGTTATTCAGATTAAAGCTACTTTAATCCATTTTTTCAATTGTTTTTATTCAAAAGAAAAACAATTAAATCTTTAAATTGAGCGCAATCATCTCTTTACCTATGTTCAATATACAATTAGTTTCACTAACTTAACCATTAAGTTAGTGAAAAATCGACCGCTAAATCTAACCAAAGAAGAACGGTTTGCTCGATAACAGCCGCTAAATCGTCGGAATTAGATTAGAAAGTGCCGGGTTTAACCCTATTCACTTGTAAATTTCCAGTTAATAAATGCTGGAATTCAAACTCTTAAACCATTAAGATTAAACTAACAAAACATTAACAAGCATCAATCAACCGCTAATTTGCGGTTGTTTTTAGAATCGAAAGAGAACCTTATGTCGCAATACAGTAAACAAAAACCAACCTTGTCCTTTTGGCAAATATGGAACATGAGCTTCGGGTTCTTAGGCATTCAATATGGTTTTGGTTTACAGCAGGCCAATTTAAGCCCTATTTTTCGATATCACGGCGCTGTGGAATCGGAATTACCTATATTATGGTTAGCTGGGCCAATTACCGGATTGCTAATTCAACCGTTAATCGGCGCGCTAAGTGATGGTACTTGGACACGTTTTGGTCGACGTAAGCCGTTCTTTTTAATCGGCGCATTGGTAGGCAGTATTGCGGTTATGTTCATGCCTTACGTGCCCTATCTCTGGATGGCGGTTGGCTTGTTTTGGATTTTAGATGCAGGTATGAATACAGCTATGGAGCCCTATCGTGCCCTGGTGGGAGATAAACTCAACACTCCCCAGCGTACTGTAGGTTATGCGGTTCAGACATTTATGGTGGCGGCCGGTCAAATACTTGCCGGATTAATGCCATTGATAATGCTGGCGGTTGGGGTTTCAGGTATCTCTGAAGAAGGCGCAGTCAATTCAATTCCTGATGTGGTGAAATATTCTTTTGTAATTGGTGTAATTGCCATGCTTACCACTATGACCTGGACAGCCATCACCACTAAAGAAGATCCTCCTGAAAATCTACAGCAAATTTTAGCCGAACGTAAAAATAAGAATGTCATGCTCAGCGCTGTTAAGGATATTGTCAGCGCAGTCAAAACAATGCCTAAAGAAGTTAAAAATCTATGGTGGGTTAAATTCTTTTCTTGGTATGGCTTACCCTTAATGTGGCAATATCTTGGATTGTCTATTGCACGCCATAGCTTCAATGCGCCAGGCCCTGAATCTGAACTTTTTGCAGAAGGTGTCGCCAGAGGCGGTGTTGCATTAACCGTAATGAACATTACCACTTTGTGTATGTCATTCTTAGTCCCATCCATTGTGCACAAGTTAGGTAAGAAAAATACTTATGCGTTGTTGTTAGGATTGGCGGGAATCGGTTTTGTCTCAATGCTTTTTACCACCAACTTATATTTAATTTATGCAGCAATGGTATTGGTAGGGATGGGATGGGCAGGCATCATGACCATGCCTTTCATTATTGTCACAGATTCTGTTCCAGCTAAACAAATCGGTGTTTACATGGGACTAGTTAATGCCTTTATCTGTTTACCGCAAATATTCAGCATGTTCACTGTGGGCCTTTTTTATGACTCATTGTTACAAAGTGATCCGCGCAATGCGCTGGTATTGTGTGGTATTTGTATGTTGATTGCAGCTTATTTTGCAACGCGCTTGAAAGATCAATCAATGGACATGGGGACTGATGAAGTATTCGAATCTGAAGCTACAGCCAGAACAATGACCGAGCGATAGCAAACCTATAAGCTACAGATAAGTACGATTCACAATTGCATAATTTGCGATAGAATTTAAATGATTTGCTTACGAATGTGAGGGATAAACATTAGCTTACCCTCACACACACTCTCATTTTTATAACCTTTGAAAATGTGTGCTGAGGTAGATAAAAAACCTAGTTAGCGACAAACTTTTTTAATTTCATCCAATGAACACGTAATAACACTGACATTTTCATAACCGACTCTTGCCAACTGCTCAGCCCCAAGCGCAGCCCGTAGCGAAGACGCACAATGCAAATAAATAGGACGTTGGGGGTCTTTCTCAAGCTCTAACATTTTTACTTCTAGCAGTCCCCTAGGAACATTAATGGCCCCACTGGCTGATCCAGCTTCGAATTCAGCGGGTTCACGCACATCGATAATGATTCCATTATTTTGCTTTTTTTCCGCATTCGCTTCTTCAGCGGTTAACATGCGCACATTCTGTCGCGCTTCCTGCAATAAAGTAGGGATAGTTTTGAGCATGGCTCCTCCTATTAAAATCTCCATTCAATGGTCCCAAATGACCATCGAAAAGTCTCACAATTTTATTCAAAATGTTGAGATGTGAGTATTTTCTTTTTCTCGTTCAACTAAAGGCGGCAACATATTAGCCGCTCTATCAGTTTCGGCTGCACTTTTTTCACTAGATTGATAAAGATTAGGCTGCTGTTGCACATAGGCTAATTTATCAATCATACTCTGATTTACTAGCCTAATACCTTTTGCACTTATACGAAAGCCACGTTTTCTATCCTCTTGCATATTTAGGCCTATTTTCAGACCCGCAGGAATATGGCAATCATTATCAATTATGCAACGAGTTAACACCGCGTTTTTGCCTATTTTAACATTTGGTAAAATAACCGCATCGATCACATTCGCACCTTCATCAACAGTTACATTACTGCACAACAAAGAGCCACTTATGCTACAAACTTGAAGCGTTGTGCCATTTGCCAATAGTGAATTTTTTATTCTAGCTGAACGTCCAAGTTCGTCACTGATAATCTGCGTAGGCGCATTACAACTAGGGTTACTCCAAATAGGCCAGTTAACATCATTCACTTTTGCCGCAGGATTAGCCGCCAATAACGCCATGTTAGCTTGCCAATAAGCGTCAATCGTTCCAACATCCTTCCAATAGGCGGTTGTGTCACCGTCGTTTGCATGAAAGCGAGATGCTTGTATATGAAATTGTTGAATAATATTGGGAATAATATCCTTACCAAAATCGTGATTTGACGCAAGGTCCTTAGCATCTTTTTCCAACTGTTGAACAAGAAAATCAGTATTAAATACATAGTTGCCCATGGAGGCTAGCACCTTACCAGGGGAGTCTTGCAAACTTGGTGGATTACTAGGTTTTTCTTCGAATGAGGTTACTCTATCTTTGCTGTCGACGTTCATCACCCCAAATTGACCTGCAGCTTCATTTTTTGACACTTCAATACATGACACTGTCATATCTGCCTTTGAACGGACATGCTCGGTCAGTAATGTACGATAATCCATTTTGTAGATATGATCGCCTGATAACACCAAGATGAATTTTGCTTTGGTAGACTTCAAAAATTCTAAGTTTTGATAAAGTGCGTTAGCAGTACCAGTATACCAGTCGGCATTAATTTGCTGTGACGCGGGCATAATCTCTAAGAAAGTGTTAAAACCCCGTTGATAGTTAGCCCAGCCATTCACCAAATGACGTATCAGACTTTGTGCTTTATATTGAGTCACTACCCCAATTTTTTTCAGTCCCGAATTGGCACAGTTGGAAAGGGGAAAATCAATAATTCGATGGTTACAACCGAATTCCAACGCAGGTTTGGCTCTTGATTGCGTCAACTCATGTAATCGACTGCCTTGGCCGCCCGCTAAGAGGACAACATAGGTGTCATCGAGCACTTGATTTATATTTACTTGCTGCGTCATCGACATGGTTTACCTCACATTTTAATGTAATAGGACGAAACCCTGTCCTAGTTATAATTAAAGCAGTTTTTTATCAAATTAGTATTGATCCTAGTCAATATGAGAACAAAAAATGTGAAATTTTTTATACAATTTAAGTTCCCTATAAACCACGGCCATTTACTATTTAACAGGCGTAAAAAACACTTAACTTCGTGAGGCTTAATTAAGTGATTTTTTAATTTGTGTTTTAATCATGTCAAACCTGGCAGGCATATCACGGTTGTGTTTTTTAACTAACCCCAACTCGGTTTAAGAAATTGAACTAAATGCCTGTTCCCTGATCGGATCTTTCGACCAAGAGAGACCAATCAACACAAGGAACAGGCATGAAGAATTTAGTAGAGTTGTACTGTGATGTCGATGATTTTTGCAAAGTATTCATTCCGCAATGGCAAAAGCAGTTATTAGAAGATGGTGGTCGCCAAAGGCGCAGAGATAGCCGTATGTCTATAAGCGAAATGATGACAGTCGTCATTGGTTTCCATATGAGTCATCACCGTGATTTCAAGAATTATTACCTAGGCTATATCTCGTGTTTTTATAAAAATGACTTCCCTAAATTATTGAGCTACACACGATTTTTGGAAGTGATGCCTAGCCTCATTGTGCCCATGGGCGCTTATTTCACTTCACTCAAAGGCAAACCCACAGGCATTGAATTCATTGACTCTACAACGTTAAAGGTGTGCCATAACATTCGTATACCAAGGCATAAAACCTTTGATGGTGTTGCACAAAGAGGTAAAGGTACGATGGGCTGGTTTTATGGGTTCAAGTTGCATTTAATTGTTAACTATAAGGGTGAAATTGTTGCTGCTAAAGTCACCACTGGTAACGTGCATGATACCAAGCCAGTCGAAGAACTAGCGAAAGGTTTAACAGATAAACTTTACGGCGACAAAGGCTACTTAAGCAATGCTCTGAGAGACAATTTATTTGATAAAGGCGTCACGCTTATCACAACGGTTCGCAAGAACATGAAAGCAAAAGCGATGTCATTATGGGATCGGGCAATGCTGTCAAAGCGATTCATTATCGAGACGATTAACGACCAATTAAAGAATATATCTTTCATTGAACACTCCCGTCATCGCAGTATCAATGGTTTTACGCTCAACTTGATGGGTGGACTGGTGGCTTATTGCCTCAAAGAAAATAAGCCATCCCTTAATTTAACTGACGTTGAAAGGAATGCGATGGTCATCGCTTAAACCGTTCTGGGGTTACCTAGAACGTTTACATGCACCATTCTACTTAATCAAAAGCTATTCATTCGGTGCTTTAATAGTGAGACTATTATTATTGTGAGAGAAAACCATGAAAGAATTAGGCCCAAGTAAAGAGCGCGTGATAAATGCGATAAAAGAAGGTTATGTGTTGTTGGTGTTAGATAAAGATGGAGATGAGGACTTAAAAACATCGGCGGTTGCTGCTATGGTGTAATGGTCAACTCTTCTTGGACACTTTATTAGGCACTTTTCATTAATTTCATCTCATATTCAACTGGTGAGATGTTTTCCAGTTTATGGTGTCGTCGTTTCTGGTTATAAAATGGTTCGATATAATCAATAATATCCGCTTGGGCCTGGTGACGAGTTTGATACCTTCGGTAGTTAACTCTTTCAGACTTTAAACTTCTAAAGAAACGTTCCGTAACGGCGTTATCTAGACAATTTCCTGCTCGACTCATGCTTGCCTGGATTCCAAATTCACTCAAACACTTCTGGAACGAATCACTGGTGTATTGAGCCCCCTGAACCGAGTGGAATATGACTCCTGTCATAGGCTCTCTTTTATTAACTGCTAAACGTATAGCGCGGGTTGTTAACTCAGTATTGGGTTTATCTGAGAATGCCCAGCTAATAATCTTTCTCGAGCATAAATCTACTATTACTGCTAAATATAACCATCCTTGGCCTGTTCGGATATACGTGATGTCACCTGACCAATGGGTGTTAAGTTGTTCAGGGTTAAACTGCCTATTTAAATAATTAGGGGCAATGATAGACGCCTTTCCTGCATAGGGATAACGATGTAACCGAGGCCGTTTCGCTATCAATTTAAATTTGCGCATCAATCGTCGTACTTTATAACGACCCACTTTATAACCCTGATGATTAAGTTCTATCATCATTCTTCGGCTGCCGTAAGTGGCGTCCATTTCATTGTGAATATGCTTCACCGCTGCCTCTAAGTGAATATCGCCAGCCTTAATTCGCTTTGGTTTAGCATGAAAATAAAACGAGCTACGGGGTACATTTAAACATCGACAAATATGCTGAACATTAAACCCTGCCTTCTTCAACTCTAGCGCGACTTGCCGCCTTTGTTCATTTCTATTGCGAAGAAGGCCGAAGCTTTTTTTAACAGGTTATTATCACTTTCTAATTGTTTAACTTGCTTCTCTAACGCTTGAATTCGTTTTTGTTCATCAGTGATGGCAGACGCTTTAGGCGTAATGCCTACTTGTTCTTCGCGATACTGTCGTACCCATTTTTGTAAGGTGGAATATCCAACTTCCATTGCATCGGCAGCTTGCCTAACTGGATAACCTTGAACAGTGATCAACTCAATACATTCTAATTTAAATTCGGCTGTGTACTTCTTCATTCTTACCTCATTGGTTTTTGATATCATACCTCCAACAAAGTGTTTTGAATAATTAGACCATTACAAGTGCAGCGTGATATGGAAAACAGTTATCTGAATTTACCGATAGATGACGAAGATAGTTTACTCCAGTTACAAGGCGCATCAGTTAGCTACCGCATCGCAATAGGCCCACGACAAGGTCAAAAGGTGTTTACCTTGCAAACCTTACCTGCAAGCACCGAGGGTGAATATGGTCAGTTGGCCAATACCTGCCGTTTGAGGGAGCCGATAATACTAAGGTGTTAGCTGAACAGCTAAATAGCATGAAAAATGAGTTCTTAGAGGCTGGTAAGTTAGCGTCTACAGATCGGCGGCTAATTAAGGTCAACCAACACTTGTATGTGATTGATGAGGATAACAACATACTTCTGGAGCGTTACGAGATCATGCTGTATTTGTTAGCTCAGAATAAACTTGATGGCCAACTATTTATACACACAGTCATCAAATTCCGAGCATTACACGATGATCTCGTTTGCGATGTCTCATGGGCACAGAAAAACAAACTCCTTAAAGATTCTATGCTAGACAGCATGAATACAGAGCCTGCCAAGTTTGTTAGGTCGATGGAGCAGAAGATGAACGAAAAGTTGCAACGGGTTTGTCAGCGTATTGATGATGGTGACAATCGAAATGTAATACTGCGCAATCGCTCGGGCAAAACGCAGTGGAGATTGCCGTATTCAGGCACGAAATCGGCTTTAAACAATCCCTTTTTTGCGCGCATGAAACCAATTAATATTACCGATGTACTGCGCTTCGTTCATCAGGAAACAGGGTTTTTACAGTACTTCGAACACGTCCGTCAATTACAGTCTGGACAGACCGGCCATTTAAATGATTTGCTGGCAGCCATTATTGGCAATGGCACTTATTACGGCTTGCATGGCATGGCCAGTATCTCCGATCGCTCATATGATCATCTTCGCACAGTACAAGCAAATTATCTGCGACCTGAAACGCTAAACCTCGGTAATGATGCAATTAACGATGCGACTGCGAAATTATCCATCTTCAAACATTACAATATTCAAGAAGGACTCATCCATGCCAGCGCCGATGGGCAGAAATTTGAATCACGGTTAGAGACGTTTAAAACCCGTTATTCATCCAAATATTTTGGTACCAACAAAGGGCTGACATCGATGAACCTGATAGCCAACCATGTAGCCTTGAATGCACAAATTATCGGTGCCAACGAACATGAATCACACTTTATTTTAGACCTGCTTCATAACAATACCTCTGAAATTAAGCCGGACATATTATCCACCGATACACATGGTGTTAATCATGTGAACTTTGCCTTGCTGGACTTGTTTGGGTACACATTTGCACCCCGTTATGCCCAGTTTGGAACAGTAATATCAGATCTTTTTGATGTGAGTGAGGGGGAAGAAAACAAGGCGACACTCTCGTTGAAAAAGCCTATCAATACCACGTTAATTGTCGATGAGTGGGATAGTATTCAACGGATCATAATATCGTTACCGCAAAAGACGATAACGCAGGCAATGCTTGTGAGAAAGCTTTCTGGCTACAGTCAAAACCACCCTTTACTGAAAGCGTTAACTGAGTACAACCGAATGCTCAAGGCCACGTACTTATTAGACTATATTGATGACGCCAGCCTAAGAACTTATGTCCAACGAGCTTTGAATCGCGGGGAAGCCTATCATCAATTACGTCGCGCTATTGCTCATGTAAATGGAAATCGTTTTCAAGGAAAGTCAGACGATGAAATCGTCTTATGGAACGAATGTGCAAGGCTTTTAACGAACGCTATTATCTATTTTAATTCGCTGATCTTGAGCCGATTACTAGAGCACTTTAAGGCAGAGGGTGACGACCAAAAATTGGAAATCATTAAGCAAGTTTCACCAGTGGCATGGCATAATATAAACTTGAACGGAACTTACAGCTTTAGCTTTGAGCAAAACTTACTTGATTTAGATGAAATTATGCAATCAATAGTGCAGAATGAAAATTAAGAGGCCTGTGAATGTCATGTTAGCTGTGGGTTGTAGCGATAAGTGTTACATTAGGCGGGGATGTCCCCAGAACCCCAAAGTCGTTTGTTAAGGTAAAACATTTTACCGCGCTCATGAGCTATAACCGTTTGGATTAGTTGATTGCCAACGCCACGTATCGGCCATCATCATGTCTAAGTCTCGCTTTGCATGCCAATTCAGGACGCTTGCTGCTTTTTCTGCATTTGCCCAGAAAGCGGGTAAATCCCCTGCTCGTCTATCTGCAATAACATATGGAATAGCGGTGTTTGTCACTTTTTCAAAAGCACTAATAATTTCAAGTACTGAAACCGCGCTTCCAGTGCCTAAATTAAACGTTTCAAGGCCCGTAAAAGACTGATTTTTTTGCAACCATTGGAGCGCCGCAACATGCCCCTCAGCTAAGTCCATAACATGCAAATAGTCCCTTTCGCAGGTACCGTCTTTCGTTGCATAGTCATTACCAAACACGTTCAAGTTGGCTAGTTTGCCCACTGCCACTTGTGCAAGGTATGGGAGTAAATTATTGGGGATTCCCTTAGGGTCTTCACCAATTATACCGCTAGGATGTGCGCCTATTGGATTAAAATAACGCAACGATACTCCTCTAAAATTGGTATTGGCAATCGCATTATCACCTAGGATGCGTTCCACCATTACTTTGCTTGCACCATATGGACTTGTAGGATTCCCTAATGGCATAGTTTCGATGTAGGGAACACTATTGTCTTCTCCATACACAGTAGCGGAAGAACTAAAAATAAAATCATTCACACTATGCTTTGCCATCGCTTGCAATAAGTTAAGCGTTCCGTACACATTGTTTTGGTAGTATTCTAGGGGAATTTGGCTGGATTCACCCACCGCTTTTAACGCTGCAAAATGAATAAGCGCTCGAATATTATGCTGTTCAAAAATATCATCGAGTATTTTTGTGTCTTTTATTTCGCCATGAACAAAATCGATATTTTTTCCGGTAAGTTGCTTTACTCGGTTTAATGACTCAACATTTGAATTCGTCAGGTTATCCAACACAACAACGTCAAAGTTATTTTTTAATAAGGCCAGCGTAGTGTGAGAACCGATATAACCGGCCCCGCCTGTGACGAGTACTTTCATTCTTCAGCTTCCTGTAAACTTACACTAATATTTTGGTTCACGTGATTACTTTGTGTTGCGTTATTTTCTATTACATAGCTAGTAGATTCACGTTTTACTAAATACGGCAAGTATTTAAACGTTTCAGCACCGCTATTTTGTGGCTCATTGGCAGAGTTAAAAGCCAGCAGCGCAGCCTTCTGCGCCATTTCATCTATAGGGTAATGCAGGGTTGTTAATCGCGGTTTTGCATAACGAGCTATTAGTCCATCATCAAACCCTAATACTGAAACGTCGTGAGGCACCCGAAAACCATTATCTTCTAGTGCCGTAATTACCCCAATCGCCATTGCGTCGTTGTACGCAAAAATAGCAGTAAATGGTTTGCCAGATGCAAGTAAATACTGCGTTGCCTTTTCCCCGCCTTGTTGATTTGGTTCGGCATATTGAATTAATTCGTCGTTTAAGATAATCCCCGACTTGTTTAATTCGTCTTGGAATCCCGTTAGCCTAAGAAGTGGATCTTCAATAGTGTATTTACTACTAACGCACGCCATTGCGCGATGATTTAAAGACATTAAATGGCGCGCAGCAATTTTTCCGCCTTCTCTATTATCGAGCCATATGCACTTATGCTTTATACGTTCAACGAACCTATCAATTAGCACTAGTTGTGGCATCTTGTTACACAGTGAAATTAGCGCGTCGTCTGACAATTGCTTGCTATGCAAGACTATTATTTGACAACGTTGCTCTACCAAAAGATTTATCGCCTCTTGCTCAGACTCAGCGCTTTGCAAGGCTGTACTTAGCAACAATTGCATACTGTTCTGACGTGCGATTACATCAACGTTATGCGCTAAATTTGCAAAGAAAGGATCTGTTAGTTCGGGGATAACTACACCAATAGTCATACTTTTTCGTTTAACCAAAGCCCTAGCATTCGCGTTAGGTGTGTACCCAAGATCGCGCATAATTTTGCTGACTTTATCTCGGGTTTGCTGACTAACTTTTGGCCCGTTGTTTATTACCCTAGAAACTGAAGCAACTGACACACCAGCAATTCGGGCTACATCTTTAATTGTTGTCATTTAAGGAAATCGTTTACCCTCAATTATTGTCATACAATATACATCAAAATCACTATTTTGTACATTGTAAATTTTACGTTGCATTTTTAAGGGTAAACGATTACCCTCTTGGCATTAGAAATCATTTAAGTTTAATTGAGAAATTTATGAACACCATTTTTGATCCAACTGAACATCCACATAGACGTTTTAATCCACTGTTAGATGAATGGATTTTGGTCTCTCCTCATCGCGCTAAGCGTCCTTGGCAAGGTCAAGTTGAAACCGTTGATGAAGACGAACGTCCGCAATACGATAAAGATTGTTTTCTATGTTCAGGCAACACGCGCATAAATGGTGAAATAAACGATAAATATGAAAATACCTTTGTCTTTACAAATGACTTTGCGGCACTAAAAACTGATACGCCACAATTTGAACAAAACGACCCTTTATTTCGGATGACGACCGAACAAGGCGAAAGTCGCGTCATTTGCTTTTCACCCGACCATAGCAAAACGTTACCGCAGTTAAGCACTGGAGAAATTACGCAGGTTATTAAAACCTGGAAAGAACAGTGCGCAGAGTTAGGTGAAAAATACAATTGGGTGCAAGTGTTCGAGAATAAAGGGTCAATGATGGGCTGCTCTAATCCGCATCCTCACGGTCAAATTTGGTCACAACAGCACTTACCGTCGCTTGTGAGTAAAAAGCAAGTCAATTTGTCGGATTACTTCGCTACCCATGGTAAAAACCTATTGCTAGATTATGTGGAAAAAGAAGTTTCCTTAAAAGAACGCATTGTTGTCAAAAACGACGATTGGGTAGTACTAGTGCCCTATTGGGCAGGTTGGCCCTTTGAAACGATGTTATTACCGCGATTCCCCGTTACAAGAATGACTGAGTTAAGCACAAAGCAGGAAGAGTCGCTCGCTCATGCGCTAAAAAGCATCACGATTAAGTACGATAATTTATTTAATTGTTCTTTCCCTTACTCAATGGGTTGGCATGGAGCGCCATATGACAAAGAAGAACATCCTGAATGGCTACTTCATGCTAGTTTCTTCCCGCCACTGTTGCGTTCTTCTACTGTACGTAAATTTATGGTGGGTTATGAAATGATGGCCGAATCGCAGCGTGATCTTACCCCCGAACAAGCAGCACAAAGACTTCGAGACGCATCTGACATTCATTATAAGGAGGCTTAGTAATGTTAAATAGCCAATCAATTACCGAGCATTTCAAAGAGCATTTTAAAAGTGCTCCTGAGCACACCTTTCATGCCCCCGGTCGCGTTAATTTAATAGGTGAGCATACCGATTATAACGACGGATTTGTTTTGCCTGCAGCCATTAATTTTGGCACAACTATCGCGGTAAAAAAACGCAACGATAGGACGGTCAATGTACTAGCTCTCGATATAGATAATGAAACTGATTCATTTAGCCTAGACGCCATCGAATTCAATCAGCAAAATATGTGGAGTAATTATGTGCGTGGAACGCTCAAAATTTTACTAGACACTTATCCTGATATAAAAGGCGCTGATATTTTGGTAAGTGGTAATGTGCCACAAGGCACAGGGTTAAGTTCCTCAGCAAGTTTTGAGAACGTGATTTTAAAAACGTTTTCTACAATCAATAATATTGAACTAGACGGCGTTGCTGCCGCATTGATGTCGCAAAAAGCCGAAAATACATTTGTTGGGTGCAACTGCGGCATTATGGATCAACTCGTTTCCGCTATGGGCAAAGAAGGCACCGCAATGTTACTCGATTGCAGAAGCTTAGAATTTCAATACGCTGATATTCCAAAAGGGGTTTCCTTAGTTATTATTAATTCCAATGTAAAACGAACATTGGTAGGCAGCGAATATAATACCCGCAGACAACAGTGTGAAGCCGGTGCAAAACACTTCAACAAGCCCGCATTGCGTGACGTTACTATTGAAGAATTAGAAAGCGAACGAGACAACTTAGAGCCCTTAATATATCAACGCGCAAAACATATTGTTACCGAAAATGCGCGAACCATGAAAGCACTCACTGCCTTAAACAAGAATGACATGAGCACCATGAGTGTGCTTATGGCTCAGTCACATGAGTCAATGAAGAATGATTTTGACATTACTACACCTGAGTTAGATACACTGGTAGATATTGTCGCGAAAGTATTAAGGAGCCGCGGTGGCGCGAGAATGACAGGCGGTGGATTTGGCGGCTGCGTAATTGCGCTAACGCCCGACGAGCTGGTTGATCAGGTAAATGACGCGATTAAAGACCAATATTCAGCAAGTACTGGACTCACTGCCGATATATATGTATGTACCGCTTCAGACGGTGCTTTCTTCGAGTAAAAATTTAGTTTTTTAGTGCGAACAATTGCATTGAAGAATTAAAGGCGTACCCTAAAAGGATATAGCTATTTGAAATAGCAGATTAGTGCCAAGTTCAAAATATTCTTTTAGGGTCTCGCTGATATCGAATTATTCAATTTCACAATCCCATGATTGCCATCAATCGAATGATTTACACCATTCATTTGCAGAAGAACAAGTCGTTGTAGTGCAGAACTCGTTCAAAAAACACGCGCTCTCGGTATTTCTATCTTGGCTAGTTTTGCTTCGCCAAGCACTCTGGCACTAAAGTTAGCACAAAGTTACAAAATGACTTTAGTTCATATCCCAAAACAAGATCTGCCTAATGTATATTTCCCGCGTCCCCAAAACGCCCAACAACAGTTAGCGAACGAGCCAATCAATGACTAAAGCCAATAAACCACAAAAAGCAGGCGGTATGGATTCGGTTACCTCTACAATTAAACAATTACTACAAAGTAAGCGAAGCAAAGGCAATTGCATGGGAATCGTCAGAACGAAAAGTCGGCAGCGATTTTTTTGCAAAGTATTCGGTGAGTGATTTATGAAAACAGAGTGATTACTGGCTTGAATACCAAGGACGCCTAACGCAGCCAATGCGCCATAACGCAAATAGCGACCACTATGAAGTGGTTTAATGGGAAGATGCCTTTGAGCTAATAGCGCAGCACCTACATAAACTAACATCACCAAATCAAGCAGAGTTTTATACTTCTGGCAGAGCCAGCAACGAAGCGTCCTATTTATATCAGTTAATGGGCCAAACTTACGGCACAAATAATTTTCCTGACTGTTCTAATATGTGTCATGAAGCAAGCGGAGGTGCCCTAAGCTCCTCTATTGGCGTAGCCAAGGGTACCGTTGTATTAAAAGATTTCAATCACGCCGAAGCTATTTTTGTATTCGGACAAAACCCTGGTACAAACCACCCCAGAATGATGAATGCGCTGAGGAAAGCAGCGAAAGCCGGCTGCAAAATTGTATCGATTAATAATTTGAAAGAAGTCGCCTTAGAAAAATTTGCAAGCCCTCAAAAACCTTTAGAATTATTAACCAGTAAAAGCGTCAGTATTAGCCATTTATATCTAACTCCGAAACTTGGCACTGACATGGCACTAATACGCGGGATGGCTAAAGCGATATTTGAAGATTTCCCCGAGCACATTAATAAAGATTTTATTGCGCAACCTACTACTAATATGAGTGCATATCGGAACATCGTGAGCGATACGCCTTGGTCAACAATTATAGAACAAACCGGCCTTAGTAAAGATTTAATCCAGCAAGCATCTGCTGTTTTTGCTACCAGTAAAACGGTTATTAGCACGTGGGCGATGGGCTTAACACAGCATAAGCACTCGGTCGAAACAATACATGAATTAAGTAATTTGCATCTCTTACTTGGACATATTGGTAAAACTGGAGCGGGCCTAAGTCCGGTGCGCGGGCACAGCAATGTGCAAGGGAATCGCACAATGGGCATCAATGAACAGCCTAGCGCGAGCTTTGTTAATAGGCTTCAAAGCCATTTTGACTTACCTATGCCTAAGTCACATGGTCATAACGTACATGCAGCCATAAAAGCGCGATACGCTAAGCGAAGTAGAGTCTTAATATGTTTAGGCGGTAATTTAGCCGCTGCTGCACCCGATACACACGACACAGCACAGGCTATGCAAAATGCCGACTTAAATGTACAAATAAGTACAAAACTCAACCGAAGTCACTTAATGGTTGCTCATGATGGTCTCATACTGCCATGCATAGGGCGAACTGAGGAATACGTACAATTGGGTGGTTCACAAAAGGTGACTGTGGAAGATACGTTTAGTATGGTGCACGCCTCTGGTGGTACAACCGAACCCCCATCGAAACTATGTTTGTCTGTAACGGCTATTATCGCACAGATAGCCCATCATCTATTTACAGAGAAACGCGCAAATAATACTGATTGGCTAGGGCTAAAAGATGATTATGCAAAAATTCGCGACTTAATTTCGCATATCGTCGATGGCTTTGAAAATTTCAATCAAAAAATTCAAACCCCATTTGGTTTTCACTTAACAAATAGTGCAGCACAACTCACCTGGCAAACTAAAACAGGCAAAGCAACTTTTAGTGCTACAGCCTTACCAACCTTTTTATATCCTCGTTTGGTGACAAGTGCAGTAGTAAAACACAAAGAACGAGTGTTTACCTTGCAAAGCATGCGCTCACACGACCAATATAACACTACCATATACGGCATGGACGACCGTTATCGTGGCGTAAAGAATGCACGCAAAGTTGTGTTCATTAATAGTCAAGACGCACACAAGCTATCGCTCGAGGAAGGACAACCAGTTGATATAGAATCAATTTGGGATGACGGCATAACACGAAAAATAGAGGGCTTCACGCTACATTTTTATGACATACCGCGAGGCAACTTAGCGGCTTATTATCCTGAAACAAATGCCTTAATTGCCATAGACAGTGTTGGAGATAAATCTGCCACACCCACATCTAAGTCGGTTCCGGTATTTTTAAGGCCTAGTGCACAGCAGCCCCCTATATTCAAGCAGCGCCAATAACGTAAGCGCTACTTTATAAAGTTAAAGTCTCGCTTCTATTACATTCAAGGCATCGGTGAGAATATCGTGCACCGCCTGATGAGCCGTGTCGGCATCGCCGTTTTTAATGGCCTCAAACACCTTGCTGTGAAACGTTACATCAGTGTTTGAAACACCCTTTACGTCATTAACATAACGAATACTTACGCGCAGCGCTGCATTTACAAACTGTGTTAATTGAATAAAGAATCGATTGCCGCTGGCCAATAACATTGTATTTAGAAAATTAAGGTGGGCATCGAGTTGATCTTCGATTATATCATCGGTTTGTGAAATACGAATTAATGCTTGTTCCATGTTTTTGATTTGTATTGGTGTTGCATTTTCTGCCGCTAATTTAGCCGCCACAGGTTCAATTGCAAAACGAACTTGCGTGAATTCTCTTAGTAAATTTAGCGAGGGCTTGCTTTTTAGTATCCACTCGAGCACGTCTGTATCAAAAAGGTTCCATTTCTTTTCTGGGTTTACTCTAATCCCTTGACGCGGTCTTGATGAAATCAAGCCCTTAGCAGATAGCATTTTCACTGCTTCTCTGGTTGCACTGCGACTTATATTAAATTGTTCACATAGGACAGCTTCAGAAGGCATACTCAAACCAACCCCGTAAACGCCGGCTACTATTGCTTCTCCCAATGTATGCGTGAGTTGTTGTGTCAAATTGCTGGTCATTTAAACTTCTTATCCAAGGCATTTATCATATAAATTACCTTATTATGATGAATATACGCACCATAGTAAATAAACATTCATTATATTTATATATATATTCCCTCAATTCAACTTTGTACTTTCGTCAACTTAAAAATAAGGCTCGTTTGTGGATTCGTAATAGGAAGTTGCATGCCAAATTGCATGAGTGACTCACCTGTAAAGCTTTGCGATTCAATAGTCCTTAATAATGATGGACTATACTCCTGCAACGCTTGGGGCCACACAAGGTTAAACCTGTATGTCGCATCCGGTGACAGCCCTTCAAACCGATATTTTTTAGGGAAAGAACGGCGAGACTCAATCACACTATTGTAAGAAAACAAAGCGCTCGATTGGTCTTGCGCTACAATGCCAAAATCAATGGAGTTACCGTTCTTATTTGAACGGTATAATCTACCAGAATGAATTAGTTCTCGGTGCGACTTGTATAATTCAATACCGGCGCGCAGTTGTGTTTTGTCTGCTTCAGTTAACTCACGAGGATCCATTTCCATTCCGAAACTACCGAACATTGCTACGGCAATGCGTGTTTCCATGCTAATTCGTCGACCTGTTATATGGCAATCACGAGGTCCGACATGCGAACCCATTATTTCTGCTGGAAAGAAAAATGAGCAGCCTCGTTGTATATCTAGCCGTTCTAGCGCGTCGTTAGAATCTGATGTCCAAACTCGATCTGTGTGCGCTAGTACACCATAATCTATTCGTGCTCCACCTGAAGAACAACTTTCGATATCAACATGAGGATGATGTGATTTTACTTTTTCTATTAATTTATAAACGTTTTTGGTTTGTTCGTGAATAGCGCTAATACCATATTGGTCACCAGTATGATTAATATCACGATTCATGTCCCATTTTATGTATTTAATTGATGGGTAGTCACAAAGTACTTTGTTGATTTTTGAAAACAAGTAGTCAGTCACTTCACGTCGAGTTAAGTCCAATACGAATTGGTGTCTAAATGCAATTTGTGGATTACCTTCAGTGCTCAACACCCAATCTGGGTGAGCCTTGTACAAGTCACTGTCAGGGTTGACCATTTCTGGTTCAAACCAAATACCAAATTCCATACCTAATGATTCGACATGATCTATAATGGGCTGCAAACCGTCGGGATAAATGCCTTCATCAACCGACCAATCGCCCAGTCCTGCACGATCATGTCTGCGATGCTTAAACCAACCATCGTCTAACACGAAACGTTCCGTCCCTAGCTCACCTACAATAGAAGCCAGTTCCATTAGTGTAGAGGTTTTGTGTTCAAAGTAGATGCCTTCCCACGTGTTATACATTACGGGTCTTGGTGTTGAGGTAATTTTAGCGCGCAGCAGATGTTGCCTAACGTACTGATGAAAATTGTGCGATAACTCACCAAAGCCATTTGCAGAGAAACTTACATACAAATTGGGGCTATTATAAGAGGCCCCTTTTGCTAATACTATTTCATTGTTGCCAAGTAGTTCACCCATTTGTACATAAGTGCGTTGTTCAGGCAACAACTCTACTCGTGTACGATGATTACCGCTCCACCCTAGGTGAAATGCATATGCGTCACCTTGAGATTCGTTTGCATGTTTTTCGTGCACGATAACGCCGGGAAAATTGTCGTGCGATGTTTTGCCTTTACGATTTTCGCGAACAAACGCGCCTAAAAATAAATCTATCGACGCTTGTTGAAACTCCATTGACCAGCGCCCTTCAAACGATAGAATCTTATCAATATGGTCAGGTAAATTAAACGTTGGCGCTGCACAATAATTAATATGCAAAGGAACTGCACTATTGTTCGTAACAGCTGTTGATGCCGTTAATACATTAGTATCTTGGTCTAGCACAAGTCTATGTGAAATTTGAATCTTACGAATGGAATCTTCAGATATAAAAAGTACTTCTTGTTCAGACAGCTGCTCAACTGAAACGAGTCGGGCGCCAACCGACCAAGCATTACTACTATTGAAAACATCTATACCCGGTGACCCGGTAAATCCATTGCCCAAGCATGGCGATAAACTTAATGGCACCTCTTGCACGAGTCCACACTTCGGTTCTTGACGAGTAGCCAACAATGCAATCATCTGCTCACTTTGAGTTGAATGTATTTTTTCACCATAATAAAGTACAACAGGGGTTTTTCGCTGACAATCAATAATAATGCTAGTGGCTTTACTTGATAAACGTACAAAATTTGGTAACTGATGCATAGTGAAGTCTCAAAAATAAAAAATACCTATTTATATTATCATACAAATGAAAGCAAGATGCACGTAAATGTTAATTTTTATCATATAAATATGTTATAAGTATTATTTATTGATTACACACTTAGCTTCAAAAACAAGAAGGATTACGCTTTATGATTGGAGTTTGTTATTACCCTGAACATTGGCCCGAACGCATGTGGCAAAAAGATGCTGAGGAAATGCGGGAGTTGGGCATTAAGTTCGTACGTTTGGCTGAGTTTAGCTGGTCTAAACTTGAACCTATAGAGAATGAATTTAACTTTGATTGGTTAGATAAAGCCATAAGGATACTGGCGCAACAAGATATTAAAATTATACTTTGCACACCTACAGCAACACCTCCCAAGTGGCTCATCGATAAACACCCTTCTATCTTGCCAGTCGATATCAATACTGGTGTCACTCGTGGCTTTGGCTCGCGCAGACATTATGATTTTTCATCGCATGAGTACTTTGATGCATCCATGAAAATCACTCGGATTATGGCGCAGCGATATGTTAATAACCCTGCGGTTGTAGGCTGGCAGACTGACAATGAACTAGCGTGCCACGATACCACGCACAGCGGGTCACAAAATGCCCTAATTGCGTTTCAAGCGTGGTGTAAGAATCAATATGGCGATATCGATACTTTAAACAAAAAATGGGGGACTATTTTTTGGTCTATGGAATATCAAGACTTCTCGCAAATAGAGCTCCCTTTTTTAGCAGTGACAGAAACACATCCTTCACATCAATTAGCTTACCGGCGATTTAGCTCTGATCAGGTAATTCGTTATCACAATGCCATGATAAGTGAGATTCGACAACACTGTCCCAACCAATTTATCACTCATAATTTTATTCCCATGGTCGACACCCAGTGTGATAATTTTGCATTGGCAGACAAACTAGACTTTGCCAGCTACGATAATTACCCTTTGGGAAGAACTGACTTGTTTTTTGCAAATAGCGAACCTAAGGCATTTGCGAAATATATGCGCACCGGCCACCCAGATTTTTCTAGTTTTTCATTTGATCAAATTCGCGGTATTTCGCACGACCACTTTTGGGTAATGGAACAACAACCTGGTCCTGTAAATTGGGGAAGTCATAATCCTAGACCGCACCCGGGAATGGTGTATTTGTGGTCATGGGAAGCGGTAGCCCATGGTGCATCAACGGTGTGTTACTTTAGATGGCGGCAAGCCGCATTTGCTCAAGAACAAATGCATGCAGGCATTAAACGTGTTGATAATTCTAAATCAATAGCATGGCACGAAGCAAAGCAGTTTAATCTAGACCTCCAAAAAACAGAATTTGATTTGTCTGCCAAAGTATCAGCTGACATTGCCATTTTAATGGATGTGCATAATCAATGGGTAACAGAAATCGAACGCCAAGGTGATAGCTATCAGCACCAGCAGGTTGAATTTTCCTACTACAGTGCTTTCAGAAAATTAGGCCTAAACGTCGACTTTATTGACCAAAATAGCGACTTAAGTTCATACAAACTAGTGGTAGCACCGTGCTTACCCATTATTAACGCTAGTTTTATTGAGCGCGCTAAATTAGCGCAAGTGCATTTAGTTGTTGGGCCACGAACGGGCAGTAAAACTGACGAACTATGCTTTGCACCTAATTTAGCTCCTGGCGCATTACAGCAATTAATAGATATAAAAGTGTTGAGTGTCGAAACACTTCGTGACAGTTGCGCAACTGAATTCATTTATAACAACAATGCTTACCAGTCGGAACGTTGGAACGAAGAGTTACTCGTGGGCGATGACGTTGCCGTAGCAGTATCATTGCCAAATGGACAGGCTGTAGTCGCACAAAACGAGAAAGTAACTTACATAGCAAGCTTAACGAATGACGCATTCTTATTAGCCTTATTTACCGATATTGCTAATAAACATAATCTTGGTCCAGTGCAATTACCACAAGACATTCGTTTATCATGGCGAGGAGACTACGGGGTGTTATTAAACTATGGTGATACTCACGAAACTGTGGAATTGCCCTTTGAACACAAATGTATTCTAGGCTCTTTGAAAATTGCGCCGTATTCAGTAAGTATAATTAAACAGGTTTAAGGTACTTTTAATAGGACGCTTGGCGCTCTAATTATCTTATAATTGGAGCGCCAAGTTATTTTTTCACGACTAAATTAAGTTCTATGCAAGTCTCTTCTCATTTCCAACCCATTGGATCGCTGGTCTTTGTCCGTAAACCGCCCAGTTCAGTAGCAACGACAAAGTCAAACAACTTACTAATGTAATAAACATTAAGTGTATGTAGTGCAAATCAAATGGCGCATAGATGGGTGAGAATTCAAACGAAACGCTCGCATATAATATAACCCCGAATACAACGGAAAATATACCCGCACCAGCATGTACGTTTTTAAAGGCTAATCCCAATATAAACACCGATAAAATAGGCATGCTCAACAAGCCATACAGCTGTTGAATAAGATTAATAATACTATCAGCCTCTTTATAAACGAGTACTAATAATAACGACAAAACGGTCATCAAAATAGTTACTATACCTGACAGTTTCTGTACATTAGGCGTTTTATTAAAATATGCTTCATGAATATCACATACATAAAGTGCAGTCGCCGAATTTAAGTTACTGTTAAATGTTGTTAGCACGGCCGCTGCCATAGCCGCAGCAAAAACACCGCTTAACCAACTTGGCAACAAGTCAGAAACGATAGTCCCGTAGGCCGTATCACCTATGTCACCATATAGTTTATAGGACACTATTCCTGGAATAACAATAATTGAAGGCACTATTAATAAACGAATTGCAGCCGCGGCAAAAACACCTTTTTGGGCTTCTTTAATATTCGGAGCAGCCATGGCGCGTTGGGTAATAACCTGATTGGTACCCCAATAGAATATTTGGATAAAAATCATACCTGTCAACAATGTATGCCATGGAATAGGCGAATCATCACCGCCAATTAGCGTTAATCTTTCAGCTGGAATACCTTCAAAATTATAGTCAACGGCATTAAGCGCCAAAACAACGATAAGTACCGCCATAAACAGCAGTATCACACCTGAGTATGTATCAGATACCGCAACAGCGCGTAAGCCACCGAATATAGCGTATAAAGCCCCTACAATGGCGAAAATAGCTGCGATGTAAATAATGGGTAGTTCAACGTTAAACATATTTTGCATGAACAAAGAGCCAGTATAAATTACAGCGGGACAAAAAATTAAAGCGGAGCCTAGAAAAAACAAGCAGCTAATGACAGCACGTATATGCTTATTATTGTAGCGTTTTTCAAGTAGTTCGGTGGTGGTCGTGCAGTTGTACTGATAATAAACAGGTAGAAACACCTTGGCTAATACAAATAAACCCGCTACGGCTGAAAACTCCCATAACGCAAGTAGCGCCATTTGGTTTCCATTCATGCCAACAAGTTGATCAGTACTCAAATTGGTTAAAGTAATAGAGCCTGCTACAAAATACCAGGCAAGTCCCCCGCCAGCCAGAAAGTATTCTTTACTTTGGTCAGCGGTGGTATGGCCTTTACCGCGACACTGAAGATAAGTAAGGAATGCGATCAACAATGTTACAAATAAAAACACGCCGATTTGAATTAAGTTAACTGTCATAGTGATCTTCTTATGTTAAGTCTAGTGGTGGGCGACATCTTTTGCGACTTCCATTTTTATGGCTTTCACGACTAAATTATCAGGGCGCGCATTATGTTTATTTATTAATACATTAAGTTGGTAAATAGACATTAATAAAGCATGAATCGGCATTAAGTATCCTGCTGAATTTAGTTCTGCAAGTGTGCTCGCGGGTAACATTTTGAATTGGTCTTCGTCTATAGTAAACAAGCCTTTGATGGTGTTAACGTGCCCGTTCTCGAACATTACTTTCAAATCAATCTGCTTAAGTAAATCAAGCTCTTCTAGCTTAGTTACAAGATGGAAGCTATGTCGCATGTTATCTAATTCCGTTTGCAGTAACTTAGTAACCACTGTCAAGTGGTCACTTGCTACTCCTTCTGCCGAAAATAGTGGTTTACCTTCGGTTTCTGAGAAAGCTGTGTTTTGGGGGTCAAAGCCAACGGTAAATTGAGCGTCTGCTTTGTTAGACTGCATCAAATACAGTGGGTATGTCCGTAATGCACTGGGCTGAAAAACAGGGAGCCACTGATTACTTTCAACAAATAAATTTTGTTCCGTTAAAAAACTCGTCATTGCCGAAAAGTTTAAGTTTCCATTAATGTTGTTACGTGACAAAAATATAGGAAAACAAGTAGCTGCTTGTGCAATTTCAACCGCATTTAATGAAAACACATGTTGTTTACTCGCAAATTCATTAATAGCGCTAGGCACTACTTTAAGATTCTGGTGTATGCGGCTACTTAACTCTATCAATTGCGTCATCGTTTATATTCCTTTTTGTAATTGTTGTTTGGCTTGAGCAGCTGCTAACCATGTTTGAATAAACGCTCTATGTTGAGGTAAAGACGCAAGCATTTGTTGCGTCAATTGTTGGTTTTTGCGCGCAACCAATGAAGCTTGTTGTTGTTCATTATAAAGATGTTGATGCTTGCTGAAGTCGGGTTTAAACCCCATTCCGTATAACACATATTGGTAACTCGCTGCAGGAAATAACTCAATAGCGCTTTCAAAATCGGCTTGTGTCGGACCTCTGTAAGCCCAAACAGCTAAATCTTCTTTCAATCTTTCAGGAATTGAATCTGCTTGGGTATGGGCTTGCCAATAGGGCTCTTGACGCTTAGTCAACATATAGTGGAGCTTAAGAAAATCAATAATTCGAGACCATTTGTAGTCCATTTGTTGATTGAAGCGTTTCGCAATCGTAGGCATAACGCCGTGATGTGGGGGAAGATTTTCAGCCACATAGCGAGCTGATATTTCTATCAACATAATCGCAGTCGCTTCAAGGGGTTCAACAAATCCAGCCGACATGCCAATGGCAACGCAGTTTTTATGCCAAAATTTCTCCCGGTGACCTGATTGAAAGGCTATTTTTCTGGGGCTTATGTCTTCTGGTTTTTGACCAAGATAGTTAGCAAGATTCAAATGCGCTTCGTCATCTGTTAAATATTCACTTGCATAAACATGACCAACGCCGCGTCTAGAAGATAAGCCAATATCCCAAATCCATCCCGCATTTTGGCCTGTTGCCACGGTATGTGTGGGAATAGGATCGTTGGCATCTTTATACGGTACATGCAACGCTAAAGCAGTATCGTTAAATAAATATTTGTCTGTTGATTTAAAACCAACACCCAATGCTTTTCCAAGTAATAGCGATTGAAACCCTGTGCAATCTATAAATAAATCGGCTGAACATTGCTGACCATCCTTAAGTTGGACGCTAGCAATATTTCCGTCATCAGATAATACGACATTGTCTACTGTTCCAATAACGTGCTTAACGCCTAAATTTTCGCGGGCATGCTGTTTGAGCAAATCAGCAAACGCACCCGCATCTAAATGATAGGCATAATTGCACTGTCCTGAGTACTCGCCTTCAGAAATGGATCGGGGAGCTAGGTTTGCTTCACATACACTTTGTTGGTAATTTGCCTCAAGTGCATATTCTTGAATATTTGACACGTACGGCGCCAAATCAATTCGACCATACCCTAGCGGGACGGTAAAGGGATGATAATAAGAGTCACCTTCACTTTTCACCCAATTGACAAATTTGCCACCTTGTTTGAATGCCGCATGGCAACGAGAAAACACATCGCTTTCTTTAATCCCTATAGATTTTAGAGTGTTTTTCATTGTTGGCCAAGTACCTTCACCTACCCCAACCGTTGGAATATCTGACGACTCGATTAGGATAATTTCTAGTGATGCTTTAGCAGATGTCGTTGCTTTCTTATGATGAGCTGCTATAACCGAAGCTGCTAGCCATCCCGCAGTTCCGCCCCCTACAACTGTAATTTTTCTTATATCTTTGGCCATAATATCCTCAATAAATGGATAAAACGCTAAGGATTTAACTTAAACACAAATATTGTAATAAGACCAATCTTTAGAATTTTATGACTAAAAAAGAAAAGCGACGGTAGCGTTTACCGCCGCCCTTCTGTTCACACAAAGCTTTTAGAATTTAGTTCTAATACCTATCGCATAACGAGAACCGTTGTCTTCTACAGAATATGTTTGATTAGCAAAACGTCCTGTTTGAACCAATTCTTCTTCAGTAATGTTAATTCCTTCAAAGAATACAGTGGTTGATTCGCTAATATCATAACTTGCGCTAATATCTATTTGACCAAACGTATCCGTATTTATGGGTTCGCCTGTAGAGCCATTGTCGATACTACGTAAGAAACCTTCGCGATTGTTATAAGCAACTCGCGCTTGCCAATCTTCTGCTTCATAGAAAATTACCAAGTTTTGAGAATCGCCTAGACCTTCTAAAGCAAACGTAGTAGAGGTGTCAGAGCCAATTTCTACTGAGCTATCTACTACCGTAGCATTAGCCGTTACGCCGAAACCGTTGTCAAATACATGTGTCCAAGCCAGTTCGAAACCAGTGACACGAGCAGACTCACCGTTTTGAGGACGGCTAACTGTGTAGTCTTCCTGCAAACCGTATAACTCTTGGGCTGTTGTTTCGTCGGTAATATCTAGCGTTGCACAAGCTGCGTCAGCACATGTAAAGTCAACTTGATCGCTTCGATTTGCCAGAGTAAACGTCTCTATGCCCGTTAATGTAGTAATAAAATCTTCTACTTCTTTGCTAAAGAAAGCAAAGGTTAAAATACTTGTGTCAGCATAATACCATTCGTACGAAATATCCCAGTTTGACGAACGGAACGGTTTCAACGCAGGGTTACCGCCGCTAGCTGTCAAGTTTTGACGACGTGGCTCGCCATAATTGGTTGCTGGCGATAAATCACTCATAGTTGGACGAGTTAACGAGTCATAAACAGCAAAACGCAATATCATGTCATCTTGAAGTTGTAACTTTAAATTAACGCTTGGCAATAGTGTTGCATAAGAGCCGCTTTCTACTATGTCAGTTGCCGGACCAAATACATTTGAAAATAACGTTTGATCAGTTGTTGGAATAACGTCAGCAATAAAACTTTGTACAGCGTTTACATCAACAGACGTTTTTGAGTAACGAGCGCCCACATTTAAGAATACAGGCATGTCTCCAATGTCAGTTTCAAAATTAAAGTCAGCATATACCGAAGTGATTTTTTCATTAACCGTATAGCGATTGTTTTGCAATGTAGGCGTAATTGGATTACCTGTCTGTGCTAAATAATCAACATACGCGTCGCCATCGTAAGTATAGTATGTATCTATTAAACCTGAGAAATAGTTGTTTGCGGTAAACGGTCTAAAATTAAGAGTATCAAGTGGTGCAGGCTCTGCATAACCACAAAATGCACACTGGCTAGCAAATATTTGGAATACTTTCTTTTCGCGATCTTGACTATATATACCAAAATTAGCACCGGTAAAAACATCGCCGTCTGCACGGTAATGAAAATCAGCTTTTACTTCAGTAATTGAATCTTCAAAGCTTGGTTGATTGCCTTTTTCGTTATAGTGTAAACGCGCTAAGTTTGCATCTGGAAGGCTTCCGTTACCAAATCCATCATGAATAACTGTTGGTGTGCCACCGGTACCATCAAATTGATAACTATTAATAATTCCAACCACGTTAAATCGGTCTTTGCCAGCACGATCGTTTTCGGCAGTTGATGATGAAACATCAAATTCTGCAGTAAGTGAATCCGAAATTTCCCAATCAACATTCAAACCAAATGCTGCATTTGAAATATCACGAGAGTTACGTGTATGCGATACAAAATCTGTCGCGGGATTACCAGAGCTTACGAATAAATCAGTATCTTGTGAGAATGAGGTTAGTGTACCCGTAGCTTCATCAATGGTGGCAGAACCGACGCGATCAGGTTCAAACCATGACGCTAAATCGGTCACTTGAGAATCAACTTCGAATGTAGATACTGAACCGTCTAAGGTAATAGTTACATCATCTGATGGTGCGTATTGAAAAACAAGGTTCGCATTTGTTCTTGTGCGTTCTTGGTTATCTACAATTTGATCCCAGTTACGAGGAATATATGCATTCGAATACAATACCCCATCGCGTGAATTCGATATAGTTTGACCCGGACGCCAACCCGCTGTTTCGATGCGGTTAATTTGAACATCACGTTTCTCATGACTCAAAGAAAATAAGATGCCCATCGTGTCATCATTAAATGTATTTGAAACTAAAGCAGAAATTGTGGGAGATAATTCTTCTGACAAACTTTCATACATACCTTTCGCTGAAACTACAGCAGTGAAGCCGCTATAGTCAAAAGGACGCGCTGTAATAAGACTTACGGTGCCACCTATACCACCTTCCTGCATTGTAGCCGTTCCGGTTTTGAAAATGTCTGCACCAACAATTTGGTTCGCGGAAACTGAGTCAAAAGCAAATTCTCTACCTCCTGTTTCGGAAGCCATTTGGCGACCGTTTACTAACACAGTATTAAATTGTGGACCGAAACCACGAATTGTAACCGCCTGGCCTTCTCCGCCGTTTCGGTCTATTGAAACGCCCGTAATCCGTTGTAATGATTCGGCAACATTGAGGTCTGGAAATTTACCTAGATCTTCAGCTTTTATGCCGTCAGACACTACATTCGCGTTTTTCTTATCATCCATTGACGCTTTTAAGCTGCTGCGATAACCAGTTACAGCAATTATCTCTACGCCACTAGCATCTGTTTCTTGTGCAATAACAGTAGTAGGTGCGAATAACGCAACAGCAATAGCCGCTGCGATTGATGTATATGTGCCAAATTGTTTTATTTTTTTGGTTTTCATAGTGTGTGCCCTTTTACAGATTTACCCTGTTTAAATTAATGTGCGTGTAAAACCAGCCAATAAGCTATTAACTTATTTATCATACAATATAACTAAAACTAGGAAGTTATCAACAAAAATGTACAAAAAATTAACATATAAGATACTTAGAAGAATTGATTTAAGCGGAAATAAATATTGTGATGTTTAAAGATCGTTATAATTAGCTAATTAATCAATGACTTACAGTTTACCCGTAGTTTAAGTAAAAAACATGATATTATTATGAATGAGATTATTTATAATACAAATTCGACTAATAGGTATCTAATGAACAGAGTGACGCAGGTCCTGGGGCCACTAATGCTCATTTTGTAGAGGTTCACACGAGGGGCGAAAATCAACATATGAGGCTGAGTATGTTGACGAAAACACTCACACTAGTCCTATCAAAGTTTGGAGCTTGTTCCCCTACCGTTATTCTGCAAACGCTAGCGTAGCTTCAACCGCCAAATTCCATTTATTCAGCAGTCTAGTGCGGGTGTGGTCACCTAATTCAGGCGTAAAGGTGCGGTCGACGGTTTTGCATGAGGCTATGTCGTCTAAATCTTTGTACAATCCATATTGCAAACCAGCTAGATACGCAGCTCCTAAAGCAGTTGACTCCATAATTTTAGGCCGTTTAACCTCTACTTGAATAATGTCAGCTAAGAACTGACATAGCCAATCATTGGCCACCATTCCACCATCTACCCACACTGCAGAAGAAGGCATGCCGTCTTTATTCATTGCACATAGTAATTCGTGAGTTTGATAACACACTGCTTCTAAAGCCGCTCTTGCAAAATGCGCGGGTCCAGTCCCTCTGGTCATTCCAAATAGACTCGCTCTCGCGTGTGGATGCCAGTGTGGCGCGCCTAAGCCAGCAAAGCCTGGCACTAAAAAAACACCATGGTCATAATCTAAGGACTCAGCCAAAACTTGGCTTTGTTTAGCATGTTTTAACACCTTAATACCATCTCGAAGCCATTGAATATTAGCGCCCGCAGTAAAAATGGCGCCTTCCAACGCGTAGGTCGTTTCACCTTTCAGACGGTAACCAACTGTAGTCAGTAGTTTATACTCAGACAAGACAGGTTTATTTCCCGTGTTCATAAGCGCAAAACACCCTGTGCCATAAGTACTTTTTAGGTCACCAGGATTAAAGCAAGATTGACCAATTAGCGCTGCTTGTTGGTCGCCTACAACACCGCATATTGGAATAGCTTCACCCAAGACCCTTTTGTCGCTTATGCCAAAGTTGTCGGCACAATCTAATACTTCAGGTAGCATGCTTTTAGGGATGGTAAACAATTCTAGTAATTCAGGGTCCCATTGCTGTGTATGAATATTGAATAGATTGGTTCTAGATGCATTAGTAGCGTCAGTAACATGAGATTTACCGTTGGTGAGGCGCCAAATCAAAAAACTATCTACAGTGCCAAAAGCAAGCTTACCTTGATTAGCTAAATGCCGCGCGCCCTCAACTTCGTCGAGAATCCACTTAATCTTACTTGCAGAAAAATACGGGTCTAATAATAATCCCGTTTTACTGCGCACCAAATCTTGATGTTCAGAAATTGATTCGCAATAGCTAGCGGTGCGACGGTCTTGCCATACAATTGCAGGGTATATCGTTTTACCGGTTTCCTTATTCCATACCAGCGTTGTTTCACGTTGATTAGTAATCGCTATACAAGCAATTTCGACACACTTCTCTTGAGCTTGAGCAATCGCATTTTTACAACTGTCTAAGGTTGTTTGCCAAAGGTCTTCAGATTTGTGCTCAACCCACCCGTTCGCAGGATAGTGTTGGTTAAACTCTTGTTGCACATTCGCAACTTGATGACCATCAAGCTCAAACACAATAGCTCTGCTAGAAGTTGTACCTTGGTCTATAGATAGGATGCCTAGTTTCTTCATCTTTTTCTCTTGTATAGTTTGTTTTACTTATAAACAAGGACAGTAAATAATATCAGCCGCTCTGGTAAACATTCACTGACGAAAATATATCAACAAGGGAGTTTGCGTTTTATGTCAATATATTGTTAATATATTATTTATCATACAATAATGTAAAGTGGAAAGGAAATGTAAAAATGTTGTTGCGAGAAACCAATCTAATTAAACTAAATCAAGGTAAATATGATGTTCTTATTATTGGTTCGGGTATCAATGGAGCCGTTTCAGCGGCGTCATTGGCCAGAAAAGGATTATCAGTCGCGATGATAGATAAAGGTGATTTTGCAGGAAAGACTTCTTCTAATTCATCAAACCTCGCTTGGGGAGGCATTAAATATTTAGAAAACCATGAGTATCTTTTGGTGAATAAATTATGTAAAAGTCGCAATCATTTAATGCGCAGCTACCCTTCAACGGTTCAAGAAATCCGTTTTTTAACCACTTTGCAAAAAGGGTTTAGGTTTCCGGCATGGTTTGTATACCTAGGTACATTAACATATTGGTTAATGGGACGATTTTTTACGCAACGTCCTAATTTTTTGAGTTCAAAATCCATTAAAGAACTCGAACCCGCTATTGATGTAAGCAACGCGCAAGGCGGTTTTGAATATTCTGATGCATTTTTACATGATAACGACGCCCGTTTTGTATTTAATTTTATTCGAACATCAATGGATAATGGCGCTATTGTCACCAACTATGTTGGTGCTTCATCTAGTAAGCGGGACGGCGATTGGTGGACAACTGAAGCCGTTGACCAAATTAGTGGGCAAACATTAAATATTCAATCGAAAGTCATAATAAATGCCTGTGGACCAAAGGTAGACGCCTATAATAAACAAGTTGACCAATATACAGATCACAGGCATTTGTTTTCGAAAGGGGTGCACTTGGTTGTAGATAAAATAACCAAAGTAGATAAAGTCTTGGCATTTTTCGCTTCCGACGGCCGCTTGTTCTTTGTCATCCCAATGGGGCAAAAAACATGCATCGGAACGACAGATGATAAAGTAGAAGACCCTGATATTAGCGTTACCGAAAGCGACCGTAAATTTATACTCGATAATGTAAATGCCTTACTTGACCTAGACCAACCGCTCACCGCAGCGGATATAATTTCTGAACGTTGTGGTGTTAGACCTCTTGCAATTAAAGGAAAAGGTGGCAAGGCTGATTGGGTAGCGTTATCTCGCAAACATGCCATTGATGTGAATAAAGAAGAAAAGTTCTTAAGTATATTTGGCGGCAAACTGACTGACTGTATCAACGTAGGAGAAGAAGTCAGTCAAATAATAAAGTCATTGGGTATAACACTCCCCTTTGAGAAAGCTATTTGGTATGGTGAATCTAACGAAAAAATAAAATCAGAGTTTGAATTTAGAGCTAGGCTCATAAATCTAGATTCAATGACGCCTGACTATTCTTCTGAAAAACTTACCACTCGTTTATGGCGCAGATATGATATCCACGCATTACAAATATTAGACGAGATACAACGTGATCCAAGCCAAGCTGAACAATTAATGGAAAATGCTGAATATATTCGTGCAGAATTACATTATGCTGCACGCCGCGAAATGATCACAAAACTAGAGGATTTTCTTCGCAGACGATCAAAAATTGAAATGGTCTTAAGAAAATCTGATATCGTAAAAACACAAGGAATTATAGAAGCTTGTGAAATATTGTTTGGCGAGCATGCCCAGATGAAGCTAGATGAGTACATTGGTAAAGTGTAAGTATTTAATGACTTTATATCAATTAGGAGGGCATATGTTGACATTTTTAAGCAATCGCGGCGCTAACAGTATAATAAAGTTAAGGACCTACTTCGTGTTGTTTGCGCTCAGTAATATAGGGCTTAATTGTGCTTATGCAGATACAATCAAGCCTCAAGAATTATATACTGTGCAACCAACAATAATGCCTGAACTGTCTAAAAATGGTGAATATAAAGTTGGCGTAAAGACCATCAAGGTCATCAATAAAAATCAACTTGAACTGACAAACTTCACTGCAACAAAAGACCGCTCCTTAACGTTAGAGGTTTGGTATCCTGCGCAATTAGATTCTAAGCAAACTTTAGCCTCTTATAACGATGTGACTCGCGCCCACAACGCGTTTAGCTTGCAAGGCGAAGCCTACCGAGATGCGCCGGCGTTGAGCAAAGGTAAGTTTCCTATTGTAATACTCTCTCATGGGTATACTGGTTATCGTTCTATTATGTTTTATATGGGAGAACACTTGGCAAGTCATGGCTACGTAGTAGCGGCCATTGACCACACAGATTCGACTAATGCAGATATTGATTTTGAGAACAACCCAGGCGGCGGTTTTTTAAGTACTCTATTTAATCGTTCCCGCGACCAACAATTTGTATTAGATTACTTTTCCAAGGACAATTCGTCACTTTGGCAAATAATTGATACAAATCAGGCGTCTGTTATTGGTTATTCTATGGGCGGTTATGGCGCGATTAATACAGTAGGTGGTTGTTACAACTTCACTTCAAACGGACTACAGAATATTGGTTTCCCCGAAAATTTGACGAAGTCGTTATTGCCATTACTAAACTTCTGCAATGCAGGACGCTCGCTCGTCGATCCTAAATGGAAAGCCATGGTAGCGCTCGCACCTTGGGGTCAGGAACATAATGTGCATCACGCAAATTCTCTTGCCAGCATAGACGTACCCAGTTTGTATATTGTAGGCGATGAAGACGATATTGTGGGGTACGAACATGGCGTGAAAAAGCTATTCGAACAATCCAGTATGCACAACAATTATTTAATGGTTTTTGAAAATGCCCGGCATAACGTAGCCCCTCATCCTGCACCTAAAATATCTTATCTCAGCGAATTTGAAATTGGACAATATATAGAACCGGTTTGGAGTAATGAGCGACTAAATAGAGTTAATGAACATATGGTTTTAGCCTTTCTTGATTGCCACGTCAAAGAGGATTCAAAGCGATGTGCTTATCTCCCGACTAGGGAAGATATCACTCAAACGAAACAAGACAATGGTAAACTAAGTGAAGCTTGGCCCGGTTTTGCTGACCGATGGGGAGCTGGAGTGTTGTTTTATCGCCGTGATGCCACCAACAAAGCGAGTCAATGATATTGTGGACAATTTACTTTGCTCATTTTACAAAATACTAATAGGGTCAAGATCTCGTCTATGCTTTGCTAAGGTTTAGACTTAGATTTATAGGAGAGCAAGCATTCTCTCGTTAACTCAATCACAAAGCGCGTGTTGCCTTGTTACTTCGGCTAGGGCGGCTATTTTTGTTACTGACAGGCAAGTTAACGGCAAAACCGGACTGTCAGCCAGTCGTAAATTGAGCCTGTTTTTGCCACACTTGTCAGTATTAAATTCAAGGATGAATGGATGTGCCGGCAACGCAACAAGGCCGAACCTATAAGCGCCATCGACCAGAAACAACGCTACTCTATCAATTGGTTGAACGTTACTACCCAGATTTTACCGCAAACTTAGCTGACCAAGGCAAGTATTTACCCAAGTATGTTGAGCGTGAGTTTGATGAGTTCTTGCGTTGTGGACGACTAGAGCACGGTTTTTTGCGCGTGGTGTGTGGCGACTGCAAGCATGAGAAGTTGGTTGCATTTAGCTGTCATTCCGCACCCTAATTTGGAATTAAATTTGCTTAATATTTAAGCGGTTGATCTAAGTTTGTTAAAAATAGCTTGACGCCGATCCCCAGTTTAGATCTATTACTCTCTTTTGAGAGCGTAATATTATGCCTGTACCTTCTTCCAAAATACTCGACCACCACGGACTCGTTGCAGGGTTTTGCAATAGCCTTGGTTTTGCCGACATAATTGATAACGCAGTAAATGGCGATGCGCCTGAGCGTAAAATTAGTTGTGGTCAATTGGTGACCGCAATGGTCCTAAATGGACTTGGCTTTACCGGCCGAACGCTACATATGTACAGCGAGTACTTTAGAAACAAGCCCGTCGACAGGCTGATTGGGGAAGGCGTGCTGGCTGAGCACATTAACGATGATGCGCTTGGACGCTGTTTAGATACATTATATGAATATGGCGTATCTAAACTATATCAACAGTTGGGTGAGGCTGTCGTAGCAAAGCTAGGCCTAGCGACTGAAGCACTACATCTTGATTCGACAAGCTTTCATTATGATGGTCAAGCCACTGAAGATGGTGAGCCTAGTCACATCCGCATTGCCAAGGGATATTCGCGTGACCATCGGCCTGAGCTCAACCAAGTCATCCTCAACCTTATTTGCGAGAATCAGTCGGGTATCCCGGTATATATGAAGCCCGCCAGTGGCAACAGCAACGACATGGAAGGTTTTAAACAGATTGTAAAAGCACATATTAGCAGTTTAAAGGCCGCCCAAACGAGTCGCTATTTAGTGGCCGATGCAGCGCTTTATGTGAAAGAAACCATTATAGATTTAGACGCGCAAGGGCAATTATTTATTACGCGTGTACCACAAACGCTCATAGAAGCTAAGGCGCTGGTGAAGCAAGCTCCCAGCTTAACGTTTACGCCTATTTCCCAAGGGTATGAAGGCGTCAGCTATGACAGTGAATACGGCGGTGTGAAACAAAATTGGTTGCTTATTCGCAGTGAGCAAGCCTACAAGCGTGAGCAACACAGCCTAAACAAACGCATGCCTAAGCCACGTTACTACTACCCTGGTGAAAAGCCATACCGGATGATCTACATGGAAGACCCGTTCGGAAATATTCTAGAAATTTACAGCCACAGCTACGAATTAATTTACTCTAGCGGCGCATATAACTAGAGCTCCTATTTCACTAAAACGCAAATAAACAGTAGCCTAGTAAAAACGGCAACCGTATTGGTTGCCGTTACTTTATGCTAGTTTGTTAATCGCCTATTGGATGTCAAAGCGATCGGCAGTCATCACCTTTGACCAAGCCTTAACAAAATCGTCTACAAATTGCTGTTTAGCATCATCAGAAGCATAGGCTTCAGACACGGCACGTAACTCTGAATTAGAACCAAACACCAGATCAACAGGTGTTGCCGTCCACTTTAGTTCACCTGACGCCCAATCTCTGCCTTCATACAATCCCGCTTGGTCTTTAGACTTCGCCCACTTGGTAGACATATCTAATAGATTCACGAAAAAGTCATTATTCAGGCTATCAGTATTGTCAGTAAGCACACCGTGTTTACTTAGGTCGGCATTGGCACCTAAGGTTCGCATGCCCCCCACCAACACTGTCATTTCAGGCACCGTTAGATTTAATGTATTGGCTCTATCTACTAACATCACTGCCGGTGAATAAGCTGCACCTTTTGCGTAATAGTTTCTAAAGCCGTCTGCAGTTGACTCAAGAACCGCAAAGGATTCTACGTCTGTTTGAGCTTGAGTCGCATCGACTCTACCTGCGTAAAATGGCACTTCGACTTTAAAACCTGCATTTTCGGCCGCTTTTTCAATTGCCGCCCCACCACCTAAAACAATGACATCAGCCAAGGATACTTTCTTACCTCGTTTCAATTTTTTATTGAACTCTGTTTGGACTGACTCTAAAGTGGCTAAAACCCGTGCCAATTCCTGTGGATTATTAACATCCCAGTCTTTTTGCGGTGCAAGTCGAACACGTGAACCGTTTGCCCCACCGCGCATATCAGTTGCTCGATAACTCGCAGCGGAGGCCCAAGCAGTTCTCACTAAATCAGCAATGGATAAATCAGTATCGAGTATTGCCGCTTTGAGTTTTCTAACATCCCTATCACTAATTACTTTGTAATCCATTTCTGGCAATGGATCTTGCCAAATTAAATCGACTTTGGGCGCATCTTCACCAACATATCGTGACCTCGGTCCCATATCACGGTGGGTCAATTTGAACCAAGCTTTAGAAAATGCCAATTCAAATTCTTTAGGATCTTCATGAAAACGCTTCGCAATTTTCCGATAAATAGGGTCAAATTTTAACGACAAGTCGGTGGTAAACATGATGGGTGCATGACGTTTAGAAGCATCATGAGCATCCGGCACTAAGTTTGCGCCAGCATTATCTTTAGGGATCCACTGAGTCGCACCTGCGGGACTTTTGGTTTTTACCCACTCGAAAGCAAATAAATTATCTAAATATTGACTTGTCCAAGCTGTTGGATTGACCGACCATGCCCCTTCCAAACCGCTGGTGATAGTGTCTTCAGAATGGCCTTTGCCACATTTGTTTTTCCAACCAAAGCCTTGTTCTTCGACGCCCGCAGCAGCCGGCTCTGCATCCAAACATTCTTCTGGTTTGTGCGCTCCATGGGCTTTACCAAATGTATGTCCACCAGCAATAAGCGCCACTGTCTCCTCGTCATTCATTGCCATGCGACCAAAGGTTTCTCTGATATCTTTTGCTGCAAGTAAGGGATCAGGATTACCATTAGGTCCTTCTGGATTGACATAAATAAGTCCCATCTGTACTGCTGCAAGGGGCTTTTGAAGCTCTCTATCACCACTATAACGCTCGTCTGCTAACCAGCTTTTTTCTGGTCCCCAGAACACCATATCAGGCTCCCAATCATCTTCGCGACCGCCCGCAAAACCGTAAATTGTGAAACCCATTGATTCCATCGCAACATTGCCGGTTAATACCATAAGATCAGCCCAAGAAATTTTACGTCCGTATTTTTGTTTAATTGGCCATAATAAGCGCCTCGCTTTGTCTAAACTTACATTGTCCGGCCAACTATTCAGCGGTTCGAATCGTTGTTGTCCACCTGCGCCGCCCCCTCTGCCATCAGACAATCGATAGGTCCCAGTGCTATGCCAAGCCATGCGCACGAAAAAAGGCCCATAATGTCCATAGTCTGCTGGCCACCAAGGTTGGGAGTCTGTTAAAACAGCTTTAATGTCTTTTCTGACAGCATCAAGATCTAATGTTTCGAATGCTTCTGCATAATTAAAATCATTCCCATAAGGGTTTGATCGCGGATCTTGTTGGCGTAATGGTTGCAAATTGAGTTTATCGGGCCACCAAAAATGCATATTTTTTTGAGTTTCAGCGGCAGTTACTGAATGAATTGCCACCGCCGGTAGAAAGGCAAGTGAAATAGCAGCAAAAAGAGGAACAGTACGTTTAAACATTGTTAAGTCCTGTAATAGGTTTGTATGAGTTCACACAAACTATAGACCTAAAATGAAAACATCAGCTGCGTTTAGCTATTGGAAAATTAGATTACCCTAATCTAATTTAACAATTAATTAACGCAGGCATTAAATCGCAACATAATCAAACAATTAGATATCAACACATTGAAATTATTTAAATCAACGACAGACTTGCAGTAGGCTACTTTTATCAATTAGATTAGCAGTATCTTGAGGATAAAAGGATTTATCCATTTCACACTATGAAACGAAGAAATAAGGGCGTTTTTACTCGGCTAAAATTTCATAGGTATCTAGCATGGGTAATTGCAATACATCAGCTTTTGCCTTTACAAACAAACTTGGATGCATGGCTGAATATTCAGCTTAAAATCTATTTTCTTTTAGTCGAGTAGAAACCGATTAATTAGACCTTAAAGTGCCTCATCATTCTCTTCACCGGTGCGAATACGAATGGCTTGGGCAACTGGGGTGACAAAAATTTTACCGTCGCCAATTTTACCGGTAGCAGCCACTTCCATAATCGCTTCGATACAACGCTCTACATCAGAGTCAGTTACCACTAGTTCAATTTTAACCTTAGGTAAAAAATCCACACTGTACTCAGCGCCGCGATAGGTTTCTTTGTGACCTTTTTGTCTTCCATAACCTTTTACCTCTGTGACTGTAAGGCCAGTGACACCAACCTCCGTCAGTGCAGCTCTAACATCATCAATTTTAAAAGGTTTAATTATAGCTTCAATTTTTTTCATTCAATTTCCCAAATTGTTAAACAAAGGCTCACGTTTAAAAATGGTATACGATTTCCATCAGTTTATACATCTAGTTTTTTCAATACACCGCATTCACCAATAGAATGTCCCGCCGAACAAGAGGAGGCAATTTCAGTTAATACGACTTTTAAATTTGTTAATTCGTCAATGCGTACTGAAACTTCATTGATGTGGTGGTTAACCATTTGATTGACTGATTCACAGCTTCTGTCTGGCTCTTCCCGTAAAGCAATTAATTGCTGGATTTCATTTATAGAGATACCTAACGAACGACATTGACGAATAAATGTTAACTGTTTTAGTGCAGAGGTATCATAGTCGCGATAGTTACTGGCACTGCGCAACGGTTGCTTCAGTAAACCTTGTTTTTCGTAAAAGCGAATTGTCTGAACAGAACAACCAGACTTGGTAGCGAGCATACCTATTTTCATTTTTAGCATCGAAACCTTGACTCTATAGTAGATATAGACTTTACACTGCAATCCTTCAGTCATCAATATGGAAATAAATTGTTATGGGATACACTGATCACGCAAAACCATTTGTTCTTGAAAAAATTGCGCTAGCTGAACAGGCGAGAAAAAACGGAAATGAACAAAAAGCATTTGGCTTTTTGGAAGACGCGCACGTCATTGGACAAAAATCCACGTACTTACATTGTCTAGTTCATTACTTAATGCTAAAACAAGGTTTTAGTAAGCTAAATTTAATGGAAATCGTTGGCCAAGCATTCCGATTAATCGGCGCTTTTACAAAAACACGTATTGGCTTATTACCGACGGGCAATACTGGTGGTGTGAATGTCAGTCCATTCAAAGCTATGCCGATATCCGCTGACAATCAAAAAATAATAAAAGCAATTGAACGACAAATACAACATTAGGAAACAGAGAATTCCCCATGGGTAAGAGCGAGCAGCACGTAAACAGTCATCAGCATGCACATAGCCATCATCACGGGCATTCTCATATGCATGCTCACCAACATACGGCATCCAATCGTATTGGCTGGGCATTCTTTTTAAATGTCACTTTTACCATTATAGAGTTTATTGGTGGATGGTTAACCAATAGCACCGCGATCATGGCAGACGCGGTCCATGATCTAGGTGACAGTTTAGCGATTGGCACAGCCTGGTGGTTGAATAAATTAGGTGAGAAAGATGCAAATCAGGTTTTCACCTATGGCTTCAAACGCTTTTCGTTATTAGGTGCATTGATCAATAGTTTGATACTGATTGTCGGTTCAGTGTGGATAATGTTTGAAGCAATTCCAAGACTGAGTAACCCCGAAATGCCGCAGGCAGAAGGTATGTTTGCTTTAGCCATTTTCGGTATTTTAGTGAATGGTTATGCTGCTTATAAATTAAGTGACGGCGAGACTTTAAACGAACGCGTGTTGAACTGGCATTTAATCGAAGACGTTTTAGGCTGGGTAGCCGTGCTAATTGTGTCTGTGGTGTTGATGTTTAAACCTTGGCCAATTTTAGATCCCATTTTATCCATTGCATTTACGCTATTTATTCTCATCAATGTATTAAAAAATTTAAAAATCACCTTAGTACTTTTTCTGCAGGCAACACCAGACAATACAACCAGGGATGCTGTGAAAAGTATTCTATTATCTCCCAGTAGTGTTGATGATGTTCACCACCTGCACATTTGGTCCTTAGATGGCGAGCAACATGTCATGACAGCACATTTAGTGTTAAATGAACAAATTGGCATTCAATTAATGAAAGATTTAAAAGCCGATCTTAATGCTCAATTAGCCCCCTTTAACCTCGCGCACACCACAATAGAGTTTGAGTTTTCAGATGAAAGCTGTCGTGATAGTAAAACCTAACATAGAACCATTTATCAACAACAGTTGCCGAAATTCCATTAGTCTATTTACCTTCTAGGGAACAATTTCGTTATCACCAATACCAGAGGTAGAATAAATTCCTTTTGATGGAATGCCTCCTTTGGTATTTGCATAAAATACTTCTTGACGTTTTTCTATTGCATCGAGGATATTTTCTACGGTTTTCCCCTCTAAAATACCGGAAAGCATATCGATAATCTCGTGGGGATTAACCTTAGCAGCGTCCGTGGTAAAATAGGTGGGTACTCGAGAACCAATCACATCTGTATTTTCAGTATTTCCGATTTCGCTGCGGACTTCATCTAAATAAGCCATTGATGTACACGCCTGGAAAAACAATACACGATATTTATCAGGGTCAAACTGATCACTTGCTACCATCTCTTTTAAATCATGTTCAGTATCCATTTCAACACCATGTTTTTTGGCTTCTTGATAGCGAGTGCCTCTTCCTGCAGCAGCCATAGCCGCATCAATTCCGATTCTAAAATTTTCTAAAGGAGATGCTTTTTCATCAAAATCTGGACCGCTCCCGTATCGAGCATGACCGTTATAAAGGGTAATTTCCGATGATGAAAGTCCAGCTCCAAACGCACTAGCGGCTCCTACTCCAGGTTCAATTAGGTGTACCCAGACACGAATATCTCTTGTTTCAAAACTGCCATCACTTTTAGGGAAGCGAATAGGCGTGCGTAGTGCCCAAAACTCATCTGAATTTATTCCTAACAAAGCCAGAGCAAATCCACGAGCTGTCAGCCAGTCACGAAATATACGAGCAGAGGCTGTACCACTATCTTCGCCGCTATCCTTGCGTTTATTATCAATATCGACAAATGAGGTATTAACACCTGCATGACCAAAGGCAACCGTCACGTCTAAGCGGTTGTCGGCTAACAATCTGCTGTAATCAAACACATGCTCATGACGCTGATCAACAGCTGGCGCGACCTGATCTAAAAGAATAATTGCATCCTTATCGCACTTATCCAAATCATCACTTAAATATCTCGAACGGAATTGGCTGATAGCTAAACGAGTTTCATCTCCATAGCTACCATCTACGCGATGTAAAGGTAGATCGAATCCCATATCATCCAACGCTCTTTGCACCTTAGATACTGCACCATGAATACCGTTTTGTTGGCTACTTAATGCCTCAATCTGACCATTAGCAATTTTTGTGAGTTGCGGGTCATTTGCAAAGCGCGGGTTATTCAATACAACTAGCGGCGAGTTTTGTTCACTTGGTTTACGTTGTACAGAATGGCTATATCCACTGCTCCCCCCTTTACTTTGTTGAACCACATGAGTCAATTCATGGGCTAACAAATGCATACTATTAGGTTGATTGGCTTGGTAAGCCCCTTGATTAAAAACAATATGATTGGCATAGGTAAACGCTTTAGCTTTTATACCTTTGGCCGCTTGATTGGCCTCACTATTAGTATGTATCCTCACTCCATCAAACGAGCGATTAAAGCGGCTAGAGAAAAATCGGTTCTCTGCTGTAGACAACGGATTACCTCTGCCATTCAAGCCATTAACATAGGAACTTAAGTGACTGGGTTGCGGGTTACCATTATGAGCCGTGTTTGAATTTAAAGTTGAATTTTCAGTCTTGGCAGAGGCTCGCGGAGATTGAAACCTTGAAATATAACTAACCTTACCACGATTGCCGCTCATCACTTGATTGGCAATCGCATCTGCCTCTTGTTCATAGGCATCATTGGCCGGCCCCACGGTTAACTTTGTTTGTAGTGTTAATGTCTCTTCTTGCTGTTGTTCACAGTGTTCGCATTTTCGCTGTATCGGGCTGCTTGGCAAGGGAGAACTGACCAACCTTCCCCATAAGGGATTCATTGGCGTTATCCCTGCGCGTTCAGTAGCGTCTTGTTTCGCTGATGTATGCTCAGCCGAATTGGCAGCACGAAAAGCCTCAGCAGGCTTTTTTGCTGCTCGTCTTGCGGATATTTCACACTGATTAGCAACACTTGACTGAGCTTTCAGCATAGCTTTCACCTAATTTTGACTAATTAAGATTTAACAACAATTTTTTATCCATGTTCTTTTCCGCTAACATTGGCGTGCGGGCTTTAATTGTCGCCATTCGTGTTGCTAGCCCTGCTTCTTGCAATACTTTTTTTAACGCCCTAGCTTGCTTATCTGCGGTTTTTACCGATGCCGCTGAATCATCTTTACTGACTAATTCGATGGTTTTTATTTGGGTTGAGCTTTCAGTTAAATTTTTTATTTCCTTCTCTAATGCTGCATCGCGAATTACCTCGTTATTATCGTCAAACCTAACCACGCGGGCTAAATCTCCCGGTACCACACCGATGATTAGACTCGGCGTTATTATAACGAAGGTGATCACCGGACAATTGCTCGGAAATGAAGTGCGTTGACTCGCCATTATAGAATGATTTGGCGCGTCACTTAGGTTAAGCAACTCAGCTATAACTTCATTCTGACGTTTAGTTTGATCCACATTCGGTTTATATTCAAAATTGCCGTGGGCAACAACAATAGGTTTAATGCTGGAATAAAATGAAATTGCACTACCATTATTTAGAAGTTCCCGTAAGGCAATATTTGTGCTCAAGTGTGACTGCCAATTGTTCATAAACAATTGACGAGAACTCGCTTCAGGTTGATTAGTGTCCCAGTAAAATTGCATTGAATTAAGCTCATAATAAGCGGCTTGGTTACTTCCAACCCCAGTATCAAAATCAATTAGAATTTGATCTAATGCAGTTCTTTGCGCTTCATCGACTTGTTGGCCGGGAATGATTTCAATATCAAAGTCCGAGGATGTGACTAGATACACTTGATGGCACTGCGTAGCACTTAACAGTACAGAGGCTTTTTGACACTCACCAAACATGCCTCTAGGTATGGTTAACGTGTCCATATTTTCATCAGGCTCATCCGTCGCTATTCCCAACGTGTTAACAATAGTGTTGGTTTGTTCACGGGTAATTTGCGCGTTATCCTTATCTTCTGAGGGGTGAATGGCACCAGCATGAGTAATGATATAATTCCCAGCTTCCAGCCAAATATCTTTTAAATTAGCAACTTGATGCTCTGAAATGAAATCACCTGTGCCCTTTTTAAACAGTGGCTGCACATTTAATTTTTTATCATTGTTACTATCAAATACACTGTCTAAGGTGATATTTGAACCCGGCACATATTTCGATACAAATTGGTTAATCCTAATCAGTACTTCTTCAGGATTAGACGTCAGAACGTGGTATACAGTATGACAATCAGTTGCTATTTGTTGCTGCTGTTGCTGAACAAAATACACTATAGCGCCATCTCTTTCGCCGGCATTTAGAGACGACGGTAGTGTTTGTTTCACCACGACTGGAATTCCTGTGGCAAAATTGCTCACATCATCAAGTACCGCGTTAGTACTATTGACTCGAGAAGTAGCAATCGCATCCCCTTCACTCACCACGTCACCAGCACTTGCAATAGCGGCTATTAACACTTGCGCCTGACTGGTTACTGCACTTTTCCATGCTTCTTGTAAGGCTTTATGAGCAGTATTTATCACCGCTGAACTGGCTGAGTACTGCACATCAACGACAGGTTTTGCATTGGCGATTGTCCTTTCGAACGTCCGTTCCATTGACGCTAGTAGCTTTTCTGTATCCGCATCGGCGGCAACTTCCACAAGATAGATCTGGTATAGTCGCGTTTCCTGAAACACCTCTGGAATAGATCCTCCTTCACATGCTTTAGTCCGTCTTCGATGGAATAAAACCCACGGATATTGTCCCTTAACCACAAGTTCGTTGGGTACTTTTTCCGGTGGCGGGAATAAGAGATGACTGGCAGTTTCGACAAATCCTTGATTATTCAGAGCGCCTGCGATTTGGTTTAATGCAAGCAATGACTTGTTGTAAAAAAGATTACCTGGGATTAACACCCTTTCATCAGGTACAAATTTACCTGACAAAAAGTTACCTTGTGTCGGCGTTCCATTTACAACCGTGCTGATTTGACCGACTACTTCACATTCACCTGCAGCATTCCATATTTGCGAATAGGTCATATCAACTAAATCAGAGTTACCAAAAAGTGAGGGGCTAGGTATGTTAATCACAATATTTGAACCGAACTCAGTGGTTTCTCGACTTAATATAATATCGTCATTGAGGTTAGCGCCCGTCACTTGATTTATAGGTGTTCCGTCAAGTGTTGTGGTGTATTGCAATGTGCTGTTGCCCACAAACCGGCCATTTAATTTTTTGGTTTCATTGCGCTGGGAAATAGTTTCGATAATCACCTGCCCAGTGATGTTCAGCTCAATAATGATATCCAGAGCAACATCGCGATCGTTGCCTGTGTAGCGCAAGCTCATCTCCATTATAAAGCGCGCAGACACTTGCGCCCTAGCACCTGAGTTTAGGGAAAATACATCTTTATCAGATTGCATCTGTCCCCATAAATTCATGTCTGCATTTACTTTTTGACCTTCAAATGTGGTCGAAGCAGAATTTTCGGTTGCCAAATAAAAAGCTAATTTGTTGTCACTATTTTCGGCTCTAGCAGCACCGGTCATGTCTTTACCAAAATCAAATTGCTGAGCAGATAAGATAGTGTCGCTGGCATTAAGGTTAGACCTCTTTGAAGCAGAATGTAAAACCATTTCATCACGGATACTATTTTTGTCCAAAGTGCCTTTAAAGGCATCCGCAACTAAGTGCAACATCATGCCAAGACCAGCATCGGACGAGTCAATGTGCGCTTGAAATCCAGGTTGAATTTGCGCTTGTTCTAAGAGGTTAATCTGCCCCTCAGGAACCAATATATCGACCTCTTGAATATTTGCAGCATTATCCAGACCAGAGAGCAGACATATGCGCTGCATATGTTGTGCTTCCTCTAAAGCATGATGAACAAAGTCTTCGCGAACTGCGCAAAAGCGCAAATCTACGCCCTTGCCCATTAATTGATAAACTTGCTGATTAATCGATAAGTCAGAGTCAGCTACCACTGGCAAATAACCAGCACTGGGTAATTCAACAATGCCGCAATCAATTAATAATTGTTGGCTTATTTGACTACTTCCTACCGCTTGCAACCTGTCGATGCTAACCCGCAATGCATCCACATCTAAAGTGGCAATACTGACTTGCGATTCTATACTGGCTTTGGGTAATTTTTCAATTTGGGTAAGCTTTGCAGACATGTCCGTGTAGTAAGACAACAAACGTTGCATGTCTGCTGCGGCGCTTTTAAGTAAGGCTTTTTCATCCGCACAGGGATCATGGGTAACGGGGGGATCAAGGGGATCAAAACTGCCTAGACAATCCCTCAATTGACATTGGAATTGTAATATCTGTGCCAGATAAATTTGCCAGTTGCGCATGCCCATTCTAGCCGCCCAATATTGCTGAGCCGGAGGTACTATGCGCTCACGGCGAACGCTCCAAGCATCTAAGAACACCACTGTTTCACCAATTTTTGATAACATACCAATGGCGATACCTTCGCCACTTAATCCTTCGGCTCCCAAACACCAAGTCGCGGCGTTGAGTCCTTGTTGGCTGATAAGTGATGAAATGGCATTCTTTTCTTGCTCAAAATAAGCACTCACAGTACGTGAGCGAAGATGTTTTTGGGCCAAGCTAACATGAGTGGAACTTTTAAGTGCTTCAGTTAATGTAAGGGGCACAGCTCGAATACTTAAGCCTTCAACGATATGAGTGCGCTGGGTACTGCTTATGCACGCCTCCGAGCATAATTTACCGTAAACGTCTTCTTCACCGCAGTAGGCTTCTAAGTGATACAAAACAATCAAATACAATTCTTGATTGGCAAGTACGTTGTTTGAACCTGTATCGGATTTGCGCAACTCACAGGCTATAAAGTCACTGCTAATGAACTCACTGGATTTAGGCTTTGCCGTGGATGTATTTTGAGTTTGAACCAGCAATTGGCCTAACCCAACTTCGATATCCTGACTTAACACCAACGCTCTGCCTTGCCAGTCATATCCGAGCCCAGCGCTGATCGCTATCTGTTGGCCAGAAGCAAGGGTACAGTCAAAGCCATTTACAATACCACCACCGGCTGCCTGATTGGACAAACGTATTTGGTTCAACAATGCAGCTTGTTCTAATTGCAGATCAGGAGCACGTAGAAACTTACCATCAAAATAATTTAAACGAGTGAGTGAACTAGAACTGTCAATAACATTGTGTCCGCTAGCGTTGGCCTGTCCAGCGGCATTACTCGATATTTTACTACTCACATTAGAAGGTTTAAGACTACTCATGATCCGCTCCTTGTTTTAAACATGTAGATAAAATCATTGCCCTGATAAGCGCTACCTGCAGGGCTGTCGATGCCTCCTGCTAAAGGGATGCGATTACGCCCTAAAATCGGCGTCTCTCCCGTCCCTTTAACAATCAATCTCACAAGCACACCAGCTGGGGCATCACGCAGTTCTATCTGCAAACGATTTTCCGCACTTTGGTAAGAAACACGTTTGATATCGCAGTTCACCCAACCATCTCGAGTATCAAAAGCCGTCACACTAATTCCTTTAACGTCGACACTGGCTTTCATTAAGGGGGAACCAACAACTGTCATATTGATAAACTCGCTGTCTTGCATAGCAACGCTTTGTGAATCAATTCGAGGGCCACCAGCATCATCTTCTGGCGTCACAGAAATATTAGCGACTGACTCCTGTGTTGGATGGCAACTACCGCACAATAAGTCTTGAATAGTTGTGGTGGGCAATAAATAGGGCCGCACAAATGGATCGACTTCCCCCTCTATCAGTTGCCACCCTTGTTCGTCTTTATGCAACCTTAAACCATGTAAATTTGCTAACAGCACTTTGCAAGGTGGTGGCTGAGGAAAACTGCCAAATTGGCTACTGCCAACGCTACTTTGTGGTCTGATATCAATGCCATCTAACACCGCAAAATGATTAAACCAATGTTGGCACAGCGCAGCTTTATCGCTGGGTTCAGCTGCCAGTATCTGTGCTTTGGCTTGCAAAACATCCGCGTCACTTTCTAAAATGATTCCGTCATCATCTTCTCTGGCCTCAACCAAACCAAATAGTAAATTCAAGCGATAATAGTCAGTGCTTGCAGACTGCTGATACCCACCTGGTGACAAATACACTTTGACAGTCTCGACAACCCGAGAATAAGCCGTTGAGGTGCTGCTTGCATCACAGCTTTCGCTCAGTGCTGGGACTTGGCGACTTAAACAACCATGAAATTCCAAGGTCACATGGGCGTCAAATATCACGTCACCGCTTTCTTCATCCACAGTGACGACCTGTTGCAGTGCAACCTCGTCTTGATTGGCTTGATACCAGGCAGCTAAATTTAAGCACGCAGCCTGTTCTAAAAGTAATTCTCGGCCTGCGGCATCCATGGCCAAACCAGAGGTAACTTTTACTTCTCCCAAGAACCGGGTTTGCTCAGAATCTTCACTATCCGCTTGCGGCAAACTCACATCTAGGCCCCACACAACGCCCTGCCCGTGCAACCAAGCATTGTGATACCACATTTTGCCACGATGGTAGGCATCTAAAGTTTGAAAATCGTCGACCCCTAGGAGCATGCCAAAATGCACATACAGAGATCGAAACGGATCCACTGGCAACATTTGGTTAGATAAACCAGCAGTGCCAGATGTTTGATTCACTAATGCTTCTGCGCTCACAATATTTCTCCAATAATCCTTATGATGGGTTCACTTCTCTGAATGCCTTGCCGGTTTTTTCAAACTCTTTGCGAACAGCCATAATGAAGTGCTCTTGTTGTATATCTTGTTGCTGTTGCGCTGCAGAAAAAGCAGCAGCAACGGCAGCATTTCTAATTTCTCCACCGACCAACGGAAATAAAGAGGCCAGTTGAGTAAAATTCACATCTGCGTTTAAGGGCGCAGTTTGTGGAACATGACAACGCCATAAGTGTTCCCTATCGGTTACATTGGGCTCACGAAAATCCACGATAAAATCAAGTCGACGAATGAACGCCACATCGATGTTATTTCTAAAATTCGTGGCTAAAATTGTCATCCCGTCATACGCCTCTAAACGGGTTAACAAATAAGCCGTTTCAAGATTTGCATATCGGTCGTGGGAATCTGTTACCTCTGTTCGTCTGCCAAAAATGGCATCCGCCTCATCAAACAATAAAACCGCCTGAGACTGCTCGGCAAAACTAAAGACTTTTGCCAAGTTTTTTTCGGTTTCTCCAATCCACTTAGAGACCACGGCTGCCAAATCGACAACCAGCAAATCAACCTGCAGTTCATTTGCCAATACTTCAGCAGATAGGGTTTTTCCAGTACCGGGGACACCAGAAAAAAGCATCCGTACTCCTTTAGCTCCTCTTCGGTTTTGCAAAAACTGCCATTCATCTAACACCTTGTATTGTAATTTCAAACGACCAATGGCTTCTCGAAGCTGCTGTAATTTAGTCTCTGGTAACACTAAATCTGACCATCCTAACCTCGGCGTCACTCGTTTAATTCCTTGCGGTAACAGCGCGCCAGAATACTGCTTAAATGCATGACTAATGTCGCTCAGTGAGTGTTTTTTTTGTGTTGATTGATGTAATGAACGCCAACTTTTGACCCGCTGCATTGCGTGATAAGGATCAAGTGGAAACCAAGAGGCAAGCTGTCCAGCGTCAGATGCAAACTCGGGTAACAACGTCTGCCACATAAGCAAAAGTTCGTTGTGTTCAAGGCGTTGCACGGGAAGATCTAGTTTAATACAGCCAGATTCGATGATATTGATATTGCTAGTTGCGCAAATGATCACACAAGGACAAAATTGATTGAGCACACCTAAATGCAATGCGGTGGTGCTGCGTTGACTGTCGTAAAGTAAAATAGGGACAGCAGCAGACAATACACAATGACATGCCAATTGTTTATATTCTTGCTGGCTAAATTGGTCGTTAAGTTGCACCACTACGGATTTACGCTTTGTTTCTTCTAGTAATGCTAATGCGCGGTTCAAACTGACTAAATTATCCATATCTTGAATCATAATATGGGATTCAAGTGAGTTCGAAATACACAGCTTTGCATCTTCAACAATCGCCGTTTGTAACCACTTAGACAATCCCAGGAAACAACTCTGGATATTCAAAGCAGGCGTCTGTAAAAAGCAAGACTTTCCGGTATTTATTGCATACCAAGTATTGGCGTTAACCATAATTGATTGGGTGAAAATTGGCGCTTGATCTGCTATTTCCACAATCCCAAGGTCGAACAAAACCGACTCATTTAAACAATTACACAAAGATTCTCGGAGTGGCTGATCAGTGCACACCAATTTTGCTAACAGTGCAGCTGTGGGATAAGGCTGTTGCCGCGGGTGTAAAGAACAAAACAGATTTGCAAAACCTTCATGTTCTTGTGCCATTCCACCTAGTACTAACAACTGTATTTCCAATTGCGAAAGATTCAAGCCAAGGACTAGACGAGGCAAAGCACTTTGTGCGGAAGTTGTTTCAGATGCATTTGAGTGAACTTGTTGCACGCTTTTTTTGTAATCGTCGATGGACTGCAAATAGCTATGCAAAAAGTCCACTCCAGATTGAATGTAGGTATCATCTTTACTAAAATTCACCTCTAACAACTGAATTAAGTTATTGGTGAGAAATACTACTTGTTCTAGCACAGGGCCTCTGCACTCGGCCGATGGCTCAGTACCAAGAACAGAATCAAATAAAGGAACAGGTTGCTTAGCGGCGCCCGCTAAATAATGTAATGAGTCATTCATAATAAAACTTCACTACGTAACCTAACCATGGCACATAATCAGGATTCAAATCTAAACCTGCAGCACGGATTTGCGTATCAATCGCATCCATTTCAAATACAATGTTTACCCAACCGGCTTGATACTCTATCCGTGCATTACGCTGACATAACCAGTCAAATGTCTTGCTCACGTTGTTGTTCAAAGGTTTAGCTAAGCTTGTGTATATTGCTAATTTAATTTTCTCGGCAAAGATTTGATAGTCAGCCTTATCCTCAGTGCTGATAGCACAATCATCATCTTGAGTTGGCTCAAACACCATTAATTCACCACTGAATACGTTAAGCGCAGGATCGAATGTCCCTTGTGGCTGTAGATATTGGCCCAATAGGTTTAATTGCTGAATAAGTGGGTAAGGTTTATCCACTAAAGTTGCTAATTGTTGTTGCCATTTTGGCTGTTTAAGAATATTCAATACATACAAAATTCCAGCAAAGCTGCTTAACAGCGCCACTTTTTCTGCACTTAGCACGGAAATAGGTTCTGTCTGACGAAAAACAGTGAAGTTATTGTCATTCTGCTGTTTAGTCGCTTGCAGGCTATTTGGTTGGTTATGTTGGTGGTTGAAAGGAAATGCGGTGGAAACGACTCCAGCCACCGTTTTAATTTCCTCAACTAATTGCATCACGTAGGCAGTTAAACTCTGATTATTGGAAATAACCTTACGAAAACCACTACCCGACCATTCCGATAAAACGCCGGAAAATAGTAAACACTTAATATCATCCACATTCAGTTTTGTTATTTTATTAAGGTCAATTCCTGAATGTCCGTTATTTAACTGCATGCTTAAGTAACCTTTGATCCATTCAGGCAACAGTGTAATTTCATCAATACGACGATTACTCTGTGACGCTAAATAGCGGCGAAAGGTAACAACAAGGCCTGACCAATTAATCTCTACATGGGTGTTGATATGCGCTGTAATAGACACCCAATTTGGCGTAAATTCTAACAATCCATCAATCAGTTTCAGGGCATCATCAAACTCAATAATTCTTCGTGCAATTAAAATCTCTAGTCGGCCCTCAACAGCGAGTCCAATTAACACCGCTTTGAGCAGAGTTGGTTGCCTAATTAGATAGGCCAGCCATTGTGATTTCGCTTCTTGCAGGTTTAGGCTAGATTGAGAGACAATCCCCATTTGATGCCATGCCCAAACATGACTAAGTTGTTGCGCTGCCAAATCAATAGCAACGGATTTAAGGGCTTCAACTTTTGAGCGATAATGAATCCATTTTTTAGCGTCAGCAGTTGCAAATAACTTCTGTAAAGATGATTCAAGCTCGATTAGCCAACATTCAAATATCTCAACATCAGTTTTGCTGTTATCAAAATCGATGGGCAGATACCAATTGCGAATACAGATTATATCTCTTTGTGAATATCCACTGTGCAATAACGCCAAATCAACGTACTCACGTAATAATTGTTCGGTGAGGTAATCTAATCTCGCCTTGTAAGTGCGTTGAGAGGCGCTTAACTGATAACGACGCAATACTTGATTGATTTGAATGTCCATCAGCCAACCCTCGAGTCAAAACCCACTTGACTATTACCGACTATGGTTCCAGATTTGGCCTGCCCCAATACATCAGTTGTACCCAGAATCGATTTGCCAATTTGCAATTGTCCAAATCCTGAACTTTGACCAACCACCGAAGACATACCTAAATGCAAGCCAGTTCCCACCCTCATACCTGAGTCAACGGAACATATATCGAAAACCGTATGCGCTGGACGATGAACCTCTAAAATATGTTCAATTACAGCACGCTTTTCTTCATCTAGAATTAGCGGCACTATGACGCTGAATTTATGGGCGTGCAGTGCTATTGCATCAGAATAGCTAAAGGACGATTGTACATCTGCTGCATTCGAATCTTGCTCATTGATAACACTGGTAGTATCAGCCTCCCCTAATTTTCCGCCAATCCGAAAGCCCGCGCCAAGAATCGAGTTTGCCGCTAGGGAATCATCTTCACCGACAAATGCACCACCTAAACCGCGCACCTGATAATGCTCAATAATGGTGATATCACGCTGTAAATAAATTTCGATAAAACGCTTTAATCCAGCGACAGTACCGCGATATTTAAATAGCCACATTGCGTGTTTAATGATCTGTCTTTGGGTTGTTTCAGGCCAACGATTGTCAAGCTCTATTCCAAGTAAACTGCTAAGCCAAGGCAATACAGATATTGGTGAGCAAAGTGGATCGAGTAAACAATGGCGCGTATCCGAACGTTGTTCAAGTTCATCAAAATTAGTGTTTAATAAGGTTAAATATCGATGTAAAAAGTCACTTGCAGCCCCTTGCTCTGAAAAAACACGGGGTAAACGTCGTAATAAATCCAGCGCAGGATATTCCACCCGAATATTTTTGATCTTAGGTGATGCATGTGATTTTCCAAAGAGATCGATGACTAACCAAAGATAGCGCCCTGGCGGCGCATTAACCGGTGCTTCATAGGTCCGCCAAGGTTCGTCGCTAAACGACCAAGGTAATTCTCGGTTTTGACTACGTCTATGCAATTTTTGACTAACTAACACTTCATTTACCGCTAATTTAGATGGCAGCGGCGGCGTTAGATCAGGTCTGGTTAATTCATACTCTCCAATATTTTGTGGTGCAGTGGCGTCTACTTGGGGACCATTTAAATGTTCATCACTAACAATGTAACCCAGTTTTATAGAGGTCCCAACCGGCAAACAGGCATCAATGAATATCCTACCCCAGCGACGTTGCATTTCATTATTATCGAGCCTAAAACACACTATGCGACCTTGGCTGCTATATTGAATTTTGGCCACAGTTGCATACATCAATCCTTTAGCAGACCAATAAACCACTTTGCCAAAGGGGTCTAATGCCATGCCCCGTCCGTCATAATAAGGAGCTTGCAGGTGAGGCATTTGCGCAATACTGTTGGGAGTGATTCTAAACCGCTGAAAATCTGCATTTGGCGCGCCAGACACAACAATCATATTATCGTCAGTAGCTAAAATATCACTGGCAAATGGGACGTCAATTAATTCATTTTCGCCATCTATCGCCCATAGCACCGCAGACTCCTCGCCTGCGCCTAATAATACGAAGATGCGGCCATCTGTATTGACTGTCACACTATTGATAGCTAAATCACTGACATCATTGGGAAACTTAAGATCCATTTCAATTGGCATACTAGTGGCGTCAAATCTGACTAAGCTAGTAGATTGATTGAGCTGATTGCCCATATCCGGGGGTGTCACCGGCGACACAACAACAAATACTTGTTGGCCGTCACCACGAATGACACTGGGGGTGCCGTCGAGATGAACACTGCGCAATAATGTATTGTCAATTAGATCAAATATTAAGATCCGCTGATTGCCGCTATCAGCAATAAATAGTCGTCCTTTTTTATCCACAGCAAGACCGATAGGAAGACTTAAATCAGATTGCACTTGTTGACCAACAAATTCACCATAAACCTGTTGCGATCTATGAAACAGAGATTTAGCCAAACTTGGCTGGCGCTTTTCAGTCCATAATAATTTATTAATCCCATTGTCTTCAGGAACCGAATGATAAAGACGACACCAAGGGTCAAACGTCAGACCTGCGGGTTTCACTTTAAAAGCATGGGAATCGTGCAAGTGTTGATGATGCCAGGCCAACTGAACGATTTGTTGTTGTATATCCACACTGGTATTTTCGTGAGCGACACGCATCCACTGATCAACACCGGCAATCATGGCAAACTGAGACATCAGCACACTTCCTTAATCACTGGCACAGGCACAGCTATGGCATCAGATTCAGTGGGCGATATAATCTCTCCAGGGCTGAGGGTAATGGGGCCGTTTTCAACAGTGATAGCAATTAATTCCGGTACCTCATTCTTTTGCAGCGTAACAGTATTCGGAATTTCATTGCCTGCAGAATCCCACCCGACCAATTCCAAACCTTCTAAATATTCGACCCCTTCGACTTGATGGGCTGCGGCTTCCAATTCAGCGTTATGCACTCGACGTCCCAGCGGCCAACCATGCCCGCCTGGTCCATAAGGGGGTAAGGGCGCTAGAAATTGACGCAATGCCAGTTCCACCCAATGGCGAACTGCATCAATACCGAAGCCATTTTTCACTTTGACTCCCACAGCAATGGCAACCGGCACATACTTAGGCGGCAACACATATATTTCCGTGGTGATTAAACGTCTCGCATCTAAAAATCGACAGACACTACGAAGCTGATTCTTGTTAGGAAGTGGCGCATTAGGATTGTGTTTATCTTCTTTTGGCCACACCACCACACTAACAACACCGGCAGATTCTAATTGTGGTAGTTGAGGATGATAACGGGGTAAAACTTCAGCACGAGCCAAATCCGCACCAGGTGCCTGCAGCGCTAATTCTTTAAAATCTGAACGGGTGACAGCTCGATTGCGTCTGCGCAGCTCACTGGGGATCCGCTCTAAAGCGGCTTCCAAGGTTTCTGCATCTGTACCGCCATAAGCATTAAGGGGATTACTCACTTTGACTAGCGGATTAGCAACAAGTTTGTTAATTGCTGCGGCCGCCACATTACCTACTCTGCCACCTCCGTAACGATATTGAATCACTCTTACCCGTTGACCTATTTGCACAACGGCTCCGTTAATACCTGTGCCAAAACGGATTTGTCCACCTTGCTTATCCAGCATAAAATGCCGATCACTTTCAGTGCTTGCATAAAAGCCTTCAACTTCGTGCCAGTCGGTCCAGCCTTGGGGCTCTTCAACTTGCAATCTAACTGAGTTGGCCAATACCTGTTGATGATTTAGTGCATAAACTTGATTAGGTTGGCCGTTTCCGGTGCCAATAAATTCAGACTTCCCTTGAACCGCTTGTTCAGCCAATGTGGTATTAGCGCCAATAAAGGTAATTTTACCAATGGCAGTGTCATCATTGCGAAAAGCACGCAACCAACAAATAACCCGAGATTGTGTATCGTCATCCAAAATGGGGGGGAAATCGCCAACGCCCTGCATGTTGACATCATCGAGTTGATACACCGACATATTTTGCTGTTCAGTGGGCATTTGCAAACGAACGACGCCTTCTTTTTCTAATCCGTTGGTGGTATCTCCTTGTATCTGCAACGGATAATAGATAGGTTTATTTTGACTATTAATTCGTCCCGTAGATATTTGCCAACTAACCGGACTCCCCGTAGCTTGCATCCCTTCGCCAGGACAACGAAAACGTTGTGCAAAATCGGCACTATGGTGATCAAGATCGTCCTCTAATCTAATCTCAGGAATGAAACCGATATTAAGTAAAAGAGGCGCTTTGGGATGCGCCAATAAATTTTGTTTAATCAATTCTGTTTCTGTGGCTTTTTCTGCCAATATGGCCACCCACAAAATCCCATCAACTGAGCTATTCATATCCTTGGAAAGTCCAGGCTCATCCTGCCAAATCGTTTCGGTGTGATAGGGCTGGGTTGCACTTGCATCAACACTTGCCGCTGCCTGTTGATAGAAAATACCTTCTTCGCTATCTTCATCAGGAACTTGATCGATTACCTTGAGCACACCTAGGGCAGATACCGGTAAAACATGTACTTCTTGCAAGGTGGTAAATTTCAGATCACCAGCGCTAGCTTGACTCGCTAGCTTGGCAGCAACACCTTGCGGTTCTTTTGTTGATAAAGACAGCATTGCGGTGGCTGGATACGCACTTTTTAATGGAATTTGTAACAGTCGCAAAAATTCCATTTTGGTGGAATCGGGTATTTGATTAAAACGATAGAGCAGATTTTCAGTCAAATAAGAGAATAATTCGATCAGAGCAATCCCTGGATCGCTAGGGTTATGATCCGTCCATTCGGGCGCGTAGACCGGGATACGTGCTATCAATTCATCACGGATTTGCTGATATGATCGGTCGTCTAAAATCGGTTTATTTAGGCTCATCCTTAGCTACTCCAGATAAAAGGGAAATACAAGATTTTCACGACTTCCGTCCTGAACATGAGAATATCGAATGCTGATCATTGCGACAGAGGGATCTTCGCCACCATTCACTTTGACTTCTTCGAGCTTTATTCTTGGTTCCCAACGGCTAAGCGCGCGTTCGATATCCCGCTGTATCCCAGACCAAGTTGCAGAATTATTCGGTTGCATTAAGTAACGTCGTAAACCACAGCCAAAATTAGGTCGCATAATTCGCTCCATAGGCTCAGTCTGCAAAATCATCCAAATTGACTGTCGCACTTTTTCAGCACCTTCAACATAAGCGATAGTTTTATCTGCTTGGCTAGGTTGGACTGGAAATGCCCAGCCCTTGCCTAAAAATGCCTTCAGTGGGGACGACTGGGTCATGCTGCCTCCTTGTTCAATTCAACTTTTTCAAAGTACACTAAGCCACTATCAGGAGTGGGCAGTATCCCCGCTAATTCAGGGTGTTTTACGTCTTGATACTCCGTTTGCATAGCGATAAAAATGCCCGCCAGTTCATTCAAACTGAGACTGCTTAAACCTGGGCTATCGCCACCATTTTTGATGTCAGCTCGCATGTCGTCACTAGCATTGATGCCGTTGGCTATCATTAATCCTAAGTCGTTAGCCAAAACCCCTTCATCCACGTAGGTTTTTTCGTTATCTTTTCCTTTATTTACAGTGATACTGAAATTCGGTTGATTAAATTTAGCTTCCAAATCGGGACCTTCAATGGCCACCTGAACCGCTAAATCAGCCGTAAATTCGGTCATCAGTTCGACATGAGCATCAATCGAGGCATTAAAATCTGCGCCAAAAGAACCGTCAAAATTCAAGCTGCCCACCAAGCCCGCATCAAACTGAAATGAGGGTGGAATACAAAATTTTAGTTTTAGCAAAAACCATAAATTGAAAATGAATAGCAAAATAGGTAAAAACAGACGGAATAAAAACATCGCAACAATGAAAAAAAGAAAAATCGAGAAGAAACAGATTTGCTGACCCGCACGAGTTAACGGCTCTCCGCCTTGGGGCATATCCATACTATCAGTGGCAAAGTTGAGGGACGACTCCGCTGGAGCTATAATCCGAGCACTTGCTCCTCGCCCTGCAGGGGCATTATTGACTTGATTACGAATAGCCGGTAAGTCAGGTAATTTGATATTTACCGGTCGATGGCTAGTGCCATCTAGATCAAAATGAGCAGCAATTTGATAACCTTCGGTTGCTTCACTCCAAATTACATCACCGCAACAGTCAGCGTGGTTTTTCTGAATGGGGAATTGACTATGGTGTCGACGCACAAAACAACGTATTTCATATAGATCAGCGTCATCAAACCTTGGATTATTGTTGCTATCAACATCAGCTAAACTAGTTGGTATAACGCCAAACCAAAGGGTTTTGCCATTGGCAGAGTGATTAGGATTAGTTGGATCAGCGATAAGCGGATACATGGGGATAACCTGTTCTGTAATCTGCTCAGGTGTTTCTTCAATTGGGAGCCAGTTTCCCACGCCTTTTAAATCACTGGACTTCCAACCTTGTAGTTCAATTTTAATGTCGCCGCTTTGGCTCAATTGGTCTAACTGTCCATTGGTGTCTTGCAGATTTTCAGTGAGTTTTTCAGCCGTACCAGATTGCAAACCAGAAAATAATCGCGCGCTTTTGGTTTTTAACAGTCCACTAATATCGCTGCTCTGTTGAGATTCTTGCAACTGTGCTGTTTTTACTTGCATATTGACTTTATTGAGGTCATTTTGCAGTTGGCTGCGTTGCTGTAATAAGGTCTCAACTTTGCCTTTTAGTTCCGGTGTGATAACTGGCACACGACGACGAACCACAAATCCTGCTTCACACACTTTGTTACGCTCGACTTGCGGGAACCCAGCCACATCACAATGCAATTCACACACCACAACATAAAAACGGCTATGGGTATCTAGGTAAAGTTTCAAAGGAGTGTGAGACTGCGCGCGCTCTATGGGAGTAATCACCTGATTAGGATCACCGCTAAAGGGCTGAACAAAATCTTCACTATTAAAGCGCAATGAGTGCTGCGGTTCATTGACAAGATTGTTCGCAAAATTAGCATCCGCATATTTCTGAATAATAGGAGCAGAAAAGCGGTTTAAAGCCGTCTTGGTGACCGCGTAACCACCTAAAGAAGAAGGCCGATACCACGGACCAACCAATTTCCAAGGATGCTCTGATGTATTTAACATGGCAGAGTTACCATAAGTTACCTACCCCAGGAGTATAAGAAGGTGACACTACAGCGGCACTGGCGATGAGCGTTGTACAATTGATAATACCGTCAAAATTAGCCACTGGTGCGTGCACGTTAAACGCCGCAGCGTTCAATTCAACCGTAGAATTAGCGGTAATTTCTATGGCACCAGACGCTGAAAATTCGATTTTATGACCACCTGAATGTGTCAACGTTATGGCACTCGATGCCTCATCCAGTATCAGTTCATGCCCACCTGCGGTTTTTAATGTAATTTTGGCCGCTCCTTGACTATCATCAAATTTAAGTTCACTTCCCGAGCGGGTTTTTAAGGTACGAATGTTGTTTGCATCTTCAGCTTGTTCCGGTGGCACAGCCGCACCGTTCCAACAAGAACCGATAATATAAGGTCGACGCAAATTACCTGCCTCAAACGCAACGACCACTTGAGAATCTACTTCAGGCATAATTTGTAAACCTTGATCATCATCCGCATAAGGTGTAGTCAACGTACTCCAAGCTTCAACATTTGAATCACTCAACCAAGGAAAACTGACTAACACTCTTCCCAAATTTTGAGGATCAACAAGATTTACCACTATCGCCGGATAAACACCGAAATAGCGTTGTCTGCCGCCATCAGGCGCATATTGATTTGTCATCTGCCACTCCTTAAATGCATGTTGTATCCTCAATTGAAAATTGTATAAATAAATCCATCTCGCTAATTAATATATGCTCGTTGAGCTTCAAAATGAGTTTGATGCCCCTCCGCCAAGGTGAATAATTGCTCCAGCTTAGTCACGTAATAACCATCTCCAGAAAACGGTGTTCCAATTTGCTCTAAAGTAATAGAGCTACCGACTACTAAATCTGCAACACCTACCGATATGGCATTGACAGTTACAAATTGCCGCGCCCTGCGTTGCATCTCAGCTATCGCCCAAACTGAAGCTTCTTCAGCTTGCAAGGGCACTTCCATTACGCGTTTGCTAATCCGTTCACCAAAGGCATTTTTCAAGATACTGACACCTGAACGCCCTGCTCCGATTTCGCTGCTAATGGCATCTTCATCTACCCACTCATCGATGGGTTGTTTTTGCATAGCGTCATATCCAGCAACGTGCACTTTTGTTTTTTGATGGGCTAAATCTGCACTTACCCGTACCTGCATCAAATCTGTGCCTCGAATTAACGTCAAACTAGTGCCACTGCGCTTATCTCGCGTTTTAAAATGTAAGGTTTCAGCATCTACCCATACTTCTGCTTGCAGTAAACGGGCGCGCTCCCGCAAAAACGCAAGATCGCTCATATTGCACTGCTGAATTTGGTTATAAGTAGGTCCATCCGCATCCACCTCAATTTGTAAACCATGTTGGTTGGCGATTTCCTCGACAATTTGTTGATCACTCATTTCTTCGTAGGTTTTTGAGATACGAGTCATACGTAAATCCATCAATCTATCTTCCGCGCAAAAACTAAATTCTGGCTCTTGTCCTTCTTCAAAATGGATTTCCAACGCACTGATATAGCCATTAAAAATCAATCGCTGCCGGCTACCTGCACCAATGGCTACTTTCACCTGTTTGCCGAAATCCAAATAACGTCCATCTAAATACAACAAACTCTCTGCTCTTTGCCCTGCCATTGGTCCAATTGCGGTAAACCTTGCTTCAAGGGTTTTGAGTCCGTCTAGCCCCTCTTTTACACTCATGTACACGACATCTCGAATCAGTTCATTGATGTCTTCACCATCCACGTTAAATGCTGGTTTGGCGTTAAAAAATAGCGAGTCAGTCATCCAAACCTTCTGCTTTAGTTCGTTGTGATTTACTAAATTGACGTTTAATCGCTGCTTCTATTTTTTGTTGTTCTAGATAGCGCATATCCGTTTCTTGTTTACCTTGCTCACGCTCAGGTTGAACAACCACTTCAGTTACAATGCGCTCAATATAGGCGGTCATTTCATTACTCCATTACATAGACATGCACTCGATTGGCCCGAACTTGAACTCCCCTTTGACCCAGAATCAATTGCTTGTCGCTGAGTATCTTTGTGAGGTAAAGCCACCCAAGCCGGAGTCGAGGCGTTAGAACTAAAAGGGACATCTCGCGTATTGCGAGCAATGGAACTATCACGGTCTGTGTACACTTTCAAAAGGCTTTGAGTTTGCGACACGCCAAATAAAGGCTCTAATGGAATGCCTTGACCATAGGTGATCGCTCTTTGATCGATAACTTCTGAGAGAACAGCAGATTCATCTGATGCTTTTGTAACACCTGTATTGTGTGCTCGAACCAGAGGGGTACGGGTAATAGACGCATTGTTATCAGTTGCAATGGCGAGTTCTCGATCGGCCAAACTAACAGAACTGAACAAATCGCTATTGATGCCAAATGCAGACACACTCATTTGGGTTTGCTGTTGATTCTTTTGAAATTTAACGGCATTAATCGTTGCACCAATACCACCGAGACTAGACATTGCTTTGCCCGCAGAATCAGCATCGCCTTTGTTATTTGCGGAAACCATAGAGCCGGCAATATCTGACTCTGAGGAATTGGACAAATTTAAAGCCGAAGATGCTTTTTGGTTAACATCTGAATCGGCATTTACACCACTACTAACACCTATACCAGGACTACTATCTGAGGCTGAATTAAACGCAACCTGACTGCCGGCGGCAAGATTTCCCCCTCCATTTGAGCCAGTATCCAAGCCTCGCCATGCGGCTGGGTCTACTCCCATTCTGGCAGCGAACTCAGCGCCCATTTCCCCCTCTAACGCTAAACCCACTTTTGCTCCAGCGGATAAGCCGATACCGGCACTAACACCTATACCAGCGCTAATACCTATGCCTGCAGAGACACCTAATCCCGCCCCCATACTCACACCTGCAGAGAAGCCTAAATTAGTTCCAGCTCCTGGTAATGCAGGCTTCGCTCCTGGACTTTTTGCATTGCCAGTACCGCGATTTGCAGGCTTAAAAACGATTGTCGGGTCTTGCTCTTTTATACTTAAATTAACCTTTGCTCTTAACGGATACCCGTTAGCTGCAAAGTGCTCCAGACTGACATCAATACTGTCAGCAATACCAACGACGGTAAGGTCTCCCCAGCTGAATTTAAGTTTAGGAGGCGGATCAGGATTGTTTTCTGGTGTGGATATAAATTGTTCTAATTGTTTGGTTTTTTGGCGCACCGAAACAGGCGCATTTTGATTGCCTTCATCGGCAGTATCAAAAACAAGTTCCATGCTAAGGACACGAGAGCTATTCCCCGTTTGTTGGCGTACCTGTTTGGCAGCTGAACGACCACCTTCAATTTGATTGGTGATGCGAATTTTTAAAGAGGACGGATTAAACTGCACAGGAAAAGCTTCACCATCTTCGGTTTCCGCTTCATCAGCCAAGACCTTTTGTAATGTTGCTTTTACTAAATTACTCACTAATACAATCCTTATATTGTTATCACAATGCTTAAAACACTAGTCAATTAACATCCGTAAACCTTCATGGGCTAAGTGCAGTTCCTCTAATGCAACATCACCGCTTTTTGCATTGAGACTGGGGCCACTGACTTTAGTGGGCAATGCCCGGTCAAAAGCCCAAGTGGCAATAATTGGCGCATCTTTGGACGTGTTTTTTCGATGACCATAGACCTTAATAATGCCGTCATACCGAGTAACCGGTAGGCTTCCTCCCACCACCGATTGAATCCATTCCCAAACATCTGTGGCAAGTTTGTTATCGCTGTTATAAAACATGCCTCTTTTGAGCACTAGATTTTGATATTTGGCGTAACCAACTTGCTGGATTACACCATCATTTCGTCCACCTTCTTGAATCTGTTGCACGTCCATTTGTATTTCTAAACCGCTGCATTCAGCGAAGCCTCCATCTCCCAACACATCTTTACCGCTGCTATTTGCACTTGGCGAAAGATTGCTCCCAGATTCAATATTTGCAGCTTTAATTAAGCTAATTTCAAAATTGAAATTTGACAGTAGAAATCGTGTTTCCATTATTTGCTCACCATTTTCAAAGACCCATCGGCTTCGCGGCTAAACTGTAAAACGATGTATTCCAAGGGCTCTGCTGGAGCAACTCCAATATGCGCAACTAACCTCCCCGAATCGATAATTTGAGCGTTATTTAAGGTTTCATCACAACGTACAAAATAGGCCTGCTCAGGAGCTGCCCCCTGAAAGGCGCCGGCAATAAACAGTTGTTTCAAAAAACTCTCAAGTTTGAACTTCACATCTAGCCATAACGCTGGGGTATTGGGTTCGAATACCACCCACTGCATCTGTTGTAACAGCACCCTTTTCAACATCACCATTAGTCTGACCACACTGAGTTGCCTCCATTGGCGCTGCTGACTAATGGTTCTTGCGCCACTTAGCCAAATGCCGTCGCGCTGCTGCACAAAGACGTTGATACCTATTGGATGCAACTGATTATGAAAATCTTCGGAGACGTTAATTTGTAAAGAAAATACCGATTTAGCTAGTCGATTCGCAGGACCATGGGTCAATCCATGCTGTAATTCACTTGCCGCGATAACGCCAGCTGCCACCGCAGAAGGATTAATAATCTTAGGTGTGCCGCCAACTTGGCCATCGGGATTGTATTGATTCACTTTTAACCAAGGATGATATGCGGCGCAATATTCACTGTTGAACTTAGACCGCCACTGCAATATTTGTTGCGGTGTCTGCTCTGGTGGTACGTCTAGCAACACCACAAACTCTTTCAATTGACTGGCGAAATAAACGAGCTGTTGTTGCAGCGCTATTATTAGTTCTCGGTCTTGATGATCTTGCGGATCTAAGCGTAATTTAGGTAATGAAGGGAGCGCTTTGTCAACTTCCAGCAACTCAGTTTCCACTTCAAAACAAGGAGCGAAATCTGCGCCAGACAACAATTCAGGCTGAAGATTATGATCTACCTTGTCAAAAGACTCAGGCGCATATAAATCTGGTACTGCCAATAGTGAGCAATCAACTAGGTTCGCTAAACAATGTACTCCGCTGCCAAAATGCTCATCGCCTGGCACCCAACTCGTATCAAAGAAATCTGCGTGATCTATATCCTGATAACGATCTTCTCCACCACTAAACAAACAAGGATTGACGCTTAGTTGCTGCGCACTGCTTAGCGAGTCTAAGTTTTGACTAAAGGGATCCAAGGTCACTGGAACAAGCTCAGTTAACAACCAGTCAAGTTGCGGATCGACTAAATTCGACTCAGTCAATAAAACCCGTCCTAGAAAACGCGGATGACTAGGGCTGAATGCTAGTTTTATAAATTCTTCGGTTATTCCTGTTGCACTATCAATAATACTAAATTGACCTTCTACCCATTCAATTTTCGTGGGTTTACTGGGTAACGGAGCAGTACTGAAATCCAGTTTCCAAAATTCCGATGCAGCGAGGGTATTGCCTTGCCATTTGATTTGGTTGATAAAGCGATATTCTGAGAATTGCTCCTCAGGATGATGAGCATCATCATTAAGCAAGCGTAATAAACATCCACTTTCCAACCCCTGAGTTGCCGCAAAACACACTGAAGTGGTGTCACTGATGTCCCTTAAAAACTCAATAGGAGTAAAAGAAATGCCTGCCGCGGCCTTGAGTTGATTTCCCCAAATACCTTCGTTCTTTGCACTTAAACCTATGGCTAAACCATCAGCGCTCAGGTTATGAATTTGGCAAGATGCCACTGCATCAGCATTCACGATGTTGTCTGCATATTCATGGACAATCCGGCAGATGTAGGCCTCTTGACCACCCTGTTCGAAGAAATTTGCAACTGCGTAAACCAATCTTGCTGGGGATTCAAAGCCGCCATAAAGACGTCTGAACTGCTCCCAACTACTCACTTTTACAGCGACGGTTCTATCTCTAACTAACCAATTATTGGCAATTTTTTGCAAATCGAGTTCTTCATCAGAAGTAATTTGATGACGCCTTGACGGCCCCTTAGGAGCAACGCCCACAAAAGCGCACACATCCATTTTTACCTGATCCAGTTGACGCTGAGTTCGATCTGCTATGGAGATGATATTAGGTGCACCAAGTACCATGCCTAACGCCATTGAATTGCTCCTAAATTACCAACCAATTAACTGTATTTACAGCCTTCACAGACTAAGCTAAGTTCTTCCATCGCCACTTCTCCGCCCCCTTTAGCGGCCAACGAGGGTCCAGTCCATTTTTTCGGTTGAGCTTTGCGAAGCTCCCAACTGGCTACAGCTTCTCTTGCTTCATCCAATAAGGTAATCACCACTAATCGCGGTTCATGGGCTCCTGCGCTGACATTACTCAACCATTCCCATAAGGAAGTAGAACCAATTAAGCCTCGTTTTAAAGTGACGTCATCCACTTTGAAAGTATTGGCAATTTTGCGCACAGTATTGACTTTTTCATTACCATTTCGGTACTCGGCATAACTCACCTCTACCCCTAAACCACTGACATCAGAAAACCCACCGACTAACTCGGATTCCTGTCCATCATTGAGTGATACTAGAAAATTAAAGGCGCTGTAGGGATCTTCTCTAAATGTCGCCATAACAATAGTCCTCTTGTAAATTAGTTAGCTTGCATCAGCTGTATATTGTCCAATCCGGAAAATCACAAACTCCGCAGGTTTTACTGGTGCAATCCCAATTAAACAAACCAAACGACCGTTATCTAAATCGTTTTGAGTCATAGTGGTGCGGTCACAGCGAACAAAAAATGCATCTTCTGGTTTTGCTCCTAGTAGCGCGCCATCGCGCCATAAAACCAGCAGAAAATCTTCCACCATGCGCCGAATGTTGTCCCAAAGAATCCGGTTATTTGGCTCAAACACAGCCCATTGACTGCTTTGATCAATTGAGTTTTCAATGAAGATAAATAAGCGACGTACATTGACGTACTTCCACTCAGGGTCAGAGCTCATGGTGCGCGCGCCCCACACTCTGAAGCCACGCCCTTCGAAATAACGTAAAGCGTTGATGCCTTCAGGATTAATTACTTCGTTACGGGGTTTGTTAATATTCAACTCGAACCGAGTCAAACCACGAATCACTTCATTAGCAGGTGCTTTATGCACTCCTCGTTCAATATCATTGCGGGCATAAATGCCAGTTATAAATCCGCAGGGAGGCAATGCAATCTGTCTAGGGGGGGTACCTTGTGAAAAACGTTCATTGGGATCAAAGATATTGATCCACGGGTAATATAAAGCGGCATATTTACTGTCAAATTGCGCACGAAAATCACGTATTTCGTTTAACGAACTATTGATGGGTCCATCAACAACTGCAATTCGATAACGCTCTCGTTCTGCGTGAGACACTAAACTTTGCGCGGCAACCCGACTCAATAAAGGTGAGCCCATATCCCCAGAGTCAGGCAAGGCAACAATGGCAATATCTTCCACTTCGGCTAACGCTTCTAAACCGGTTGCCTTAAGACTAGCATCATCAGGATCCGCTGCACTTCCGGTTAAATCGTCAGGACTGACCATCACGCCATCATTACCACCTTCGAATCGATAGCCGTAAATATCATCAGCGCCATCAGGACCGCGAAGATCAGCGGCTAATTGGGCCGCTGCAATCTCATTACCAGCGGTAGGCTCCCAATTAAACCAAAATGGGCAATTGGGATCTTCAGGATTTGTAATATCAAAAATTCGCCCTAAGTATCGTTTTTGCGCCGGGTCAGTGGCAAGCTCAGCATACTCACTAATCTGACTTCCAATGGTCACTTGAATACGTAATTGGATCAGTTGCACTACGTCAGTATCGACAAGTGCCGTAGTGCTACCATCAGCAGCAGAAATAAAAGTTTGTTGACCGTCAGAATCAATACTGACTACCCTTAGAGTATCTATATCCAGCGGTTGATTACCCACAGGCGCGGGTAAATTTGCCTCAGCGGTTACCTCGACGACCGCCCCATTTTGTACACCTCGCACTTGTACTAAACCTAAATCATCATTTTCATAGGCGATATTTTTACTTCGGGTAACCAATACTTTGACAAACATATTGCCCATTTCACCTGGCCATCTGGCCTGTAAAATCGCATCAGAATTGCCGCTAATAGGAACAGCCGCGCGGCCAATCCCCCAAGCATCTGCTGCAGTATCAAAATCGCTTGAATCGGCCCCTGTATTTGCTGCAAAAACACGAGAAACGTACAAACGCTTCCCGCCGTTCTCAAAAAATGCTCTGGCACTGTGGGCAAGATAAGACAATCGTGGCGCAATTGTACCGCCGTCATCTATTTGAATGTTTTCTAACGCGCCATAGACTCGTTCAAATTCAGTAAAGCTAGTTATCAGTCTTGGTTCGCAACTTGTTGGTCCTTGTATCCCTTGCTCTCGATAACAAACCGGCCCCCATTTCGCCATTCCGGCAAAACCTGTGGTGCTGGTTGGTACACCTTCGATTGATTTTGATCGAAAGCTAACTTCCTCTACAAAGACGCCTGGGGCTAGATATTCTGGCATGGCTCTTGTGCTCCTTTACTATCGGCTAATCCGATGATTAATTCGTTTATACAATTTAGAATTTCGCTTAAATGAACATGTAGGCGTTCTTTAAGGTGGATTGAAAACAATGTCGCTGACGTCATGACTAGACAACATCTGACTCAATTGAAAAGATATAGACACTGAACTTTGTGACGCCACGTAGTCAGTAGGAATGACTTCTCCCGAACTAACAGGATCACTTGCTTGTGGATCGGTGACGACTTCAATAGGCAAATCCCAATAAGGGTCTAGGTTGTCGGCAGGCGGCTGCGCAATAGGGGTAACTCTGGCGTAAACCATTAATTCAAATGAAACCCTTTGATTAAGGCTTTCATCAGGCACCGCATTGGGCGGAATAAGTATTAAAAACTCTCCGCGATCATCTCCCCTAGCTCGCGCTAAAACCGTGTTTGAATCTAACGGCGAACGCAACTCAATAATACTCCAACGCAGGGGCGAATCATTAAACATGACTTTGCCCCGTAAACCAGTAGTACGACCATTGATTGGATATCCAGCGCCAGGGTACATTACCGGTCGTCGCTGCCGTGACTGCAAATAATCTTCTGGCTGCGCCGACTCTATGCCCAAAATTTGTTGCAGGGTTAACACTGATATTGATAATCTGCGGGGCACATAGCGACGATATGCATCAAAAATTCGAATTTGAATTGCGCTGCTCAAATCAGCGCGGTAGGCCAATGAAAATCGTCCAGATGGATGCCTTAATAATTGAATATCTGAGGGTTGCTCCACATCGATATTCACCGCAAAGGGTAAATCATCGCGGGTTAGCGCATCGACCGGCAAAATACCGAGTAACAGCCGTTTATTGACAGCAATTGCTGAATTAAATAATGCGATTGTCATGGCTGCACCACTTCACTGGTGAGCTTTTGAGTCGCAAGTCCAACTTCTCGAAGCGGCTCTTGTCGGCGGCCGTGCATAACTAGCATTTTGGCCATATATGGCACACATAGTTTATAGTCCACAGGAAGTGAATCAAAAATTCGCATTAAGTCTTCGGTAGACAAATCCTCTAAACTAATTTGTATACTATCGTTGGGCGCCCAATTCGTGACGGGGTCAAGCATGGGCCCAGTTAGCAAAGGATTATCTTCTAAACACTGCATGGTTCTGCCAAGAATTCGATATTCTTGATCCGCTGTAATTCCCCATGGAATCATCAAAAAGTGAAACTCAAGAGGCAAGTAGGCCCTGCCTTTAGCCATTGCTTTTCCTGAATATGCAGCCCTACTGGTACTATTGAAATCAACTCGATATAAGAACAGCGCGAGACAAGGTGGTGTGATAAGCGGATTATCTTCGAGATTTAAATCTTCGGTTCGAGCAAGCACAACAGTGGTGTCAGTAGAACTCGATCCACCGGGTATGGGTTGCTGTTGATCAAAGCAGTGGCTTAAAAACCGTACCAAACTACTTCCGACCGCGGCTACAGATGCAAAGTCAGCCATTTCTGTACACTCATAAACATTGTCTCATCCATTGAACAATTAACCTGTTTAAAAATAAGAGCTTTATCTGAGGAGCATCGACACGTACTTTAATTAAATGCCACGATCAATGAGCTCACCCAATTCACACGAGGCTCCATATGCTCTCGACTTGAACAGATTTGCTAGACTGCTATTTAAAAAATATTGATCACAATACCCTTGGGTATTTTTTCTTAATGCTCGCTATTAACTACGAGATAAATTCAGGAAGGAAATGCAAAATCCTATATCTAAAGCGGTAAAACCTAAAACTGCCAACGATTAAATATTAGGCGATTTATAACTTATTGCAACCTAATAACGACCCAAAAGATCATATTTTGAGCAAATGTATACTTCAAAAACAATCCCCATAAGTTGGCAAGCCTTACTACTGCTGGTTCTAAACTACGTTCTCGTTAACCGAACAAATCGAAAAATTTTTAGGATAAATATGAAGTGTTGTAGCGTTCTCATTTAACCAGTGAAAAATGGTTATTTTAAAACGACTACGAGTGTTGCTTATAGGCTACAAAACAATTTTATTATGGGGCTATTTGATATCAATAAAATCCATTTATTCCGTTTTAAATTTTTCTTTAACATCTCTTTATTAAAAATAATGCACATATTTTGACCTTAAATTCTCAAAATTACGCCTACTTAAAATAGCGGTTTTTTCGATCGCTAATATATCTGTTACTAAAACGAAGTTTGCAGGTTTGTGTTGTTTAACACTGGAGTACTGCAAGGAAACTAAGTAGGCAAATTTATTTACATTAGGAAAGAAAATGGAACTTAGAAAACACATTATAAGAACAAGCAGTGCAGTACTGTTTAGTGTCTGTGCTATTCAACCGGCAATATCTGCTGTCATAATCGATGATCCGTCTTACTTTGTTAGACCTGCCCTTAGAGTAAGCGCAGGGGAAATAATAGATGGGATTAGGGTAAATAGTGAAACTGAAGCCACCCTTAGCCAAGGTGTTTCGGGATATTCAGAATCCACTGTTAACCTAAGTGAAGGTACCGTAAAGATGTACTCCTCTGAATATGGGTCAACTTTAGATGGACTGCAAACTTTTGGTAGTTTTGGTGAAAGAGTGACCATTAAAAATGGAGCAGGAAGTAGCTGGGATGTGGGCTTTGATATCGAAGGCTTCTTAGAGGTGTATGCGGGCGCACCATTGATTCCAGGCGTAGATACATCACCTGGTATTTTTTATGATGTAGGCATTGCGGTCTATAATGCAGGTGAAGTATCGTGGAATAACTTTGTGCCTGGTTTTAACGATTCTTCGCCCGTTTTGTACGAGTATAGTTCAGCCTATGATTCTATTGACGCTGAGGCAGAAAGTAGTTTCTACGATCTATTTACCAGTGCGTTGGGGTCAGTGGAGATTGCATCAGATTACGAGGTTTACGATATTTTTGCTTTTACCAATGTAATTGTTAATTCAGATTACGGAGACGGATTAGAGGCCTACGATGCAGATTTCTTACACACAGCGTCATTCAACATGAATTTTGCCGATGGAGTGGATGCTTATTCTAGTTCAGGTGATTTTATGGGATTAGCTAAACTGCCTGTAGATGACGGCGATCCTAGTCAGATCCCAGAACCTGAGTCCTTGTTGTTATTTGCATCAGGAATTGCGCTGTTCTTCACCAGGCGTAAGCTTATAGTCAGCTAAGCCGATGAAATTACGTTTCGGCATCGGGTATCTGATCTTGCATATCAAGCTCGTTCAACAACCAAGCACGAGATGCACGCCAGTTACGCTTGATTGTTGAAGGGGATGTGCCTATTACGGCGGCGATTTCATCAATGGACACGCCGCCAAAATAACGCATTTCAACTATTTGCGCCCGTGACTTGTCGATATTGGCCAATTTGTTGAGGGCATCATCGAGCAAGCACAAACTAAAAGTATCATCACGATCATGGTCTGCAGAATGGTTAGTGAGTAAAGTCACTTTTTGGTGAGAGCGTTTATCTGCGTATTTTTTACGGGCATGGTCGACTAAAACGCGACGCATAATTTGCGCAGAAAATGCTAAAAAGTGGGCTTTATCTTGCCATTTTATTTGTTCGAGATTAACTAGACGAATAGCAGCTTCATGCACCAGATCGCCGGCAGATAAAGAAACACCACCTTCACGTTCTAGGCAAAAGGCAGAAAGGCGGGTTAATTCGTTGTATAACACATCAAAAAGCCTGTTGCGCGCGCTGATATCTCCCTCTCGCCAGGCAGCTAGCATTTGCTCAACAGAGCCAGTATTAGAGCTAGAATGAGAGCTAGAAGATGACATGTTTATTCCGAAAGACGGTTGCTTAAATAGCAATTGCAACTAAACCCAAATAGCATATATTTCATAGATGCTCAGTTTAGAATAATAAAATCAGTAATATATGTCGAATATTTAAATTGTATATACGATTTAAACTGAAAACCATTGCAACCCGAATGATCGTTATCTGGGATAAAACCATGACCACTGAATCAACACAATTTGAATTACAAGCCATGCAACTATTTGAAGCTTCTTTAGATATCCCTAAAGAACAACGCAGTGATTGGCTAACAGAGCAAACAGGGAAAAATACTAAATTGCGAAATCGGGTCTTGCAGCTGTTAGAAAAAGATGAGATTTCCGAAAATGTAATGCATACCGGAAAGGTCGATGTGGATTCCGATACGATTGATATGCCCGAAAAAATTGGTGCTTACAAAATAATCAAATTAATTGGCCAAGGTGGTATGGGAGCAGTTTACAAAGGAAAACGTGACAGCGGTGACTTTGAACATGATGTCGCCATTAAAGTGATACGCACTAAGGCGTTACCTGAGAAACTGATCGAACGATTTGAACGGGAAAGACAAACCCTAGCGCAACTCAACCATCCCAATATAGCCAGACTTTACGACGGTGGACAAACACCGCAAAAAATGCCGTATTTTATGATGGAATATATTGACGGGTTGCCGCTAACCAAGTGGTGCGAACAACAAAACTTAAGCGATTCGAGACGCATTCAACTATTGATAAAAGCTTGTGAAGCAGTTCGTTATGCGCACCAAAACCTGATCATTCATCGAGATATTACTCCCTCTAACGTACTGGTTGATAAAGCTGGTGAAGTAAAATTAATTGATTTTGGTATCGCCAAACCTACATCGACTCGAAGTGACAATGTTGACGCTTCAAGTTCGTTAGCAAGTATGAGTTTTACCCCAGGCTTTGCCGCTCCTGAACGTGCAACAGGTGACGGTAATAACACCTTAGTTGATATCTATTCTTTAGGTAAATTGCTGGAAGCTATTTTTAAACAACGCAGCATCCCAAAAGAACTGCAAGCAATCATTAATCAAGCAACAGCCGCACTACCACAGCACCGTTTTCAAACAGTAAATGCGTTAATAGTCGAACTAGAAAACTACTTACAGCAATTCCCAGTAACCGCCTACTCCACTTCGAACACCTATAAATTTAGCAAGTTTATTAAGCGTCATACTAAAGCGTCAATGATTGCAGGACTGGCACTGGTGGCAATTTTATCAGCGTTGGGAACCTCAATATATCAATATCAACGTGCCGAACAAAATTTAGTGCAGGCGCAAGCTCGATTCGATGACGTTAGAGCATTGGCAAAGTACCAAATTTTTGATTTGTACGATAATTTAAAACGCGTGGCTGGAAACACCAGCATTCGTGCTGATTTGGCCCATAGAGGACAACAATATCTGGCTAACCTGAGTAAACAGGCAAATGCATCAGCTGAGCTCAAACTTGAAACGGCGCAAGGATATATTCGTTTAGCGCGTATTTTTGGCGTGCCTGCCGAACCTAACTTGGGTGATGTGACTATTTCTCGCGCTAACTTATCTACAGCCCAAGTGATGTTGGATGAACTGCTGTCGTCGGCGCCCAACTTACCCGATGTAAAAGCCACGAAAGTAGAGTTGATGGCAGCACAAGGGATGATTTTAGTTCACGATGATAGTGATTTAGTAGCTGCACAGAAGACTATTGCCCAAGGCCGAAAAATACTGGAATCAGTCCCCCATCCCAAAAGAAGTGAACTTTGGTATCTGGCCCAACGAAATTTGTTATATACCGATTTAGAAAGGGCAGATCAGGCTGGTGATTCTCAATACTTACGGGAAAATGCCAATCGATTAAGGGAAGATACCCAAGAATGGCCTAAGGCGATGCAAAAACGTGCAATTGCAAAGCAAGACCAAGCCTACAGCTTCTATTGGTTGGCCATGGCCGATTTTATTGACAGGAATAATGTTGAAGCAATTCAATATTTTCGTGAAGCGGACCGTCGGCTAAGCGCACTGGAAGCTAATCAGCCCAACGACCCTATGTTGCTCTATTTATTGTCTTGGACAAATTACATCGCCTATGGAGCAGCAGCAAATTTACATGACCAAAAGCAGTCGGTAGAATTTTTGGATAAAGCCACAGCAACCACAGAAAAGCTGAAAACCTTGCAAGAAGGTGATGCTTCTATTACCCGTCTTGCCATGCAAATGCGCGAAGCAAAATCACAATTGTTGGCGGAAATGGGTGACTTTGAACAAGCGATTTCCCAACAAATTGATATAGTTGCAGAGCAAAAGCGCTTGGCAAAAGCTAAACCCGAACCTTCCCAATATTCTACCTGGGCATTTTCCCATTTGATTCTAGCCTACATGTATCGAGATGTAGATAGATTAACCGATGCTTGCATCAGCCTCGAAACTGCCGAGCAACTTTTGCGCCCATTTGTCGCAAACAAACAACTCAGTGGTTACATGTACAATGCAGCAACTCGCTTACCCTCTGCCATCGAAAAGTGTCGAAATGGAGAAGATTTACCCACCATGAAATGGTTATTGGATTAGTTAGGAAGCTTCATTTTCAGCAGTTTGCTGTTACCTAAAAGTAATTAAATGGCGCAATATACGACCTAGATTGTGTTTGCTTTTTACTCACCTTGATTAATAGTCTTTTGTGAATCTTTGATTTAAAACAGGGAGTGATTGCACCAATAACACTCAAGCCTCAGGGTCTCAGAAAACTAAAATATTGATTTACATAGGTTTATTTCTTGGCGTATTTTTTGCTTTTAGTAAAATGTAACTCAACGAAGAGTCTACGGTCACAATATTCGAACAAAGGCGTTCAACTTCCTATGCACTGTATAGGAATTTGAACGTTTTTTTTTGCCTGTAGAAAACGACAAGCCAGATGTATTGGCATGAGAAACAACAATTAAATTTGAACACTAATTTTACGAGGGTACTTATGGCTTATTTACTTCCAGCAGAATTCGTCACTAAAATGGTCGATGCAGGCGAATCAAAAATATTTATGTCCACTCGCGATACGCTTATTCGCGGTTATATGGCTGGCGCAATACTCGCATTAGCAGCGGTATTTGCAATAACTATTGCAGTGCAAACAGGTATGTTTCTTTTAGGCGCGATTTTATTCCCAGTAGGCTTCTGCATGCTGTATCTAATGGGGTTTGATTTGTTAACTGGCGTGTTTGTTTTATGTCCATTAGCATGGCTCGATAAACGTCCTGGCGTCACCATAAAAGGCATATTACGTAATTGGGGATTGGTATTTTTAGGTAACTTTGGTGGTGCTTTAACCGTTGCATTTATGATGGCATTTATTTTTACCTACGGTTTTAATGTTGACCCAGGGGCCATCGGTAAAAAAGTAGCGTCAATTGGTGAAGCTAGAACGCTAGGCTATGCTGAATATGGTACTGCGGGTTGGTTCACTATATTTATTCGCGGTATGTTGTGTAACTGGATGGTATCTCTAGGCGTAGTGGGCGCAATGATTTCGACCCATGTAAGCGGTAAGGTAATCGCCATGTGGATGCCTATCTTTTTGTTCTTCTTTATGGGATTCGAGCATTCAGTAGTGAACATGTTTTTGTTCCCATTCAGCCTGATTTTAGGTGGTGAATTTTCAGTTGTTGATTACTTTATTTGGAATGAAATTCCAACCGCATTAGGAAATCTTGTCGGTGGTTTAGCCTTCACTGGATTAACACTATATACCACTCATGTTCGCACTGGCTCGAAACGAAAAGTAGCTCAAGTTTCTCCAGAAACTATTGCGTCTGGCACTGTTGCGCCAAATGCAAGCAACTAAAATTGTTACCGGCCAGTACTCAAGTGCTGGCCGAAAAGTTAACAATCAGGATTTTTGTGGCTTTGCTTCACCCACGCCAATGCAAGCCCAATTAAATGGATTTGCTGCGGCTTTGGCTGATGGTATAAGTAGCAGTCAAGTAAGCCATATCGCCAGCCAGGCAGCGGTGAATAGTTTTCTTCACGATTACTATTCGACCTCGGATGCGTGGTCAGTAGAAACCTCTGCTAAGCGTGTTATCACTTCCATAAATGCGTGGTTGTTTGCCCATAGTAAACAAAGTGAATACCGATACGATCCCGACAAAGGTTATGTGTGTACTTTTGCTGCAGTGGTAATTAAAGGCACTTACGCGCACCTGTTCCATGTGGGAGATTCACGGATTTACCTATGCCGTCAAGGTGCAATAGAACAACTCACTAATGACCACCAGCAAATTGCCGCTGAAGGACAGCTCTATCTCAGCCGCGCCTTAGGCATGGCCGATAGCATCGAAATTGATCATCAACAGATTGGCTTGATAGCCGGTGATATTTTGCTGCTGTGCACTGATGGTTTCCATGACTTTATTGATGCCAGCGTTGTATTAGCGCAATTAGCAAGCCATGGGTTAGTAAACGATGGGTTAGCTGAACGTTTAGTCAATACTGCACTAGAAAACGGTAGTAACGACAATATCACCGTGCAGTTGCTGCAAATACAAGAACTTAGCAATGAAACAAGCAGTCCAGTCAGCAATTTAGTGGAACAAATGCCACTTCCTCCGCCATTGCATCCAGGTTGCCAATTTGATGGGTTTAATGTTGTTCGGCAATTACATTATTCCGCCCGCAGTCACGTTTATCTCGTTAATGATATCGATACTGGGCAGCCCCTTGTTTTGAAAACCCCTTCTGTTGATTTACAGGATGATGATGGCTATTTGGAACGTTTTTGTTTGGAAGAGTGGATATCTCGTCGTATTCACAATGTACACGTGTTAAAAGCCCCTAGCATTGACCGCCCAAAAAACTATCTATATACACTATCAGAATTTGTTGAAGGTCAATCTCTACAACAATGGTTAACCGACAACCCAACCCCTGATTTGGTCACGGTCAGAGATATAATTGAACAGGTAGGACGGGGCTTACAAGCTTTCCATCGCTTAGAGATGCTACACCAAGATATACGTCCTGAAAATATTATGATTGATCAAAATGGTACAGTTAAAATCATCGATTTTGGCTCTACCATGGTGGCAGGCATTGAAGAGCTTGACCACAAACAACTCAAACTCGCTTTTCCTGGCACCGCACTGTATATGGCCCCAGAATATTTTTTAGGTGAGGTGGGAACCCAACGCTCTGATTTATTTTCATTAGCGGTATTAACCTATTACATGCTAAGTGGCCGCTATCCATATGAGACTCACGTCGCCAAAACACGTACTTTTGCTCAACAGCGTAAGTTAAATTATCAATCGGTTTTAGATGCTCATAGACATATACCTAGCTGGGTAGATGCAAGCTTACGTAAGGCATTGCAAGTAGACCCATACAAACGCTACGACGCGCTGTCTGAGTTTATCCACGATTTACGGCACCCTAACCCACAGTTTTTACAACAAAATAAAGCGCCACTATTGGAACGTAGTCCGCTGCTTTTTTGGCAATGGTTAAGTGCGCTACTTGCAATATTAAACATCTATTTATTCTATCTGTTAAATAATTGAGGGCATTACAATGAAAAGTCGCGAAGAAGTCACAACCGCAATATTAGTAAACAAAGTGAAAAACGGCATATCTTGGCAACAAGTAGCCGATGCAATAGGTAAATCTAAAGAATGGACAACAGCAGGTTGTTTAGGGCAAATGACATTCACAGCTGAACAAGCGCAAATAATAGGCAGTCTGTTTGATCTAGATGAGAATGCCGTCGCTTGGCTACAAGTAGTGCCATACAAAGGTTCTTTGCCTGAAACCGTGCCAACTGACCCATTAATTTATCGTTTTTATGAGCTAGTAAATGTTTATGGCACTACAATTAAGTCATTGATACACGAGGAATTTGGTGACGGAATTATGAGCGCCATAGACTTTTCAATGGATATACAACGGGAAAACAATCCTGCAGGAGATAGAGTTAATATCGTTCTGTCAGGAAAGTTCTTACCCTACAAATCTTACTAACACGCTTGCTTAGTTCAGGGTGGCTAAGTTAGTCGCTAGTTGCTGTGCGTCGAACACCTTGTTTGGATTGCTCGGTTTTTCATTGCCCATTTTGATGACGAGGGTGGCACTGATTTTATCAGCTACCCGTTCTGAGATTATAGTGCCTCCCTGATAATTAGATGCGTTTGTAATCGTACAGCCTAAAACCCCACAGCTAGAGGTCGCTGTTGGGTTTGCTGTCATATCGGGCACCACTGTCTTTACTTCTTTGGTTTCAACATCAGTATCGCTTTGAATGATTTCAAACCAGACAAAACCCTTAGCCATGGTCAGGTTCGCTGCATGCAGCAAAGCGTAGTCTTTGGCGGTAACGCTATCAGTCTTTGCGTTGCCACTAAAGATGATTTGATATTGATCGTCACTGAGTTTTTTGTCGCTGAAACCTAATTCACCGTATGCTTCGGCCGCCACAAATGGTGTTGACTGAACCGTTGCACACCCTGCTGACAGGAGACTACAAAACGTCAGTAACAGCGCTGCACTGGTGGTTAATTTAGAGGAAATGGTTTTTGTGTTCATAAGCAATCCTTATCGGTATTTTCACAACGTCACCTTGAATTCATCTTCAAAACAAGGTGTTTAAGTTTGTATACTTTAAGGATGCTAAATCCAATTAACGTGCCATTTTTAATATGAGCTTTACTCTCCTCACAGCCCTTGTATTCCGGTTTATGTTAAATGCAGGTGAAGTGTATTTAGGTGTTTTTTACACATACACCGGTAAATAATGCTCTATTTGTATTTATGCCAAACAGATGTAACTCGCCAACATTTGAATAGTCCAGATACTTTCGCTCTTAGAATTTAAATATAATCAATGAAAGGCTGGCGATACAGTCGTTTACCTAGCGACTGATAAAGTGCATTTGCCAGTGCTGGAAAAATAGGTGGAAATGGCGGTTCTCCAAGCCCTGTGGGATCAATCAAACTATCGACAAAGTGCACGTCAATTTTAGCCGGTGTTTCATCCATACGAATGATCCGATAGCGGTCAAAGTTTTGTTTATCGGGTTTACCATCGGTAAAGGTCATTTCACCATACATGGCATTTCCGATCCCATCGATTACTGCGCCCTCAACCATATTCTTTGCGCTATCTAGATTGACAACAATGCCACAATCAATCGCGCTGGTGATACTCTCTACCCTCGCCTTGTCAGTGGATTGCGCCATCGTAATAACGTGTGCGGCATAGGAGTTGTGGCAAAAATATGCTGCTACCCCTTTGTTAATATTGTTGCTTAATGTGTCCCACCCTGACTTTGCTCTAACTAAATTCAACACACCTGCGTAACGAACTGGATCGTAATCGTTATTTTCTCCCACAGGGTTAGATTTTGCTTTTTCCAACAAGGCCAAACGGAAATCAATGGGATCTGTATTAGCTGCTTCAGCGACTTCATCTAGAAAAGATTGTTCCGCACTGGCCATAAAATTAGAGCCTGGCGCTCTGAATGCACCTACTGTTATATTCGAATCAACGGCTGTACCTTGCGCTAAATAATTAGGCACTGCACCTGCAGGAAAACGGTTGGGATGAACACAGTGCTCAGGCACACCAGAACCTTGTACGTGATAAGCGACCAGTTGCTCACTTTCGTCCAAAGCAGCACGTAACTTAATCGTATACGTGGGACGGTAAATGCCCATTGTCATGTCATCTTCACGTGCATAGATTAACTTTATAGGCGCTTTGACTTGTTTGGAAATTAACGCCGCTTCAACCACATAATGACAATATGCACGCCGTCCAAAGCCTCCGCCCATTCTTGTCATTTCTATTTCAATTTTTTCAGCTGGAACTTGCAACCTTTGCTGTAAGGTCTTCTTGATAAAGACGGGCCCTTGCAATGGGCCTGCAACTTTGACCTTTTGATCTGTCACATGTGCAAAAAAATTCATCGGTTCTAAGGTGTTATGAGCTAAATAAGGAGCAAAGTATTCCCTTTCAATCACCTTAGAGGCTGAGGAAAATGCAGCATCCGGATCGCCATCTTGACGCAAAATCTGCATATTATTAGTGAAACTCGCGTTCACCGCTTTTTCATGTAAAGAAGTACTTTCAAGGCCACCTGGCACTTTTACATCCATGATATTGCCGAAATTATCTACCTTTTCAGTTTTGTCAGATAAGTTTCGCCATTGGGTTTGTAATGCTTTTTTGGCATTCATAACCTGCCATGTGCTTCGACCGACAATGGCTACGAGTTTTGGAAACGCCGTACCGTCAAAATAATTTTTGACGTAATCTGCAGGTAACGAGGTTATTGCAAAGACGTTTACAATTCCTGGCATGTTAACAATACTTGATTCATCAAAGGATTCGAGTTCTTGGCCAAAAGCAGGTGGATGCACAATCATCGCAATCAGCATATTGTCAGCGCAATAATCGATACCGAACAGAGGCTTACCTGAAACAATTTGTTCACCTACGAGATTTTTTTGAGACCCCCCTATCAGTGAGAAATCCTTGTTTTTTTTGAGTTCAACATTTTTCGGCACTGCAAGTTGTGCCGCACTCGATGCCACTTCAGCATAAGTTAGCTCTCGCCCACTGGATTGATGTATTAAGCGACCTTTATCCGTATTTATGGAATTAACCGGCACTTGCCAATGATTTGCCGCGGCTTGTTTTAACATTTCCCGAGCACTGGCTCCTGCCATTCGTAAACTCTGCCAAGCCCCTCGTATGGATTGACTCCCCCCGGAAAATTGTTTTTCATATCTAGATTCATTATACGGCGCTTGAACCGCTGACACTGAACGCCAATCCACGTCCAACTCGTCGGCTAAAATCATCGGCATCGAGGTCATCAGATTTTGTCCAAACTCGGGATTAGGTACTGAAGCGGTAACGCTACCATCGGTATTGATGGTTAAATAGGCATTTAATTCAAATTCATGATTGCCTTCACCTTGGGAGGTTGTTTCGCTGGCAAAGCTTGCGCCGAACCAACTAAAATTCAGCATCAAACCGCCTCCCACCGCCAAGCTGGCCTTCAAAAATGTGCGGCGTTCTGAGCCTTTGCCTAATTCCGCAGTCTGTGTTTTGCTTTGTTCACTCATCACGATTCCCTTTGCGCTTTGGCCGCAGTTTTAATTGCCGCTTTAATACGATAGTAAGTGGCGCATCGGCACACATTGCCCTTCATACCTGCTTCAATCGCTGCATCATCGGGATTTGGGTTACTATTGAGTAATGCTGTTGCCGACATAATTTGTCCTGGCTGACAATAACCACATTGGGCAACATCGTGTTCAATCCATGCTTTTTGTACCGGATGATCTGCATGTTCAGATAAACCCTCAATTGTGGTAATCAAATTATCCCCCACAGCAGAGACCGGCAACTGACATGATTTCACTGCATTGCCATTTAAATGCACAGTACAAGCACCGCACATAGCAATCCCACAACCATATTTAGTACCAACAAGCTGCAAATTATCACGTAATACCCACAATAAGGGGGTAGTTGGATCTATATCTAGCTGATGTTGTTGATTATTAATATTGAGCGTTAGGCTTGCCATACCAACGATTCCTTAATTATTTGTAAATACTAAAGCCAAATTAACAAAATGTTTGTTTACTCTTTCCAGCTTAGACGTAAAAACGCCCCCTTGCATGATAAGCATAGCTGAATAACCGTTTAATCAGTCAGCTAGGATGCTAAGCTGCTAAAAGATAGGGTAAAAACAAACAAAATAAGGTTAAACCAGCGCTTAAACCTATTAACATCAAAACATTAGACAATGATAGTAATCTTACACTGGGCTGATGAGACTCAGTTGGCTTAGTGATAAAAATCATCAAATAGCCGACCAAGATGGTGGTCAAAAAACCGGTTAAATTCCACCAAAACCAAAATATAGGACTTTCAAATAGCCATAACCCCATGTTCACCAATACCCCTGCGGCTAGCCCCGTATTAGCTGCATAAGAGGCTATTTTTTTACTGTAAATACCAAGTAAGAAAATGGCTAAAACTGGGCCATAAAATACCGAACCAATTTTATTTATGGCTTCAATAATTGTCGGTGCAATATCGCCGGCAATGAACGACAGAAATAGGGTCACTAACCCCCAACCGATCCCAGCTAAGCGGGCGTATTGAACATAGCTTTCATTGCTTGGTTGATGTTTAAACAAACGACACAAGTCTTCGACAGATACCGCGGCTAAGCTATTTACTGCAGAACTGAGGGAAGACATGGCAGCAGCCATAATAGCCACGACTAACAATCCGATAATGCCACTAGGCAAATAGTTAATAATAAAAATTGGCATCATCCAATCCGGATTGTCTGCTGGAATTTGCGCTTGCAAAGAAGGTGTTGTCATAACCAGAGCACCAATAACCAAGCCAGCAGCGCAATACACTAGGGTAATTGGAAAACGACAAACCGCCACTGTTAACATCATTTTACGCAGATCGCCCAAATTATGCGCTGACAACGAACGTTGTGCTTCAGATTGATCACAACCATAGTAAGATGCATAAAGCACTAAACCACCGAACAGCATAGGCAACAAACCAAAGTCGTTACCCGCTAGACCAAATTGATCTGGTTTTACTGCGACTAATCGCTCAGGCTCTATAATAGCCAACGCTTGCGTCATCCCACCAACGTGATCGACAGCGACCCAAAGACAAGTAATTGCACCACCAAAAATCAATATCATTTGCAGCGCATCACCATAAACAACAGCCTTCATCCCCCCCATGGACGAATAAACTAAGGTAATCACACCAATTAGGACAATACTATGCCACTGCTCCATCCCCATTGTGCCTTGCAAAATAAGTGAAATTGCGTAGATCATAATGGCCGTTGCCACTGAGCGACTTAGTTGGAAAACCAAACTGATGAGCAATCGGGTGGAACGAGAAAAGCGTCTTTCAAGGTATTCGTATACACTCACAACACCCGACTTATGTAATGAGGGTAACAATCGCCATAGCATTAACGCGACCGCAGCGGGCAGCGCCAATTCATAAGACAACCAAATTAAGCCACCTCCTTCTCGCAAGCCGACAAAAGCCGGAGCTGAGATAAAGCTAACCGCTGAAAGTTGCGTTGCCATAACCGATAACGACAAAGCCGGCCATGGAATGCTTCGTCCGCCTAAAAAGTAATCATCTCTACTTTTCTGTTGACGGAAAAATAACCCCATCAACAACAAGCCTAGCAAATACATCCCCACAATCGAGTAATCGAGCAACGCCAAAATATTTCTCCCTAAAGTTTTTTAGTTAGCACTAGCTAGGACAGTTTTATCTACCATATCAAGGATTTGGCGAATATTGAAATACACCAGAGTGCGCGTTTGCTAGATTGCCGATTAGTTAAGGTGTAATCTAACTGAATTGGCAAAATATTTTTTAAAAGCCAAATGTCCACACACGAGTTGTTGGAGTACTCGTCATAAATTTCAACGATACACTCATTTTAATGATGAGCTTAACCGCTTGCAGGGATAACAAATGCACACTTTGCAACTTCCGTTAATCACAGTGGCAAACAAAAAGTCACTGCTAAACTCGATATTAGTCACCACACTATTATTGTTTTCAATTTTTCTCGGTGGATGCCAAGACCATAAAACTGGTCTTGCGTTAGGTACCTTAGAGCGAAACAGGATTGCTCACACAGCCACTGTTAATGAGGTGGTCACTCGATTACCTATTGCTCAAGGAACTTTGGTAAAAAAAGGCGATGTACTGGTGCAATTAGATGATCGTCAACAACGAGCCTCAGTGGCTAAAGCAGAGGCGTCTGTAGCAGAAGCTCAAGCAAATTTAGACAAACTTAGAAATGGAGCACGCCCAGAAGAAGTTGCCTCTGCCAGTGCAAAATTAGAAGGTGCACAAGCGGCATTAACCGAAAGTGAATCAGCTTACCTTAGAGCTAAAAACCTGATTTCCCAAAAGTTAGTCAGTCAGGCAAACGTCGATCAGGCCCGCGCCACTAGGGATGCAAATGTTGCGGCTGTGCACGAAGCAGAAGAAGCCTTACTTTTGCTTACCAATGGTACACGTCCAGAAGATTTAGAAATGGGCAAAGCTAACTTGGCCATAATGCAAGCCGCACTGGCCAGTGAAATCAAAAAACTAGAAGATTTAACCATTGTTGCCACTCGGGATGGTCGACTCGATAACCTGCCTTGGAATTTAGGTGAGAGAGTCACCATGGGCAGTCCCGTTGCTATTGTGCTGGCGGGTGAAGCGCCCTATGCGCGCATTTATGTGCCAGAACCCTATCGCGTAAAAATAAAAGCTGGCGATACTTTACCAATTCACGTGGATGGCCTATCAGAGACGATCAATGGCACAGTGCGCTGGATTTCGATAGAAGCGGCATTCACGCCCTATTATGCATTAAATCAAGAAGAAAGAGCACGTTTGATGTATTTAGCAGAAGTACAATTACCCGTTGAATACGCAGATCTTCCCAATGGTATTGCAGTACAAGTTGAACTTCCATGACAATGAAAGCGTCTCCTGAGTGGGTTATACAGGCGAAACAATTAAGTCGTCATTTTGACGATTTAAAAGCGATTGATCAGCTCGATCTTAATGTGGAAAAAAGCACTATTTACGGTTTTTTAGGGCCAAATGGTTGTGGCAAAACCACCGCAATTAGAATGCTAACAGGATTATTAAAACCGACCTCAGGAGAAGTAAGAGTATTGGGCTTGGAGCTGCCACATAATGCCGAAAAACTGCGCTTAAAAATGGGCTACATGACGCAAAAGTTTTCTTTATATAACAATCTAACCGTTAAAGAAAATCTGCAGTTTATTGCCAAAATATACGGCATTTCTGGTTTGCCGCAAAAACAACGGATTAGTGAATTGTTATCTGTTTATGGTTTGGATCAAAAGCAACAACAGTTAGCAGGAAGTTTAAGTGGTGGACAGCGTCAACGCCTAGCGTTGGCGGCTGCAACATTACATAAACCGCAATTACTCTTTTTAGATGAGCCAACGTCTGCAGTTGATCCTCAGAACCGTCGTGAATTTTGGGAGCAGTTGTTTGATTTGTGTGAACAAGGCACCAGTATTTTAGTCTCAACCCATTATATGGATGAAGCAGAACGCTGCCATAAACTGGCCATATTAGAAAATGGTCTGAAGCGCGCAGATGGTAGCCCTGAAGCGTTAATGAACGACATGGCAGCGCATGTGGTAGAAATAGAAGCAGCAGGTATCCGTCAATTAAAACAACAAATCATAGCACTCCCCAATGTTATCACCGCCGCTCAATTAGGCGCGAGACTGCGTGTATTGGTAAGTGATTCAGTAAATGATGCCCGCGGTTATTTACAGCAACACACGGGAATTGCGAATGACAAACTCAACTTGGTACGCCCAAGTTTGGAAGATGTATTTATTACCTGCACGGGTGGTGGCAGACAATGATTACTAGCCTGTATCGCATCCAAGCTATTTTCTTTAAAGAGTTGACGCAATTAAAACGCGACAAAATGACCTTTGGGATGGTGATAATGATTCCATTGGTGCAGTTGTTGTTATTTGGTTACGCCATTAATACCAATGTTAGACATATTCCAGTGGCGCTAGTTGACCATAGTCAGACAGCCTTGAGCAGAGCTTTAGTACAAACCGTTTCAGCAACTCAAGTGGTCGAATTTACCGAGCAGTACGATGACATTGACAGTGCGCAAAAGGCCATGGAACGCACAGAGGTACGGGCTATTTTATTTATTCCTCATGACGTTAGTCAGCGTTTAGCCCGTAGTGCTAGTATTGGTTTTGGGTTACCCGCCTCAAGTGATGAGGAAACGAGCCGCCCAGTCGCGCAATGGGTGGTAGACGGTTCAGACACCATGATTGCCAGTTCAATCAAAAGTTTACGTTCCATGCCCTTGGTTGAATTGCTGCGCCGGCCGGTCAATCGTTCAACGCCAACCTTTGAAGTAACCTTGTTTTATAACCCTGAACAACGGACAGCGGTCAATATAGTGCCAGGCTTGCTAGGGATTATCCTCACCATGACCATGATTATGTTCACCTCTGCAGCCATTGTTAGAGAGAGTGAGCATGGCAATATGGAAATGTTAATCACCACGCCAATTAAACCCATCGAATTAATGCTAGGTAAAATTATTCCCTACATTTTTATCGGTTTGGTGCAAGTGGTGATCATTTTAGGCTTAGGATATTATGTTTTTGACGTGCCAGTAAACGGCGGATTACTGCCTTTATTTGGTGTCACTCTTTTGTTTATTGCAGCAAGTCTAGTGCTTGGGCTGGTCATCTCAACCATTGCCGTCAATCAATTGCAATCAATGCAAATGACCATATTCATCTTACTGCCTTCCATATTGCTATCAGGGTTCATGTTTCCTTATGAAGGCATGCCAGAAACGGCGCAATACATTGCCGAAGCGTTACCCGCCACGCATTTTATGCGACTAATTCGTGGGGTTATCCTCAAAGATGTGGAATTTACTGACATGACCTTTGATGTTTATTGGTTATTACTTTTTACCTTATTGGGGCTGCTAATTGCGTCATTACGGTTTAAGAAAAACTTAGACTAACCGCCTTTGCAAAATGACTTAGACCTAACAAGACCCGCTATTTAAAAACGAAATTAACCTTATTTGCTGTCTGATTTGGACGGGCTTTGCGGCGCTGAACGCTCACCCTCCCCCTCATTTTGTGATAAGGAAACCGGAATCGGCTTGCTCGCTTCCCCTGAATACAAACTCAAATGAGGGAATGGAATTTCTATGCCGTTTGCATCGAATACTTGCTTGATTTGTTGATACATTTGGTTTTTTAACAGCAAGAAGTTTTCTCTTTTAGTCCAAACTGAAAATTGAATATCAATTGAGGAAGAACCAAAACCTAGCAGAATAAATAGTGGAGCAGGCTCACTCAAGCATAGCGGATTTTTGTCCGCTAGCTCGGCCAATATTATTTTCACCTGTTCAATGTCTTCTTTGTACGCAATACCCACTTTGAGATCAGCTCGACGAATTGGAAATCGGGTTAACGTGGTCACTTGAGCTTTGATCATGGACTCATTTGGCACTCGAACAAACAGGTTATCGTAGGTGCGGATTTTGACGGAAAGCAAATCAATCGATATGACCTCTCCGGTTGTTTCATCCACGCGAATAACATCACCAATAGAAAACGGCCGCTCCATCATCAAAAAGAGTCCGCTAATCAGGTTAGACGCAGATGTTTGAGAAGCAAAACCAATCGCCACACTCAAAATACCGGCTGCCCCTAACACCACACTGAGATCAAAGCCGAGCTCTCTCAAAGCAGAAATAAACATTAACACCATGACACCGTAAAAAATACCACGGCGTAATAGCACTTGACCGTGTTTTGTCATGTTTGCGACGTTAAAACGAGCAACTAAATTACTCAAAGACTTGGCTAATAAATACCCCAAGACTAATATAATTATGGCTTTTACCACGTCAAATGCGGGCAACATATCTGAAAAAATCGTGCTTTCACTTAGTTCTTTCATCGGATTCAATTCTCGGGTTTAAGCTAATTAATTAAGCTTGCAATAGAAGACAAAAAAGACGACTTTTTACTCAACTCACGGGATTCAGACACCAATTCCATTAACTGGATCTTATCTGGAGGGGAATGACGAACATGTGAAACTGATTTGGTATGCTCTAAACGCTGCATAATAGAAACTTGGTCTGTCCAAAACTCGCCGTCCTGATTAACATATAATTTAAGTGCTGGAACTGGCAAATTTAATTTATCAATAGTTAAAGGTTTTTCTTGGGCATTTTTAATTGTCACCATGGTTGTCGCACGATGAGAACGTTTTTCCAAGCGTTTAATATCCATTTTTGCATCTGTATATTTTGAATAACACAGGTCCCCTTCCATTGTAGAAGGCCCAAACCAGGAATCAGATGGTCGCCAAAAGGGAATATCAGCCATTGGTAACGGATGGTTTGGTATTAAGATAGTCATCCACAATGGCGTACTGACAAAAACGTTGATCTGTTCTTCTGGTAAAACCACCAGCGGTCGGCTCGGCCTTACCACCATTGCCCTATCGGCCAGTGAGGGTTCAATTAACAGCGTTTCGCTGGTATTTTCCAGCAAATAACGCGAAAACTCGACATCCTCAAAGCTTTCATTTGAAATTGATTTATCTGTAGAAATAGGTAAATCAATTTCAGCGGTCGTTTCGTGGTTCCATATTGTCCACTCACCTTGACCACGCTTTATGGCAATTAAACGTTCTCTAATTCGCCAACATTTTGTCTCTGAAAGTGCGAATGTAAACTCTCCCCACCAAGGTAATTGTTTTTTCATAATAGCTACTTTACGTTACCCTTTATTTTCGTGGGGCTGAATTAATCCAAGATAATTCAGTTTACTGCTAAAAACGATTTACTCAAAATTGTATTGTTTGATTTAGTGTCGGAATCGTTGCCTGCCAACCGACTTTTTTGAACGCCGCTTGCAATGTTTGTTTCGCTTTATCCTCACCATGAACTAGAAATAGTTGTGGTTTTTTAGTGGTGAACCCTAGCGCCCATTGGATTAACTGAGTTTGACTCGCATGGGCTGAAAAGCCTCCCATAGTATGAATTTGTGCTTTGACGGCAATATTTTCCCCCGCTATTTTATAGGTTTTAGCACCATCAACCAACGCCCGGCCTGGCGTGCCAATCGCTTGAAACCCAACAAAGATTACATGGGACTGATTACGCCATAAGTTATGTTTAAGGTGGTGACGTATTCTGCCGCCATTACACATGCCACTGCCAGCAATAAAAATCGCCCCTCTGTCAATTTGATTCAACGCCATAGACTCTTCAGTGCTGCTTGAGTAGCGCAGCACAGGCAGAAATTTATGTAAACTTTGTTGATTGTTTTCCCCTCCCATAGCGGAACGATCTTGTTCATTGAAAATGTTCTGATAACGGTGATAAATTTCCGTTACCGCAATAGCCATTGGACTGTCTAAAAATACCGCTTGTTGCCTTAACTTGCCTTTTTGATACAACTCGCCGAGTCGAAATATAATTTCTTGAGTCCTGCCAACAGCAAACGAGGGAATTAAAATATTGCCACCATTTTCAGAAGCCTCTTCAATCACGTCTTCAAACTCTTGCAACGTCTCTTCCATAGAGCGATGGTCTCGGTCACCATAAGTGGATTCCAGCAACAAAACATCAGCCGAATAAACTAATTCGGGATCGTTTAACAAAGCAGCTTGTGAGTTTCCAAGATCACCGGAAAATACTAATTTTTTAGGACCTCCCTGCTCGTCTATAAATACTTCGACAATAGCGGATCCGAGAATGTGACCGGCATCTAGAAAATGAACAGTCACATTCTCGGCTACATCTCGTTTTTGGTGGTAACTAATGCCAATACAGACATCTAAAGTGGTTTCCACATCTTGCAAATTATAGAGTGGCTCAATTTCCTCTTTACCGGCACGGCGTCGACGTTTGTTTTCCCATTCAACATCGCGCTGCTGTAATGATGCCGCATCTTTGAGCAACACTTCGATCAACTCTTTAGTTGCCGAAGTCATATAAATTGGACAGCTTAAACCTTGAGAAACGAGCAATGGCAAACGACCAGAATGGTCTAAATGGGCATGGGAAAGCACCACTGCATCCAACTGACTGACATCAAAAGGTAAAGGTTTTAAGTTAGCCTCTTCCTCTTCGCGTCTACCCTGAAATAAACCGCAATCCAGTAAAACCTTGCTATTGCCGGTTTGTAGCAAATACATAGATCCTGTTACGCCTTCGATAGCACCATAAAAAGTCAGTTTAGCCATGATTCTCTCCGTTATTATTGTGCAGCTAGGTCATCCACCTCAGATGTCGCAGGCGCAGCAGAGCTTGCTAGTTTAAGTTGTAACCCGTGAATTCGAGTCAAAGCTTTAAACCACTGTTGGACAAATCGTAATATTTCAGCCAAACAATCGATTGATTCAGACATTTGCGCGACAGAAATGTGCGCCCGCGTGCCCTCAACGATTAGCTCAGCCTTAAACTTGTCATGTTCAATTTGAAGTTGATTGAAATGTGTTGCCAATGATTCAGCATTTTGTGATTCACCTGAACGGCTAATATTAATTAACGTCTGTACCCGCTCAGCGTACTGTATGAAATGTTGATCCGTTGATTTACTGGCTGAATAGTCCCGCGTTTGCATTTGCTGAGCTAATCGTTCAATGGATACTGCGCAACTCAAAAAATATTGATCGATACGCATTAAAGTGGCGAGATCTTCGATAGTATCCTGGCCTAACGCTTCAGTCTGAATATTCACAATAAAACGCGACACTTCCGATGAAAGGGATTTTATAACGTTAAGTTCATGGATTAATTCGTGACTATGAGCGGAGTTTGGCGTGATTGATTTACCATAAAGGACAGCGATTTTGTCGGCAACTGAGAGATTCTCCAATAGTAGTGCATTCACTGCTAATACTGGTGTTTGTGCAATGGTTTTATCTAGATACTGAGGATGGGAAGCTTTTTCTTCCCAGCTAAGAAAACGTGCTTCTAAAAACTTGGCTAAGCGATCGTTAAAGGGATATACCAACAATACGCCGAGTATATTAAACACACTATGAAATAGCGCTAATGAAATGGCTGGATCAGCGCTAAGTTCTAAACTATTGGTGATAACCTCGATTAAATAGAACAAAACAGGTAACAGTAACAGCGCTACGATCGCCGTTGCGCCATTAAAAATGACCTGTGCAGCCGCCACCCTTTTAGCATTCGATGTAGCGCCAATCGCAGCCAACAACGCAGTAGATGTAGTGCCAATATTAGCGCCAATAACCATTGCTCCGGCGGCATAAATCCCTACCATTCCGCTTGATGCTGCAGTGATAGTCAGTGCAATTGATGCACTTGAGCTCTGGGTCAAAACGGTCATCACTATGCCGACCAACAAAAAGAGCAAAATACCGCTAATACCCTCAGCTGAAATTTTACTAATGTCTAAAGTTAGAACAATGCCTTCAAACGCACCTTTTAGCGTATCGATACCAATAAAAAACAATCCAAAGCCAACTAATGCAATACCAAATGAGGCGGCCTTTCCTTGCTGTTTAATCAGCTTCAATAACATTCCAAAACCAATCATAGGTAATGCAAATGCATTAATATTAAGATTAAAACCAATTAGCGCGACTAACCAGCCAGTCATCGTTGTACCGATATTAGCGCCGTATATAATCCCTAACGCCTGTCGCATGGTAATAAGACCGGCATTAACGAATCCTAAAGATGCTACTGTTACAGCACTAGAGGATTGCACTACTGCAGTCATAAAACAGCCAGAGTAGATCCCCCGTAAGGGTGTACTGCTCCAATGTGAAAGCAGCTTTCTTAGTGACGTTCCCGCCGCAAGTTTTAACCCATCAGTCATCATGCCAATGGCTAACAAAAACAGACCTAAGCCGCCAAAAATTGTCCCTGCCAACACTACTGATTCCACTAAACACCTATCCTTTCGCTAAGCTTTTCAAGCAATTAAAGACTATTTAAAGCATAGTCACTGATTTAAAAAACTCTGCAAATAATCAGTTTATTTTTGCTTTCATTGACGTTATTTGGCTTCATTAACTAACGCTTTTTCAGCGCCGGTAAAATATTGAACAGTTGTGCAAGCCACGACATCACCAAGTACATTTACTGAGGTTCTACACATATCTAAGATACGGTCGACCCCAAGTATCAATGCTATTCCTGCTGCGGGTATGCCAACACCTTCAAGTACCATACTTAAGATGATGATTCCGGCACCTGGGGTTGCTGGTGATCCAATTGATGCTGCAACTGACATTGTTACTATGTAAAGATAACTGGAAAGGCTCAAATCGACTTGGAAAACCTGCGCCAAAAACACGGTCGCGACGCCTTGATACATAGCAGTCCCAGTCATATTGATTGTTGCGCCTAATGGAATGAGGAAACGAGCTATTTCTGGATTAACATGCAGCTTATCTTCAGTAACTTGTAAACTAATTGGCATCACGGCAGCCGAACTACTGGTTGAAAAAGCCAGCAATAATAATTCTTTGACGTTACTAAAAAATTCACGAAACGACTGTGTCATCGTTAACTTAGCTACCATGAAATACATTACAGCTACAATTATCAGGCCCAGTACCACAGTAGCTACATACACCGCCATGCCGGCCAACACATCAATTCCTAAATTAGCCACTAATCGAGTAATTAAACCAAAGACCGCAATAGGCGCTAATAACATCGCCCAAGATACAATCCGTAAGCTCACTTCTTGCAATGCCCCCATTAAATCAAACAGAGGTTTTGATTGTTGTGCAGGGATCGACAGCATGGCAGCTCCTAACAAAGCGGCAAATAAAATTACCTGCAACATTTCCCCAGAGGCCATAGATGCTAGCGGATTTTTAGGAATCAACGCAGACACTTTTTCGGGTAACTCAGACATAGCAGGAAAACCTTGCACGTTAGAGTTAGCGGCTGTTGAACCAACGTCCACTAACATTCTTGCGTCAACAAACTGTCCGGGTTGAATATTTAGTGCCAAAGTGATGCCAACTGTCGCCGCCACGGCGGTGGAAATCACAATAAAGATAAGGGCAATAAGACCATTCTTTTTAATCGCCGCGGGATTATTATTAGCCGCTAACCCACGCACAATCGATGCAACCACGAGAGGCACAACGATCATTTGAATAACGGCCAAAAACACTTGGCCCGGTAACGCTAGCCAAGCAGTAATGGTTTTCACTGTATTGGGTGCGATTAAATCTAAATCTGGTCCTAGGAGCACGCCAAAAATCACTCCCAAGAACAGAGCAATCAGAACTTTTAGCCATAATCTGCCATTGATCAAGCGGTCAAAGTGATCTGCCAAATTTTTAAGTGAACCGCTAAATATCTGAGTCATATTTACTGTCGAACGATGAGCACATCAACAGTCAATCGAGTTAGAATTTTCTCTGCTGTATTACCGATTAATAAACCTTTAATCCCCTTGCGTCCTACGTTGCCTAACACCACCAGATTTGCTTTCATTTTGCTGGCAACTGAGGGTATCAACACATGTGGCGAACCGGCCTCAATTTTCACTGAATATTCTGTGAAAACATCCATTTCCTCGGCAATTTTTTCTAGTTTGGCTTTTGATAATTTACCTTTCTTGAGCATAACTTCACCCGGTTCAGTAATATCAAATTCCTGTTTAATCCGTGGGATTGGAATCACACCTAAAAGCGACACATCTGCAGATAACTGGTTTGCAAGCTGAGCAGAAGTAGTAAGCACTTTATCATTCAATTCTTTTTGCGCGGGGGTTCTGGTGAAAATATCAACGGTTCCTAACAATTTAAGTTGTCCGCGCCAGCGATTATCACCACATAGTAGGACGCTAGATTTAATTGGACCTTTAAGCGCGGCTTTAATCAGTGAAAAGTCCAATAATTCACGACCTAATTGGGGTCTGTGCAGGAATGTAGTATCGAATTTATTGCTGCTTAGGGTTTTGAAAAGTACTTCTTCTCGCTCAGATGCCGACTTAACTATTTCAAGGAGGATCGTCGATTTGCAAGCATCTTTCACTTCGTTGTTTATTAGGGTAGTTAACGCTTCTGCATTAGAATCTAGCACATTGCTTACGATATAAAGCACAGTAATACTTTCAGGTGCAAATTTTAATGCTTTATCCAACATTGGCTTGACGCTTTCTTCCCTTTCAACAACAACTAAAATGTGTTTCATAAACATTCCTCGATTTAAAATTTATTGATTAGCCTTCATAGAGTTATAGTACAAATACTATCTAATCTAAACCTAAGCATAGTTTAAATCTGCGCCAATTAACTGATCCACATCAAGGACCATTGAATTAAAGGAAGGAAATTTGGACTCTCTGTGATCAGAAGATCAGGTTTACGGATGAATGGTCAAAAAAGGGGAATCTAAATACCTTAGTATTCGATCCTAAGTAACTTTCGAGCACTCTTCTCCATTTCGAAAAAATTAGCTCTATAGTAAACGCAAAAATGCATTAAAGTAATGATTGCACATTGCTGAATCAGCAAGAGCGTCTAATTAAATAAAGCTGTTCTACAGATCAATGCTCTTGTGCGGTTAGAGCTTACTTTGCTGCCAGTTTTCAATATAAGTCTGTTCTTTTTTGGTCTTTTCGAGAATCACAACAATAACATTCTCACCAATAATTTTTACCGCATCAGAGTGTGGCCATGAATGCGACTTAATAATGTATTCCATCGCCATCTTCACGTCTTTCTTTGCATTTTCTGTATTATAGGATTCCAAATGATAAAAAGAGTAATTCTGATTTATTTTTAATAGTGGCTCTAGCTTCACGTACATTGACGCGGCATTCCAAGTAGCATTTGTAGAATATTGATGAAAAGGTGACCAGTAGCCTCTCATGTCATCACCATCATAATCACCATGAAATTTTTTAAGATTTTATAGTTCACCAACCTGAATTAGCTTATAGCTTCGTTCGTATGAAAAGTCTTCACTTTGCTCAAGACGAGCAATGATTCTATTCACAAAACTGAAGTCATAGTGGTTTTGTTTAACCATATCTTTCTGCTGGCTTAAATCATAAACCCAAAAGCTATAAAACAATACTGCGCAAGCGATTAAAATAGGAATTCTGCACTTCGGACTGCAGTCAATAGGGAGCATCATGAAGAAAAACAAATAGAAGTATGAGATTCCAAAAGAAGCAAACCTATAATAATAAAAACCCTCGTCCGCTGAGAGAAGAAATTGGGTCTTTGTTGCAAATAACATCAGAAAACATATAACTCCTAAAATAAATGAACGGACTAGAAAGATGTTTAATCTCTGCCTTATACCTAGCTTGATGAGCAAGGTTATCCCACCGACAATGGATATGGTTAATGCCAATAATTTCAGATAGAACGGAAAATAAGGCTGAGAAATGACAAGTTGTCGAATGGAAGACTCAACTACTTCTTCTAATCGTTCAGGTATATCGGCAATTTGCAAACTCTCCAACTGATAAGCACCTGTTTCTAACCACTCGAGCTGATCGCACAAGACTAAAGAAACCTTATAAAAAATCGCACCGAAAACGAAAATTGAAGATAAAGAAGCAATAGCTATGAGATTTTCCCTTAGTTTTTTTTCTTCATAAAAATTGACTAATCTGACGATCACTACCCCACAGAATAATACTGCATATGTGTTGATTGAAGCTTGATAAGTCGCCATCGACAACATGAACAAAATAGCCCCTGAAGCTATCGAGACAAAAGACACTCTTAACGAACCAACCAGCATGGAAGCAATAACAAGAAGTTGTGCAGCAGGGAAAACGTGGCTCATGAATGTGTAATAATGATGGGCACTAACAAAAGGAATTATACTCACCAATAACCCAGCTACTAGGTAGCGACTGCGACTGAATCGAGTTTTGCTATTTATTTCTAATAAATATGCTGCTAAAAGGCCACTAGAAACTTGAAATAAAATAGAAATTAACAGAATTAAAACGGGAATTTGCTTGAAAAAATTTAACGATAATATTGCAGTAACAAACCATCTGCCAAACCGTAATTGATCAAAAGGAGAAATGCCACTCATACGACCCTAGTCGTGATTTCCTATTGGAAACTGGGCGAAAGAGAATGAAAACACGAGTAGGTTAATTAGAACACAAGCCAAGAAAATCCATCTTAGTTCACATAACCTTGTATAAACCGTCACTAACGACATACTCAACTATCCCTAATTTATTAATAGCTCAGATTTTATTTGAACGCTAAACAATGTCCTTCTTGTGTTCTTTGTATTTTCGCTAGTAGGTATAAATTGACCTCTTATTTTCTCCCGACATAGCATCGCTCATACTTATATAGTTACTCTAAGTAGCATATTGAAATGTAAAAATAAGCACAATTCTTTCAATGAGGTTTTTCGTATCGACAAAAGGCTCATTATTGCCCTGCTATCTAACCGAAATGACAGTTTAACCACATTTCTGATTTGAAGGGTATTGTTATTATTGTTAATTCTAGAGCTTGAAAAAAGTAAAAGAAAAAAAACAATTAGTTGAATGATCACTTATGATTATAGAACGCTGCGTAGTTTTTAACAGGGTTTAACGAAAAAATAGGCTTCTAGATCTAGCAACTTAACATGAGATCTAATCCAATAAATGGAGTTGTATTAGCATGAACTACCGAAGGCTTTCTTTTCGATTAAGCAATAGTTTATCAAAAGTAAGTTTAATGGGCTTGTTCAAACATCCCAGCCTTTAATGAAAACAGTGTTATGTATTTACGGGCATTTAAGTTCGTATCTGGAAAACATTAATTATCATCGACTTATTTAACATGAATTAAAGAGCAGTTTAGCGTGTCAAAATCTAATGAAGGGATAACGAATTAATCGTCTTCCAGATACCGTTCGAACTCAGGCAAAGGTTATGTACTATTAAACCGTTGATATCTCAATAATCAGTGAAGATTAGGACGAATTATATGAATAAGATATCTCCAGCCTCACCAATGGTTTCATTACTGGCACCAATGTACAACGAGATCGAAGTTATAGATATTTTTTTCAAAGAAGTACACCGCTGTCTTGAAAATGTAAATGTGGATTATGAAATCATTTGTATAAATGATGGTAGTTCCGACGGAACATTTGAATGTTTAAAGCAACATTCGAAAACTAATCATCATATTAAAATAATAGATTTGTCTCGTAATTATGGCAAGGAAATAGCGCTTACAGCGGGGCTCGATTATGCGACTGGAGATGCTGTCATTCCAATAGATTGTGATTTGCAAGACCCCCCAGAAGTTATTTTAGAAATGATTGTGAAATGGCAGGAAGGATTTCAAGTTGTTTTGGCTAAACGCATTGACAGAAGTTCAGATTCTTGGCTTAAACGTTGGACTTCCCTAATTTTTTATAAACTGATTGATACTATGTCCGATATACACATTCCGAAAAACGTTGGTGACTTTCGTTTATTAGACAGAGTAGTTGTCGATGCACTTTGCAAGTTTAGAGAACGATCAAGATTTATGAAAGGCTTATTTGCGTCTCTAGGATTTAGAGAAGCCGTTGTTGAATATTCCAGAGCCCCAAGAGTTGCAGGCTCTACGAAACTGCATTATTGGAAACTTTATAAGCTCGCTTTAGACGGGATAATTTCGTTTACTTCATTGCCACTCAAAATTTGGTCCTACTTTGGTGCGTGTGTGGCATTGAGCGCTTTTTTTTAAGGAATATACCTAATTATTAAAACTATAACTTATGGTACTGATACCCCAGGATATGCTTCTTTAATGGTAGTTTTACTATTCATGAGTGGTTTAACGTTGTTATGTTTGGGTGTGATCGGAGAGTACTTGTCACGCATATTTATAGAAATTAAAAGACGGCCTCTATATATCGTAAACGAAACGGTTGGAATCCAAGTGACAAAAATTGATCGCTAAACAACTTACCCAACTACTTGTTAAATTTTTTAGCGTTGGATTAATTGCAACCTTAATACATAGTGGGATATTCACACTATGTATCGCGCTGCAATTAATGTCACCTCAATTGTCAAACTTCATTGCATACTGGGTTGCCCTAACTGTCTCATTTATTGGACATCAATATTGGACTTTTTCAGGTAATCAACAGAACAGTCAAAAGCACACCATTCTACGTTTTATCAGTGTGAGTTTCCTTGGTTATGCTCTCAATTCCCTTTGGGTATTAATAACAACTGATTCATTAAATTTGTCTGCTTATTATGCGTTAATTGGCATAGGTTTTTTGACCCCACTAATAACTTTTTCATTATTAAAATTATGGGTGTTTACTAATAGCCCCTCATAATTTTTAAACGATTTAATGATTCTAATGTTAAAGCTCTTTTCAACGCCGCTAAATCTTTAGGCAATTCTAGTACGAGGCTTAGAGCCAACAAACGCGATGATAATCGCAATGCTAAACGGCACTACCCTTTCCAAGAAATCCCCTGGTGTACTGGGTAACATGTAAAAGGTAACCGCGAATACAAACCCCGTTATCATCGCCAATAATGTTGCTTTAGGATTAATATCTCGATTACATAAACGCACAATAATTATTGGTCCAAAAGACGCGCCTAGCGCTACCCATGCAAAAATGGCTCTGCTAAATATCGCCTCAGGCATATACAAAGTCACTAACACTGAAAAAACAACGACCAACAAAATACTTAATCGTGAAATGGTCAATGAAGAAAAGCGAGAGCGTTTTTCTAACCCCAAATCATGAGCTACCACAGATGCACTAACTAATAACTGACTGTCAGCAGTAGACATGATGGCAGACAGCACTGCGGCGGTAATAACACCTGCAACTATAGGATGGAACAATTCGGTTGTTAGTACAAAAAACAGGTTTTCTGGATTATCTAATTGCATTTGTAATGCAAGTCCTGCAAGTCCAACGATCACCACTCCCAAATCGACGATAAGAAACCAGGCTGCGGCAATACGTCGCCCTGTCTTAATTGATTTTTCATCGCGCAATGCCATAAAGCGCAATAACATATGGGGTTGCCCCATAGAGGATACTGAAACGCTGAGATTACCAATAATGACACCTGCGGCTAATAAGGCAACATTCCCTCCAGTTAAACTGAGTTGTTCTGGCGTAGCAACCTCAATTAAGGTGGTGACAAAATCGATAGGGCCACCTAGTGCGACAACCGCGGCAATTGGCAGCGCTAATGTGGCGATTGCCATAATCGAGCCTTGCAGTGCATCGGTCATACTTACCGCCCAAAAACCGCCCAGCACAGTGTAAATAAAGATAATCAATGCACCAATTAATACGCTTTCGGTCATTGGCATATCAAAAGTCGCAGAAAACATATTACCCGCACCTTGGAATTGAGCTGCAACATACAAAGTAAAAGAAACGAGTATGATTATCGATGCGGTCACCACGATTAGCTTTTTAATCTGGCCGTTACTGCCAAAACTTAAGAAGTCGGTTACAGTTAAATCTTTTTGTTCAAGACTAGTGCGATAAAGCCTAGGAGCGAACCAATACCAGGATATGAACATCCCTAAAATACTTCCCAAGGCTAGCCAAATACCAGATATGCCTAGCACCATTACTACGCCACTAAAGCCAAGCAGTTTCCAAGCTGAAGAAGAACTAGCTGAGTAACTCACGGCGGCAACAAAAGGGCCTAATCCCCGTCCACCTAAGAAAAAATCATCACTGTTCTTAACACGTCGCTGTGCCCAAAAACCGATACCCAACAAGACTAATTTATATACAACTAGTACGACTAAAATATAACTTTGATTAGACACTGTTTACTGCTCCAGTATGCTTCGTATAATTGTATTGGGAATATAACTGTTATCCCATTCTTTACCCGGTGCCCAACTAAACCCACCGGTACGTAAAATAACCAAGTCCATGGATGGAATGATATACATCACTTGATTGCCGCTGCCGTCAAACATAAAGAGGTCATCAGCCAAATAGGGGTCGCTGTGGATAACACCAAAACCTGTGGCAGCGCCTACTTGTGCCCATGAACGTTTAGGAAAGTAGGGTTTCCCCAACCAAATATGTAATCCCATGGCAGGATTAGCAGGTGACGGCTCTAAATAGTCTTCCATCCAGTTTTCTGAAAACAACGATTGGCCATCTATTTCCCCACCGTTTAAAAGTAGTATCCCCATTCGCAACCAAGACTCTGAAGGCAATAACAAACAACAGCCACTGTGAGCGACACCTTGAGGGCGGTTGAGCATCACCTCTCCACCTTGCGCGTGAATAGGTTTAATCAGTGACTCAGACAAGTATTGGCCATAGGGTTTCCCCGTTGCCCGCTTGATTATTATCGCAATTAAATCAGACACCGCTTGGCTATAGTCATACTTGGTACCGGGTTCAGCAACCACTTCATAATCATTGATTATCACATCATCTGAATATCCTGAAATATAGGAACGCGTAAAATTGCTAAATGGGCTCATATCCAAGGTGTAGTACTTTTCAAATCCAGCTGCCATATGCAGTAAATTACGGATGCTGATGGTGGCTTTTTCTGTGCCTTGCCACTCAGTTATATAGGTTGATGCAGGTTCATCTAAACCAGCAATAAAACCATCTTTAATCGCTCTTGAAACCACTAAAGAGGCGACCATTTTTGCCATACTTTTGCCAACGATTAATGAGTTTTCATCCAGTCCCTGATAGTGCTCACGAAAACGTAATTTACCTTTATGCCAAATTAGCAAAGAAGTGCTGCGGCGCTCAGCAGCATATTCGCTCACTTGAGCAAGGGCTTCAGCGGGAATACTGCCCTCTCCTTCATTGACCACATCAAATAACTGTTGTGCATCACCAGCAACCATATATTCTGAGCCAGCCCAACCGGATTGAGGTAAAACCCCGTTACCAGTAGCAATCAGGTAATAACGCTTCCAAAAAAGAGGGTCTTTTAAATATAAGACACCGCCTACCAACATCACCAATGCTAAAAAGCCAATGAAAATCTTACCTATTGTCTTGCCCATATACTTTCTCCTGTCATCTATTTAGATGATATATATTCAAGATAATCAATTACTTGGTTTCGTTTTACTGGGTCCGATAAATCCGTTTGCTGATTCATTAAATTATCAGGGACAAAGTCTTTACCGTGAGATAAGAATTCAGATAAGTTGGCTCTGGACCAAAATAATCCGCCTTCCCCAGCACTGACCATGGCTTTTGAATAACGACCATATCCCTGCACGGTACCAGCTTGACGGTTAAACACTCCAACCAGATTTGGCCCTAATAAATGCTCTTTACTTTCAACGGCGTTATGACATTGAGTACACCATGACGCTGAACTCTTAGCTGCGGTTAAACTTTCTGTTGTAGGGAAAATCTCGGTACGAGGACGAGCAGGTATTAGCACTTCTTTTGATTCGACTAACACTGTCTCAGTTGCTTTAGCAACATGCCAAGGTGGCAGCACTTTAAACGCAAAGTAAGGTAGGTACATAAAGAACAAAATGAAGATGCTCAATACCGGGATATAAACCAAGCGTTTATGCTTAGCCCAACAAAACAATGCCAACGCAATAAGGTAATACATGGGTACAAGCACATAGGTACCAAAAGCGGCAATAGGATGGATAGAAGGTGGCTTAGGTAAATTAACCAATAAGTGCACTATGATAAGGATGGCAACTGCCACACCAGGTTTGACATGTTTACGTAAATGAGTGAACAAATACACAAATACAATGCCAGAAAATAACGCGGATGCCACATTACTAAATGCAGAATGCATGTAACCTGAGGTACTCCATGACCAATCTAAAAAATGCGGTAAGGGAAACACGCCTAACACTTTAGTCACTTCATCTTTAGCCCACGCTTGGCCTAAACCATACAACATGGCAAAAAACATAAAAATGAAAAACAGCGAAATGGCCGTTGTTGAAACCGAAGAAAAGGCATTTTTCAAACGCGTTGTGATCGATGCGCCAGGTCGTAAAAGCCAAATTAAAAACAGCACTAGGACCAATACGAACAAAGTAGCACCAATGCTAAGGTGAGCATGATGAATCGCATCCCGTTCAGCACTGCCACGAATGAGTCGCGGAGATACGCCTGACCACCACTGATGCCAAGCAAATAATACGTAAAACAACACTGAACAACACAAGCCTAGTTGTTCTAAAAAACCACCGAGTTTACTTTTATTATTCATAACTCACCCTGCTGATAAAATTTATTATTTTTATTCATATCTTTTACAATCACTATCGGTTGATATTTATTCTAAGACCTACACTTGGGTAATGCCCTAAAGAATTTAAACATTTACTTCCTTGTTATTGACGTACAACAAGGGCGTTTTTATTGCTTTTTTCTATGTTAGGAAATCCTGCTTCCTCTACTCTACTTGAGTAATCGCTTTGATGACTGAATTGGGTATAAAGGCATCATCAAAGTCAAATCGGACTGCGCCTACTCGAACAATTACTAACTGTTTTGACGGCACGATATAAACCCGTTGCCCACCAAATCCATCAAAAAAGACTAGGTCATCGGTTAAATAAGGAGCTGAGTGGATGACGCCAAACTTATCAGTAGGACGATAAGTACGCATAGGTTTGAACGGACTGCCTAACCAAGTTAAATAGCCATAATTAGGATTACTATTAGAAGCTTGGGTAGTTTTGTTGATCCATTCTTTTGAGATAACTTGCTGATCGTTAACCATACCTTGGTTGAGTAACAACAAACCAACAGCAAGTAAATCCACAGGTTTGGCAATTAAACAACAAAAGCCATGGACGCTACCATTTTCTCGATCTAGCCAAAGATCGGCAGAACTATTGGCTACTTTCGACCAGAGGTGCTGCTCAAGGTAAGATGCATACTTTTCTCCAGTGGCAGCTTCAATCACATCAATTAATAATTGCGGATTAGAGTTGTTATATTCAAACATTGTACCCGGCGCTCTAATTTGTTCTAACGAGCGAGCTACGGCAGAAATATCTTCACTGTACATTAATTTAGTACTGTGGGCGAAAATGCTATTGTCGATTGATAATGGCGGCAATGCCAAGCCTGAGTCCATGGTTAATAGATGTTCAATGGTAATTTGGCCATATGGCATATCAATCCATTGTCCAATGTATTTTGAAACAGGATCTTGAACCGATTCAATATCGCCCCGCTCTACTGCAATGCCCACCGCCAATGCCACAATTGACTTGTGGATTGAAAAGGTTTGCATATAACTATCTTCACTTTCACCTTGCCAAAACTTTTGCGCAACTAACTCACCGTTATGCCACACCAAAAACGCGCTACTGCCCATTTTTTCGGCGTAACTTAAGGATTCGGTAAAGCGAGTTTGTTGTTCACTTAGAGCCAAAGGTGAAATGCTAAGAGGATCTGGATTAGCTTTAGCTGCCATCGTAACCACAGGACTGAACCAATCAGTATCATGGATAGTATCAACACCTTCTAAGCTATTAACACGGCTGATATAAGTGTAATTCAGGCCAAATAATACGAGCAAAATTAGCAACAGGAAAGCAACTACATAAGCTAATTTTTTAATAACATTCTGCATACAAAAACCATCTCCAACAGATTTTTTAAATGGTCACTCTAGTTATCAACAAACCGGCTTTTGATGACCGGCTTGCGATAACTATACAGCGAGTTTCGCTATTTATCGTCAGAGATTAAAAACGGTATTCTGCAGAAACACCGATTCGACGTTGGTTACCCCAAGTTGGGACGATAGACACGAAATATGCGCTAGGAATGTAGAATGCGTTTGATACATATTCTTCATCTGTTGCATTTTTAACCCACAACTCTGCAGACCAATTCTCACCGGTCACACCACCACGTAGATTAAGTAATGTTCTAGAAGGCAAAGTGGCAATATTCGCTTCTGACATGTATTGCTCAGATTGACCAGTAAGGTCAGCACGTACGAAATATTCTAGATTGTCGTTAAACTCACCATCATACTGGGCACCGATATTCCATTGTGTATCAGAACTTCTTGGTAATGAATTTCCTCCTATATCACCATTGGCCGCACACACGATGTCATCACAAATTGCAGCTCGTGCTAAACGCTGAGAGATAGTTCCATCATCGTATTTAGCATTATTAAGTGCTAATCCGGCATTAACAGTAATTGCATCAGTTAATGCGTAAGTTACGTCCAACTCAAGACCTTTGGATGTTGCAGAGCCTAAATTACCGACAATAGAGGTTGTGAAAAAGCCGCCATTAATTGCCGCCTGACTCACTTGTAGTTCAGTCCAATCAATATAATAAACGGCAGCGTTGATTCGAAGATCGCCATCTAAAATAGTATTTTTTGAACCAATTTCGTAAGTGGTGTTTTCATCTGCTTGATACACTTTTTCGGAGTCTTCTAGGCCACCGCTAATTTCAGGGTTCAAGCCACCAGATTTAACACCTTGTGCAGCTGAAAAGTAAACGAGTTGGTTCTTGTTAATACTATAATCTGCTGTGAAACGAGGTGTAAAATAACTGTCTTCATAATCATCAGCTGTAGACTCATCGATATATGTGATGTTCTGCTTTTTAGTTTCGTCGGTATAACGACCTTCTACTGCTAACACTAATTTATCATCCATCAATGGTACGGCAACTCGTCCAAATAATGCGGTTGCTTCAGTAATGGTGATATTATTGTTGCGGCTGTCCGGATCCAAAGAATCTTCGGTAATTGGGTCTAAATTATCAGTATAAAGAGGAGCATAATAACCTGTTTGTCCTGTGTCTCTATCTTCACCATCGGAAGAATACACACCGAACATAGCATACACACCATTGTCAGCAGTGTATTCAGCTCTCAACTCATGAGAATCATAGTCAAAGCCACCTACAGGTAAAACGGTAAATGCATTCAGGAATGCTGGAATACCAAAAGGTGTCAAATCGGTGCCGGTAAGGGGCGATCTATCAGAAATACCCGCACTCATGGTTTCACCTTGAATATTGGCAAATTGATATGAAACGCTAAAGTTATTGGTCAGCTCGGCTGAAATCGAAGCTCTAAAAATTTCAGTTTCGGAGTCTAAAGCATAGGTTCTAGGGTCAATCAAAAAACCGGTTTCGGTATCAGTACCAAATTCAAGGGGTGTATCAGGCAACTCGCCACAATAACCTCGAACTGGACCACCAAATAAACTACCACCACAATTGTAATCACCAATTTCTAAACGAGATTGTGCTTTACCCTCAGTAAAAGAGTCAAAAGAATGATAGGCCATTTCAATATCAACAGTTTCGGTAGGTTTTGCCACTAAAGAAATGCTGTAGGTCTTTTTATCCCAACCACCCAAGCTATCATCAGTACCTGGACTGACACCGGCTTGTGCTGCTGGATGTGAATTTGTCCAATCACCATCATAGTCACTGTTGGTGAAATTGAATTTAACGGCTAGCTTGTCTTCAATGATTGGCACGCTAATGTTACCGGTAATATCACGACGACCGCCATCACCTACCACCAAACCGACTTCACCAGTCAGGCCGCCTAAATCAGCTTTAGAAGTAATGTAATTAATAGCCCCCATGAATGAGTTTGCACCATATAATGCGCCTTGGGGTCCTTTTACGACTTCGATACGTTCCATGTCCATTGCACCTAAATCAAGTGCATAATTTCTAGGGATATACACGCCGTCAACAAAGGTGGAAACGTTTTGTTCAAGTTGGTCTACGGAAAATTGGCTTGCACCACGAATAATGGGAGTACCGTAACCGCCATTGGAATAATCTTCAAAAGACAAACCAGGTGTAGACATGGCGACATCTTCTAGTTCTTCGATGCTTCGTTTGGCAATGTCTTCGGCACTAAACGCACTGATTGCCAAAGGCACATCTTGAATAGATTCGACAGCTTTTCGTGAAGTAACCATGATGACTTCAAGACCGCTCTCATCGTTTGTAACTTCTTGTGCGTTTGCTTGTGAAACAACTGATGAGCTCATCACAGAAGCAATGGCTAAAGATAAGGCTGTAACTTTAAATGTTATACTCATATTAGATCCCCGGTGCAGATATTTATTATTATAATTAGTAATTTAATTTAATTTAATTTGCGCCTCTTAAATGAAGCACTAAGTTATTACACAGCTTAGCCAAAATGCTCAATAATGACCCAACCACAGAATGACATTAACATATAACATTATAACCTACAAACATTTGTTTTAACCTAATAATACCCCCTGCAATTTGATATTTATCAATCAGTTACGAGTTCAAAATGAAATATTTTGTGGAAACTGAAAACCTCATAAAACGAGTAAAAAACACTTTTAATGATAATCTTAGAATAATTTAAAAAGTAAGCAATTGATAAGACAGGAAAATAAAAGGTGATATTATCAACAAATAAGTTTAATCAATCCCTCCCCTTAAATTGTTTCCCCAACAACATCTAATAACAAGAAGTTTGATTCAGTGGATTGGTAATTGATTTTAGTAATATAGAGGTGCCGATCAGCAAACAACAAAAATTTATAAAAACACTTTTTATAGCATTTAAAAGACAATAAAAACCGCGGGGCTAAAGCCTCCACCTACAAGAATGACCGAATAAAATGCATCACCGCTTTTTTGTAGCATGGCCTTTAGGCCATAGAAGGTATCTAAACCGCCACCTGTAGCATGGTCTTTAGGCCATGGACACCGAACACCAAACGCGGGGGCTAAACTCGGTAACATAGTATTTGGAATGATTTTGAACTAAAAGGTGACCCAAAAGGTGACCCAACGGTGTCTTTCAGTTCAATAAAGTAAGGATATTTTTAGATGGAAAATGCCTGAGAGTCAAGCAGAATAAGGGGAGCAGATTAATTGGTCGGTGTGAGAGGATTTGAACCTCCGACCCCTGACACCCCATTTCAGAGAGTTTAGAATAAGCACATATTAAAAATAATTCAAAAATACCTTTAATCAGCTATTTATACTGGCTTCTATCACATTTATTAAAAATTCCAACACGATTTACTTTTTCATTTCTATTCATTTCCTGTTATTTTAATTCACCTTACTGGCCCCTTTTTGGCCCCTTTTTGGCTCCTTTGATTTTTTGAAGATTATTAGGGAGTGTTTGTTGGAAATTTCAAATTTTATGACAAATTTAGCTAGTTCATTTAAATATTTAAAAAGGAGTTAATCATGAACATGGCAAACAACCAACCTAACATGACAGCGTCGCATTCTAGCTTAAGGGCTAGCTCAATCACTAACAACCAAGTAAGTAAATTTATAGCTGATGACAGTGTGAAGCCTGGTGCACTCTTGTATTGCAAGAAAAATAGCGGACTTTACCTAATTAAACGTAAAAATGGGGGCACATTCAACTTACGCGTTACCATACCTGGTAGAGGGCGAACGAAGTTGAAGCTCGGGACATTTAACGCAAGTACTTTTAATCAGCATCATGCAGCAATGAAAGCTAGACAGTATGTTGAGAAGATAAAAGAAGGCCGAGATCCAATCCAAGAAGAACGAGAAGCATACTTGCAAGCTGAACTCGATCGAAAAGAGCGCTTAGCTGAGGCGATGACGGTTGGTGAGTTTTATTATAATGAATACAGCCGACATCAGAGTAAGAAACGGGAAGGTAAAGAAGTACTTCAGAGAATCAAACGAAACTTTAAATTTCTATTCAAATTAAAGTTCACAGATGTGAAAATCATTGATGTTAAAAAATGGGAGAAGGAGAGAATGTCAAATGGTATACACAGAGATACTATAAAGGCCGACTATGCATCACTCAACACGATGTTTAACTATGCAGCTTTAACAAAAATTGAGGAAGACGAGCCCACTACCTTCATAGCAAGAAACCCGCTGCATAGTTTCAAATTGCAAGAAAAAACATCAACCGAAAATGATGAAGAAAACTCTATAGAACCAGCTAAACGAAGAGCTTTGACCGAACAAGAGCTTAGCTGTTTGTATATAGGATTAGGTTTGTATACTCAAAAAAGAAAGTCAGAAAGAAGAAACAGTAGAAAACATGGGAAGGCAATGCTTCAAGACTTCGAGTCACTAACATATCCTCACTGGATTGTGCCATTTTCACTATTGATGCTTCACACAGGATTGCGTCAAGGAGACATTTATGGTCTAGTTTGGCAGTGTACAGGGAAAAATAGAGTTGACCTAAACATCCGAACCATTTTTGTAACACCTGAAAAAACGCGCGATAATATAGACCCTGCGAAAATAATATTTCCGATCTCAGATGAGCTTCTAGAGATATTGAACGATTGGTGGATAGACTCAGGCTGTCCATCAAGTGGGTACGTATTTCCAAACACCATAGGTAAGCGTAAAAACAGACAAGCACATCGCGAATTATGGAAAACCATTCTGAAACTTGGAAAATTTCCAAATAAAATTGAAATGTATAGTCTTCGACACAACTTCATTTCGGTGTTGGTCGCTCAAGGCACACCATTGCTACACATAGCAAAGTTGGTGGGACATAAGTCAACTAAAATGATTGAAGAACACTATGGACATTTATGCCCCAATGACGCTGTTGAACTTGTAAATGGTATTTCTAACAAATTTTCAAGCAATCGAGTAATGTAGTCTCGTATAATGTGGATTAGTCATTATCTAGTCTGACATTTTCAATAACAGAATGCGACTAAAGCTGACAGTCTCTTGTGTATGTGAAGCTGCCCCTCAAGGTCATCAAAGACTAAAGTCAGCAGTTAGCACAAGGAGCCAAAAACCTCAGTCGCTCTGTGTTAACACCATTAGGCGATGCATCGATTTGACAGTTTGGGATGAAGAGCTTTGACAACCAGATTAGTTAGTATTAGTTTCCGGTTGAGTAACTACCGCTATCGGTTTTTTGTTTCCTGTTATTAGAATCTGAGTCAATTTCTTAGACTCAAATTTGCGAAGTACACTCCTTAGAGTTCGTTTAAATAGTGAAATCGGGTATGTAGCGTCAAACTCATTGCTATCTTTATTCATTGTGACCGATATTCCCCTTTTATGTAAACGCTTCTACTTAGAAACCTAAGCAAGTCCACTAAACATCGATGACTATAATCTGCTATTTGGGGTAGTTAGGCAACTGCAATCGTAGATCCGCTTTTGGCACATTGGTATCGGACAAATACTCAATTATTGATTTGATTGACCGTCCGCAACTCGTCTATAAAGCCGCCTGTCAGATTGTGTCTAAATCTATAAATGAATGTGTAAGATCAAGTATAAGCTACTACATATAATGATTCACACTACTATACTGTTGATATAATTCTGACTGATATCTGTAGATGCTCGGCTATACCTAATTTAAAGCAAGTGCCATGCAATTATTCTATTTCTTTGATGATATTCGTAAGTTACCAGGAGCCAATCAAAAGCCATAACCTCAATTAAACGGGTAAGCTTAATTTTGTCAATCATTTAATGTTTTTCAATAACTTAGGGTTAAAAAGGTAGTTTATAATAGTTAATTATTATATAGTTTTAAGAGTAAATTTTCATTCAAATAGAGTTATTTCAAGCTGAATACAAAATGAAAGAGATTACAACTTCCGAATCCACCAAAATAACATTCACTGAAGCTGGTTTGTCTAAAATTACCAATGCCGTAAATTTACTTCTCGCAAAGTGGGAAGTGAGTGAAGAGCAAAAATCTATGCTGATAGGTGATATTACTTCAAGCGAAAGACAACTGAGACTATCTCTATTATTGAATATTCATGAAGAGTTACGATCGTTATTTAGCAATTCAGCTAACTACTACGGTTTTATGAATATGCTCAACCATAATGAACCGTTCAATGGGTCCCGGCCAATTGATTTAGCATGCAAAAATCTTGAAGGCCTTAAGCATACATATGCTGCCTTATCTAATATCGGCGGCCTTTAAAACTATAAAAAACGATCAAGGAAGCTGCTACTTTGGATAATTTACAGTTTGTACAACCAATTAAAAGAAGTAAGTTTGGGAGACTCAATACGACACGATATTATACTATTAGGTTTAGGATTCTTAAATCAATATTAATGACTGGTGTATAAATGAAAATATTCGCAGAAAAATTTGGCCTATACTCGACTCGTTGTTAATTTACTATTGAGATTATTGCGCGTAATTGCCCCGAGCGAGAAGCAGTTGTTGGTGGAAGATGCCGTGGTAGTCCGCTGTATAGTATTACCCCATTTCTGTGGACACTCTAAACTAGATGTATAAATACATCGAGGTGTGTGAAATGGCAAAAGGTAAATCTTATCAACGATATCCAGCGGAGTTTAAGCGTATGGCTCTGCTTAGAACATCTGAAGATGGAATGACTGATAATAAAGTATGCGAAGAGTTTGGTATCAGTGATCGTCATCCAAGGCGTTGGCGTGATGAGTTTCGATTAAGCTATAGCCATAAAGCGGACATTAACAGCCAAATGATACGGACCCATAGAACCGCATATTAAATTTTAGGCATTTTTATCATTATGTAAACAAAACTTAATAGATAGTTTACCTAAACGGACTATTCCAATTAACGAGCCTGTAACGAGCCTGTAACAGATTCTGTGGAGCCTGTAACAGATTCTGTGTAACTGCCATTTAGTTAATATGCTTTTCCAGACGTCCCTCGAACTCGATAATAAAACGACTCATCGCCAATATTGACGCTATTAATAAATAAGACTTTATCAAAACCAAACTGGCAGCACTATTCGATGAATAGGTAACTACCAGCTCAGTTCTGATAATAGATAATGACTGTGTTTATCAGAATTTAGACGAAACCATTAACATCAAACCAGATTCATCAACCTTTCTTATGACTTTGGCACTATCATCATATGTAGTAACCGAACCATCACTTAAACCATCCCTTAGCACCTTAAAATCTGTGTCAACGAAATAAGCAAGACCAATGGAAATTCCACTGGAACTATCTGTATCTCTGACAGCAAACATGACACCGATAGCAAAAGTAGTTAATGGCGAACCTTCTTGTTTAACAAGGTTTGTTGCAGCAAAAATTCCTAGCCCTGTATCACGACCTTCGACTATATTTCCGACATTCCAAAGGTAATGTGTCTCCAATACGATGGCAATATTAGTATCAAGTTCTTTATCAATAAAAACCCTATTTACTTTGCTCTCGCCCTCACCGCTTGATTCGATTCTTATGTCATCAATATAAGACTCACTGTAATGCATAACCGCTATCCCCGGAGCCCAATTGAAACCATAAAAATTATTAACATTCTCTCGTGTTTCTTGTTCCTGCTCTTCGGCTTCTTTAGCTTCCTCTAATTTTTTATCTTCTAACTCTTTTGCAATTTCTACCGCTTCTTGAGCTTCCTTAACTTCATCTGGATCAATTGTTGTTTTTTTTAATACCGCATCTAGTCTTTCTTCTTGCTTTGCCTTAACTAATTGAGTCTCTAGCAGTGAAAGATCTGGAAAGTAGTGAGCATATCGAGCATCCAACCTCCCACCATCTTCAACACATGATGTAAGCGTATCTTTTAATTCATAATTAGTATTGCCTGCATTCGCTTTAACTTTCATGCTGTCATACGTTTTGCCTAGATATTCAGCATGGCAAATATTACTTTTTTTAAAAAGTATTGCAGATTGCAAAGGGTCTTTTCTTTGTTCGTCAGTTACTTGGGCTAGTCCGAATTTTGAAACTAGTAGCGTTAATATTAGTAAAATTGTATGTTTCATGAGGTTTCCTTGTGTAATTAAAATAAACACAAAAGATAGGCTCAATTCATAGAAGAGGAAGAAAATTAAAGTTCCATCTAAATAGTCACATCATCCTTTGAAACTTAAGTCTAGGTAAAAGTATTACTCAACGCAAAAAAAACACCCCTTTACATAAAAATATTTTATAAGTTAACTTTTAAACTTAAAAGAAGTCTGGAGTTCTGAAATTTTGAATTTTTGGTGGGTTAGTCATACAAGAACATGCCAGCATGAAATTAACGGAGGTTTCTTATGGTCTCCTAAGACAAATCGCAACGGTGGTAAAAATCCAAATCACGCCTTGAGTCATTCAACAACCCTTTTTATGTAATTAAAAGTGGAGAATTTCTTTCTCTCAGCGCCTTCAAATATTTCGTCTCGTTGTAAGGCGTTCGTGTTTGCCAGCACCTAAAAACTATCCGCGCCCATTTGAACGCTAATGCCCTAACTGCTGCTTGGTGTGCCTTTCCTTTTGCTCTTTGTTTTTCATAATACAAGCCTGCCCAATATGATTGATGCACACTTTTAGCTGACCATTCAATGAAGGTTTGTCTTATAAATTTGGCGCATTGCCATCGCCAGTGGATCCATTCTTTATTACCACTTCGTTCTGTCACCGGCGATAAGCCGGCATAGTTTTGAATTTCTTGTGCAGTTAAAAACCGGCTTCTATCTTCGCCAAATGCGGCGAGCAGGCGAGGAGCTAAACACGGCCCTGTTCCTGGCAGGGAAGAAAAGATATCTGCGTCAGGCATTTGTTTGAATACCGACTCAACCTCTCGATCGAAAGCTTTGATACTCTTATTTAGAAGCTGAATTTGGTTACACAAAGAAACAACTACTAGGCTGTAAGGCTCAATAATGCTGCTGTCTTCAGTGAGTGCCATAGCGGATTCGATTGCCTGTATACGCTTGTTTGTATTGGTAACTGCATTACCACCGCGTTGACCAAAAAACTTCCGAATCGTGTTTTCTCTTGCTCGTTTTAGCTGCTTAAATGTCGGCCACTTGATCAGAAATTCACAAAATAAATCGCTTCCTCGATGCGAAAACATGGTCAGTGGTAACGGATAATATTGCTTCAGTGCATTTATCAATCTATTCACGTGACGTCTTTTATCTTCAACGAGCATGCGACGTTGTTCGACAAGTAAGTTCAGTGTTCTAGACGCTTTACTGCTGGGTTGAAGTGGTTGTATCTTTTCGGGGTACTTCAGCATGAGGTCAAGCGCAAGCTCAGCATCAGATGGGTCATCCTTAGCACCACTTGGAAACATGGCCTGCCTATATCGAGCAAGTGTAGCGGCATGGATGGGAAAAACTGTAACATAGGCATACTTTTGCAACGCATACACAATAGGTCCGCTAGACAACTCGACAGCAATGGCAATCGGTCCTTCTACCTCACTATGCAAATGAGTTAACCATTCATCAATGGCTTCTGGTGAATGCTTTATGATCTCAAACTTTCTCTAGCGGGAGTCTTTTGGTTGTATACAAACATCATGTTTTTTTGATGCCCAATCTAAACCTACATAGGCAGAGAATTTGTTTAACGAACTAGTCATCACAGCCTCCTTAATATGAAGTTTGTTATGTAGCCTTCACTCGTCGAAGATAATATGGATGGCGTTCAATGCATGCCCTGAGTATTCGTTATGAGTAAAGTGACTCGTTGCATCGAAGGTAAAGCGGTAATCATCTAATGACTCACGTACAATGTTCGTATGCAACAAGCACATAACCTAAGTTATTTTAATTCAAATAAAGTAGGTTGAATGACCATATCACGTACACAAGAGACTGTAAGGTTCAGTCGTGGGACGCAGCGCTATCTGAGTGGGCCGAAGGCAATGCTACTGTAAAAGTCATGGATATAGGATTTTCATCCTCTAAGTAAACTGGGATAGGTTGCATCACCGCCGATCTTATCTAAACTAGTATAGGGAGTTCGGACTGCGGCCGATTGATTCAGTTGAATTAAGCACAACTCTATTAGACACTCATCATAGAGCTTAACCAATCCTGATAGCCTGCTCACAGTGCCATAAAAGGACCAGTAGCAATGGGAAATGCGAAGAAACTTGACGACAATTTGACTATTGAAATACCGCCTGAATACGAGAAACACTATTCGCTTAAAGACGTCCTCTCAGGCACGTTAGATTCAGACATGCGCTTTATGGACGAGTACGCTTCGCTTAGCGCCATCGTCTATGGGGACAATCAGCAGCCGGTAAAAGGGTGGGTGCGCGCCAATTCCCGATTTGACGCCAAATATGGGCTTAAAGCTGTTGGTTTTTATAAGCTCGGAAAAAACAATAAAGTATATGCAGCACTTGTCTTTCGTGGAACTCGAGGCATACACCCGATTGATTGGCTGTTGGGTAATTGGGCGATAGTGCTATATTTCTTTAAGAATAACTACTATCAACAGGTAAAACGCAATACTAAAAAATTTATTGCAGAATTGCGGAAAGAGCTTGCGGAAGCTTACCCTGATGCAGATGAAATTATATTTGCCGCCGCTGGGCACTCACTTGGCGGAGGTCTGGCGCAGACATGTGGTTATTCGAATAACGATGTCACGAAGGTGTATGCTTTCAACTCGTCATGGATCACCTTTTACACCACGATGAAACGAAGCGATTGGCTGGAAAACTGCAAAGGGTTAAAAGTATTTCGATTTATTGAACGCGGAGAAATTTTACGCTCTTTTAGAACGCTTACTGAGCAAACCTACAAATTCGATGACACTCCCAATGTCGATCCCAAATTTATCACGATGAAAGTCAATTTCAACGCTGGATGGAATCCAATTCGTGATCACAGTATTGATGCCATTGCCGATGGCCTTAGTGCAGTTAGAGAAGCATTGACCAGAAATACTTGGTAGAAACTGGTTTGATAGCCAAGAGCGCCTAAAGACAAAGACCGGACAGTCAATGTTTACAATTTGTCGGTAATCTTGGGTCAGAATGAGCTATTGGCAATTAGATGGCGTAAATCCAGTTAACATGTCACTAGCCATTCACACCCTTTTTCCACAAAACCTGTGGCAAGGATAGTGGTTAGCTAATAGCCATTAATTTTGCCTTTTTCTGATCTTAATGTGGGTTGAAATTAAGTCATTCTCTGCTTTACTTACTAAAAAATACCCGTGTAAAGGAGCTTCCTATGTTCACACATTGCGACGTTTCTTTTAAAGAAATAGTCTTTGCTTGTTTATCTTCCTGGTTAGCATCGTTCTTAAAAAGGTAAATCAAAAATGAAAAAAATATCCGTTTACTCGAGTAAAATTAGTGTCCATTCAGAAGACGATCTTCAACACGCCATCCCTTCTGTAAAAAGAGCTGTAGAGACTGTTACAGAAGTTCCTACTGAAATATTCACAGATAATCTGAATAAGCAACTGAAGTCAGTTCAAGAAGCATTGGCCATTTCAACCAAGGAAAGCGGAGTAATAGTAGAGAAAATTAAATTGAAATTCGTAGTGGATGCAAAGGGAGGTGTTCATCTGTTTGGTGAGCTCTCTGCTGGTGTTTCAGCTTCAATTGAAGTGGAGCTCAAACCTAGATGACCCCAATAGAATATATTCAACAACTAGAATCTAATTATAGAGGGTGCATGCCAACTGGACTGCAGGCAGATGAAGATTACGTGGATACACTAGTCGAACAATGCTCGGGATTTATACCACAAGAGATTACATCATTATTGGATAGTGAAAGGTTAATTGCCAAATCGATAAGCTTTGACGGGATTATGGCTTTAACAAAGCGTATTCAAGGTGAGCCTGACTCTTACGCAGTGGTCCTTTCGAACGGCCTAAGAAGGATCGTTTATGAAGTTGCCAGAGTTTCAATAAATATGATGTACAACGGAGGACACCCAGATTTTGATGGTCTGTTCAATAGATCCGCAGATAACCTCGTTGCCCTCTTCTACTATTTACTCGATGCAGACCTTCCAATCATGTCAAGTGGGCGCGGTGGTGAAGTTCACCATAACGTTGCGTTTGATGCTGGCGTGGTAGCGCTTACGGCTGAAAAATTTTATTTACTTCATGAGTTCGGTCATGTTTGGCTTTTTGAGTCCGGAGACCACGATGTTTTGCCGTTACATGAACGGGAGTATTACTGTGATACTTTCGCTAGTAGCTTGCTTATCAACAACTCAGGCCACTTGTTTTCTGCTGAATTAGCAGATGATCAAAGGGCTACTGAGCATTTTAAAAAATTGACTTACTATGGAATCTACTTAGCCCTTGCCATTTATGACGCAGCAGGCGCGTTAGGACTGCAGCTTTCTGATAGTCATCCTTCAGGCCTTAAAAGACAAAAATTTGTCAGGCGCAACATCCGAGCAAACTATGGTAACGACTATCTTTTAAGCGTAAGGAAACTTGCTTTGGCTGGTGAAAACTTTCTGCATGAAGTGCATGAAAGGATTGAGCATAAAAAAAATCAAGGCGACCTGGAATGGGGGGTGTTTATGCAGCAAGCAGATGAGTTGATCGAATATTTGAAGAATTTGAAGAAGCACAAAAATACATAGTCAAGCTAAATATTTAAGTGTATACAATTATTTGTAGTAGTGTGATTACCTAGGGAACTTGACGGTCTAACTACCATGCGAATTTGACGCAGTCACACTAATACACTTAAAGTTATCAACTGTCTGCTTCACGCCCTGAGTCATTCAACAACCTTTTTATGTAATTAAAAGTGGAGAATTTCTTTCTCTCAGCGCCTTCAAATATTTCGTCTCGTTGTAAGGCGTTCTTGTTTGCCAGCACCTAAAAACTATCCGCGCCCATTTGAACGCTAATGCCCTAACTGCTGCTTGGTGTGCCTTTCCTTTTGCTCTTTGTCTTTCATAATACAAGCCTGCCCAATATGATTGATGCACACTTTTAGCTGACCATTCAATGAAGGTTTGTCTTATAAATTTGGCGCATTGCCATCGCCAGTGGATCCACTCTTTATTACCACTTCGTTCTGTCACCGGCGATAAGCCGGCATAGTTTTGAATTTCTTGTGCAGTTAAAAACCGGCTTCTATCCTCGCCAAATGCGGCGAGCAGGTGAGGAGCTAAACACGGCCCAGTTCCTGGCAGGGAAGAAAAGATAACTGCGTCAGGCATTTGTTTGAATACCGACTCAACCTCTCGATCGAAATCTTTGATACTCTTATTTAGAAGCTGAATTTGGTTACACAAAGAAACAACTAATAGGCTGTAAGGCTCAATAATGCTGCTGTCTTCAGTGAGTGCCATAGCGGATTCGATTGCCTGTATGCGCTTGTTTGTATTGGTAACCGCATTACCACCGCGTTGACCAAAAAACTTCCGAATCGTGTTTTCTCTTGCTCGTTTTAGCTGCTTAAATGTCGGCCACTTGATCAGAAATTCACAAAATAAATCGCTTCCTCGATGCGAAAACATGGTCAGTGGTAACGGATAATATTGCTTCAGTGCATTTATCAATCTATTCACGTGACGTCTTTTATCTTCAACGAGCATGCGACGTTGTTCGACAAGTAAGTTCAGTGTTCTAGACGCTTTACTGCTGGGTTTTAGCCTGTTTGTTGGGCAAAGCGTATTTGTTAACAATGTGCGTGGAAATGGCGCGATGAATGATTTGCATCACTTTGCTCAATTCACTTGGGTTTCTTGCTAGCAACAGCCGAAGTGGAATGGGTAAGCTCAAGACCAACTGGCGAATTGGATAACCAAGTAATACAACATCTACAAGAAGCGCGGCACTTTCTGCGATTCTTCAGGCTCCGCAGCTAGGTCCTGGCAGACCGCAACTAAAAACCACTGCGTTTACAGCTAAAAGCGACTAACTTCTCATGCTTGCAGTCGCCACATACCACGCGTAAAAATCCGTGCTCTAGTCGACCACAACGCAAGAAATCATCAAACTCACGCTCAACATATTTGGGTAAATACTTACTTTGGTCAGCTAAATTAGCGTTAAACTCTGGGTAGTAACGTTCAACCAATTGATAGAGTAGCGTTGTTTCTGGTCAATGGCGTTTATATATTTCACTTTGTTGTGTTGCCAGCACATTCGTTCATCCCTAAATGGTGTACTGACAAGTGTGGCAAAAACAGGCTCAATTTACGACTGGCTGAACGTCCGGAATTGGCTGTGAGTTCAATCGATCGATGCAACATATTGGTTAAATCTCTCTGCTGGTGTCTCATAGTCTAACGTTTTTCTTGGCCTTTCATTTAGTTGTCTCGCAACCTGACTTAATTTTTGTTGAGATTGGACATTTAAGTCTGTTCCTTTTAGGAAGTATTAGCGCAATAAACGATTGGTATTTTCATTCGAACCGCGCTGCCATGGTGACTTTGGATCGCAAAAGTACACTTGAATATCTGTCGCTAATGTAAAGGCCTTGTGATTAGACATTTCACAGCCCCTGTCCCAAGTGAGCGTTTTATATAGCTCATCAGGTAGCTTTTTAAATTGTTTGATCAATGCATCGATGACGGCTGCTGTTTTGTTGCTAGCAACTTTAACTAACATGACATATCGAGAGTGTCGCTCAACTAATGTAGCGATGTAGCTATTCCCTGAGCCTGCAATGAGATCGCCTTCCCAATGTCCGGGAACGCCTCTATCTGCTACCTCCGAAGGTCTTTCACTGATATGCACAGCATCAACTATTTTACCTAAACCTTTACCCTTCAAGGTTGCCTGCTTAGAGCGTCTAATGACCCGTTGAGATCGTAGACACTGTTGAAGCTCTTTTTTTAGCGCCCCTCTCGTTTGTACGTAGAGCGTTTTATAGATTGTTTCGTGAGACACATGCAAGTCCTTCTCAGGATAAGTACGCATCAACCACCCCGCAATTGGTTGTGGTGACCAGCGACGGTGTAACTTCATCGCAACCAATTTCGCTAATGCTTTATTCAACAGAAGTTTACAGGATTTGGGCCTTTTTGCGCGCTCCCACGCAGCTATACCTGCTTTGTTTGCTCTATATAGCTTACGCCCACCATTTCGATTAACTTCTCTGGAAACTGTTGAGGGGGAGCGATGAAGTTGTTTCGCTATTTCACGAATTGATAGGTCTGATGATAAACCTCGAGAGATGTCTTCTCTTTCCTGAACGGTTAAACATAGAGCGGATCTAACTCTACCAGGGGGTCTTATACCAAATGTTTTAGCGATTATTCCTTGAATGCTGGAATGAAATCTATCAAAGAAATTTGCAATATCGTGCAGCGAATCACCTTATTGATATCGGTCCCAAATTAATGCACGTTGTTGTGCATTATAGTAAATTCTTTTTCTCTGTTTCATGACAACGCCTCCACTTTAAATAAGTATAGCGTTGCATTCACCGATTGAACTCACAACGAATTGCAGACATTGAGGAAATTCGGCTTTTGATGGAGTTACTGCCGAAAAGAGAACATTAACGCTTAGCTTTGCATTAACAAAAAAACTAAGAAATTTTGGCCCATATGAGCGACCATAAACTTTCTCAAAGCTAAATCTCTCGATTTTTTATACCAAATAATAAGCACAAATGAAAACACAATAGTGATTTTTTCTTTTTTGGGGTATGTTACTTCAATATTCGAGCATACATATAAACACACCTGAAAAGTAACTCAAAAAAAAGAATACTGTTTATTTGTTGTTTTTATATTCTGCGATTTGAATGTACTACTAGCGTTAATTCTGTGATGGGCGCTTATTGAATACTTTACCCTTAATTGTCTTCTTGCCAAGGCAATTCCAAGCCAATCCATTCGTAAACGCTTTTATATAGTGCCAAGTTGCTTCGCCCAAGCTGCGGCATGTGTTCTGAGAGTTCTTTGTTTTTAAGATTTGCAACAAGAAAACTGCACGAAATGCAATCTTCGCTAACTGAATGAGCGCACGCGGGTGCGGGCACTAAAAAATGACGATAGAGATATCCACCACCTTTTATTTGCTTCTCATCACAAAATGATTGGAAACCGTCACCAACACGGAAAGGGTAAAGACCACATAGATAATCAATGGAAAATTTCTCTAATTCCTTGGCTACTTTTTCATTGTAAAATACCTGCAATCTGTAATCGTCATAGTCCTCCACTCTTACCAGATTATTTCTATGCGAAATGAAAAAGTACTTCATAAACTCATGGCGAGATGCTTTTTTATGCTCAGATGTTAAATCCTTCAAAAAAGCGGCGTTTAGACTATGTTCGGGCGTTATATTTTGAACAACATCGGCAATTTCAACTGAAGCGCGCTCCATTTCGTCCAAAAGTATTTTTGTAACATTATCGATATCTATTTGATAGTTTTCGTTGAAAAACAATTCTCGTGGATTAGAATCCTTTGTTGTATAGTTTAAATAGCCTTCATCGCGAAGTCTATTGTGACAACGTGTCTCGATAAATTGAATGTTCATAATGTTTGGAAATGCCACTTGGCGTATCTTACTATCAACAATAATGCCGTGATGTTTCGCGTAATTTTCGGCCCGTAAGACAGAGCATCTCCCCCGGCCTACTTTAAGTAACTTTTGCTTTCCATGCATTGCTACGAACCAATAAATATTTCTAACATCATAGCTTTGAATACTGGGGTAAATTTTTTCGGTTAGGTCGATTATTTCCATGTGATTAATATCCTACCGAATTATGGTGTTCAATCAAACGCATGTCTTTAAACGCGCAGCGCATAGCATGTTCGACAAAGTATTTTTGTCTACCTTTCAGACTTACTTTAATTGGCACCACGCATATTGAGTAAAATTTTTTACCATGCTGTTCAATAAGTAAATATCTTCTTTGCGAGCGTAGGGCATGAAGATTTAATGGGTTGAGACCAATGATTTTTAACCCTTTTGGGATTTGGCTAGAATTCAACTCGAAGTACAGGAATTTAGAGAGTCCTATACATTCTTTTATCGTGTAAAAAAAATTTAAATGTTTTTCGTGCAAAGTTTTAAGAATAGCAGTCATGGAGGATTTGTTAGTTTGAGTGTGCATTGCAATACCTTACGAGTACAAAAGAAAACGATGGCAACATAAAGTCACCAACACTTTTGAGTAAATATGTTCTTTAGCGCATTCACTCACTTCCTATAATTTCTTCAGTATTAACTATACTGTTTACATATACAGTTTCAATCATTTTTTTACCGTTAGGTATTGCTACGAGTAATTGAACGGTTTACGAAGTTATGTGATGATCCATGAGGTATTAATATCTGCCATTTACCTAAAGTGAACTCTCATGTCTAAAATCATGGGCGACTGCTTTTGGCATTAGCGAGCTTCTGAGATAAAGAAGGTTGAGTGACTATAGATGGCGCACAGCCGTTATTCCTGTTCATTGGCTTACCAAATCATTTGGCAATTGTTATTCTGTCTTCAACAACTTTAGCAATTATATCAACGGTGAGTTGAGCTTTAGAATCCATCACAATCATCCTCAACATACCTCAAATATTCAAAAAAAGAACATTACCAGACATGTAAAAAAGTGACCGACAGAATCGCTTGGTAATTAAGATACGACAAAGTCGCTTGGTGTTAACAACTTGATATGAATTAGCGTCAACTCGATCAGGCACTTTTCAGATACTAACTTGGCTAAACCTGACAGTCGTCTGAGTTTCTCTTCCGATCTTCCCCCACTTTATGATAGTAACTTCGGCTTAACACCCTTTTCAGCTCAGCCCCAGATCAATTATATTTTAAAAACATCGTTGTATTCTTCTTAAAATATGATGGTTCAAATTATCAATTTGAAAAGCGGTGGGCTGTTGCTTATTTTCGCCTAATATTCCCTCAAAAAAAAATGGTCACAGTGAGGTCACAGTTATTAAGCATTAGTATCAAATCAAGCTACATGCGGCTATTTACCTAACATTTCGTCTTTCCTATTCATTTTATATTTGCTCTATCAAAGCAAATACCGTTCTTATCTTTTATCAGAATAAAAACTCCAGTTGCCCGAACATAGTTCCGCCCACTCACGATTAAAACCAATCCAATAAAAAGTTAAGTCATTGATTTGCAAACATAAGTAACCTCATTTTAATCAGACAGAGGAAATTCGTCTCAAATCGTTAATCATTAGAAAGTACCTAGAGATTTTCTCTGGGTGATAAAGGATTAATTAACCCCAAAAGGAATTGATAAGATGTTGCAAGCAATACTAAAGTTTTTCTACGCGTTTAGATTTACAAGCAAACTGAAGAAAAAAGATGAAGATACAAAGCAAGAGCAGCAAACACAGGAGCAGGAAGATTCACCAAAACGGGATGAAGTTATAGAGCAACAGCAGGAGGAGGCTATTACTGAAAATATAGAAGAGGCTTTAAATGAAAAGTCTGAACGCCCTATCCTGGAGACCGAAAGAAAACAGATAGTAGCGGATAAGGATGTTTTGCCTGATCCCGAATCACTCCAGTGGGGACCCTTGCCGGAACAAACTCCGGAATTATCTCCGGTAGAAACGTTGGATGAAAATTATCTACCCCCAAGCTTTTTTCGTTATGCAAAAGATCAAAGCCATCGGTTTGATAATGCCCCTTTAGAGTATGTAGCTATTGGCTTAGTTGTAGCACTAGCCTCAATGTTAGGAAACACCGTAAGAATCTACCCAAAACGATACGACAAGACTTGGTCTGAGCCAGTAAATTTGTGGGCGGGGATTATAGGAAGTCCATCTAGGAAAAAAACACCGAGCCTAAAAGCCGGTATTGCCCCTCTAAAGCACCTTAAATCGAAAAAAGAAGGGTCGTTTGATTTTGTTATCAATGACGCAACTTACGAGGCTGCGTGCATTGTAGCGGAAGAGAACCCTAGCGGAATTTTACTTTTTCGAGACGAAATATCAGCCTGGCTGACTATGCTTGAAAAGCCCGATAGAGCGCAAGAAAGAGCTTTTTATTTGGAGGGGTTCAGTACCGGTCAATATGAGCAGATCAGAGTTACTCGCGATAATGTTAAAATTGACAATTTAACAGTGTCGCTGCTGGGTGGTTTGCAGCCATCAAAATTATTAAAGATGCTACGTTCGCGAAATGATGGCACAAACAATGACGGACTTTTTGAACGGTTTCAACTCTTAGTCTTTCCGGATCATGCAAGTTGCTATGTGGATAAGAAGCCTGATGAAGAAGCTACTGAAACAGTGAATTTGATCTTCACATTACTATCTGACATTGGTGTACCTGAGTCTCCTCTTACATTCTCTTTTACTGAAGATGCACAAAAACTTTGGGACTCATGGGCTACAGATTTCAAGCGGAAGGAAGTTAAACTTGACGAAGAACAGCAAACAGTTTGGGGGAAATATCCAGCTCTATGTGCAAAGCTTTCTCTTATTTTTGAACTTGTCCAGCAGGCTGAAAGTTTTGAAGGATGCGGAAATTTTAAGGTTCTTAATGAAGTCACATTGCAATCATTACGAATGGCAATAAAGTGGATTAAATTTTTATGGAGCCACAATCGTCGAATCTACAACTATGGGCATGAGCATGGCCAAGACGACAAAACTAAACTGCTGCTTAAAAGGCTTAGACAAATTAGACATGAGCCATTTACAGGTAGAGATGTATATCATGGAGGTCCCAGAGGACTGCGATACGCGTCAGAGTTTGAAAAAGCGGCCGACGAATTAGTTAGGCTAGGCTGTCTTAAAAGAGTTGAAAGGACAACTACAAATCACAAAAAGAAATTTTGGTATTATAAGCACCCTGAGCTACTAACAAAATGGGTCGTGTAGGCGGCACCATACCCTAATACTATGGTGACTGTTGTGACTGTGCTGTTTTAGCAATAAACAGTGTCGCCACAGTCACCACCGCTATGGCGATCAGATGAGAGCATACGGCAGAATAGGTTGACGCAACAACGGGAGGCTATAACTAATTTTGTGTAACTGCTTACTACACTACGCAGTGCTCTACAAACCTTTAAATACCTGACATCAACAATATATAAGGCTCCCGTTCAATGATGAATTAACAGCGACTTGAAGTTAAATCATGGAGCTGACGATGACGAAAATTCATATATCTGTCTTTTTTGGTTTAAACCGCAACAATATAGTAAATAGTTTAAATGCTGCCTTAACAAAAGAATATTAACGTCTCGTTTTAGATTTTATAGCAATCATAAAGTGCCACAAGGCTGAAACGAACATTATGTGATACAGAAATGATACAAACTCTAAACCTTTTATTGTGAGTAGCTTGCTGTATAAGGGAAGCTGCTTAACGACTGTATTAAGTAAAGAAACATCAAAAAAATCTCTAATATTCTGGTTATGTCCAACCCAACATACAATGGCTGCGTAACAAAAGCTTAGCAGAGCCATTATATATAAAGGTCTGGTATAGCTTTGCCCAAAGGCAGACAAAATCTCATTTATTTTATAAATGAGAAACTCCCATTTTGGGGAAGAGTTTTTACCAAACAAGCCGATTGTCCAGTTAAAAATAGCTTTAGGAATAGATTCTGAAGTTACTTGTTTCTTTAATTCGCTTTTGTATTTTTTCATTTCCAAAGCAAAATAATTATTTGCTTCTAGGTGATTTCCAATTTTATCAAACGAGTGTTTAATGATTCGGAAAGTCTCTCGATTGGTTTGTTTCTCATTGATTGAAGCGCCTAAAAAATTAGGTGCATCTTTTATATTTGAATATTCAAGATCTAATCCACAATAGAACTTTGCCTTTCTAAAACTAGTAAAATCAAGGAAAGTAGCGTATTCAAATTCAGCAGGAGGCTCTTCCTCTTTATTTTCGACACCAAATTCACATTTTTCAAAACCAGAAAACTCATTGAAAATACATTTGCTGAGTTTGAAGCGTTTAAATTTAGTTTTATAGGCATCAAATAGCTCGTTAAAATTAACGTTTTCTATTAGAGTCTCAGAAATTAAATTTTCTTTTAGTTCAAATTTTCCTTCAAATTCAACATCTTTAATTTCCAATTGCTGGATAGTCAGGTTATTTAATATAAACCTTTCTGTAAAATTGCCACCTGTAATATGAAAGTGCTTTAATTCGTGACTATAACCGGCTGTGTTATTAAACGGGCTGGCCTTAAACTCCCCACGGCGAATGAATAAAGCATCTTTAAACACGCAATCATTAAACAAATGATCTTCTATGATTAAAGTGTCTCTTGAGTGTTCTTCGGCTGAGGTACTGATTGCTCCTTCAAAAGTACAATTTTGAAAAATTGCTTTACTTACCACATCTTCTAACACGGAAAAAGAATGTATCGACCAATCATTTAGAAATACGCAATCTAGAAAAAAGACCTTTATTTCCTTCAAATTCATACTGTCTAGATAAAAAGTTGAAGTATCAAAGTGAATACCATCAAAAAGCACTAACAATTTGAAATAATCAAACCAGTCTCTTGGATCTCTATCGGGAAAAACTATGCCTCCAAGATGCATCACAATTCCAGACAACGTTTCTTTGATTGTATTAAAGCCTCCATCCGTATTAAGAAGTTCAAGTAAAACCATATACTTATCAGAAGGTAAACCACCAGGTAATTCCTCAGCATAAAGTTCATATAAATCATTCCTTTGAGACTTATTGAGTTCGTCATAAATGTAGTGTCCAAGACAAGAATAAAACTCTTCTAATACACCATTTCGGCGGTCTTCTTGATAATTCTCTTTATCGCAGTGTAAAGCACACTTGTCACTCACACTTGCCTCGAAAGAGCAATTACTTGTACTGCAAATAGTCACGATTGCCCCTTAGTGCTTAAATATATCAATACTTGTTTCTAAGCATTTACGCAGGCTTAAATCGTTTACCCCCACCCCAAACCAGCTGTCTGGTTTTTGGTAAAAATCTAAACCTCGTCCTATTTTTACCGTCCATCCGTTATCAATACGAATTTCCCTATCATGTAGGTTTTCGTTAACTTTAACGTCTAACTTAACGTCCATTTCCAACAAACTCTGTTTAAGCGCATCAAGGGATTCTGCCATGTCCTGAATATTTGTATCGTCGTCATAGGAAGTGATTAAGGTAATCGCTTCAACTGAGGGTTGCTTTATAACTGCTTCACAAAACCTGACAAAGTTGTTCAACTGGTGTTTAGCTCTTATGTAAGGGTCTTCGATTACGATGGATTTCGCTGCAAGTAAGTAAGGAAGTATGATGGATTCATAGCTATAACCTGTCGCTCCGTAGTTGATTTTGTAATGCTGTTCTTTCAACTCTTGCTTTTCATCGACTACAACTTTAGCTTGAGAAGCTATAACAGTTTCAGCAGGGGTAACCACCTTCGATTCTGCTTTCTCACTTTCTACATCTTCGTCGTCTACAAGACTTGGTTTACTTGGCTCAAGGGTAGCTAATGCACCAATAGTCTCTGGGCAACGAACAATAATCTCTTCACCCTTAGCATTAATATACGACAAGTCGATATTGGCAAACTCGTCGTCGGGTTTACGCTTGTTCATTTGTTCTTTTACACGTCTACGACTTTCAACGGCGTATTCAACGTATTGTTCAAACTCTTCATCATTGCATTCACCATGGGGATGGAGCATTTTGATAAAGGCACATACCGTCTTCTTAATACCTTTTTCGTCGCGCCCTTCTATGGCTTTGCCAAGCTTAATGCGCTTGTTAACCATTTCGTACACATTGACCGATTTAAGTTGATGGTGGAATGCTTCGGCCAAGTAATCAGTAATAAACCCATAATTGCTGGTTAAAAACTCACTCGAATTTTTGGGCATTTCCCAGCCGGGTAAATAAGCATAAAATCTGTCTAGCACCGCTAAATCGAATTCTTTAGGAAGTGGCTGAAACAAGTCATATTCAGTTGAGTTAACGACTTGTTTAACAGATAAGTCTAAATTGCCTACAAATGCCGTGCTGGCGTCAGCAATCACCTCTTTGCCGCGTGAGAAACGGCCGTTTGCCATAAAGTCTTTTAGGATTTGGATTACGTCCGGATCTTTCACCTTCATGTTACCCACTTCATCAAATGCAAGTGTGTCCCAGTGTCCAACTAATCCGGTTTCTTTACGGTTTTTGTTATAGAAAAGCGTCGCAACCGTGGCTTGTCCACCAGATATTAAGGTTGAGTAAGGTGAAAATTCACTATAAAAATAAGACTTGCCGGTTCCACGAGGACCTAATTCAATAAAATTAAAATTGGCTTCTACTAGTGGCGCTAAGCGCATTAGAAAGTGTAATTTTACCCTTTCTTTAAGCTTACTGGGTTCAAGCCCAACCGAGCGTAGAATTACATCCATCCACTCGTCGCGCGTCATTAACGCTCTACCCGCTTTATAATCATTAAAGTCAAAACGACTTAATTGAATAGGACGAAGATCCTCAATGTAAAATGCGTAATCATCTTCTTCTACGTCATTGTAGGCAAGCTTTACTTCAGCCCAAATACCACCTTCTAACAGGCGTTTATTTTCCTTATAAAACTTCTCACCCACAGCAATTTTCTGCGAGTTAAAATTCTCAAGCGACGCCCAGTGCCGCCGTTTAGTCTCAACGTAACGCACGTGCACTTTATCAATGAACTTATGACGCCCTTTGGTTGCGACTTTAGACTGAGCTGCATTAGCCTCATCGGGTCGCACGTAGTTATCTGACAACGTCTCTAATACAGCTTCAAGCCCTGCTTGAATTTCGTCTTCATCATCACTGGCGCAATATCTTGCTAGTAAAAACTCAAGCACAAAAGTAGGTACATTTGTTCCTTTTTTAATGCGTTGTAGCAAATCTTTTCTAACTAATTTACCGTCGAATATCTCTATTAACTTTTGATCCAACTTATCCATATTTATTCCTTAAACGGCGTAATCAGTTTCAAGTTCAAGTACATCACCCAAAATACTATTAGTAACGGGGTCGATTGCTTTAACCTTAAACTTCCCTTCAAATTCAGGGTCCATTTTTAAGGTCACTTTAATGGGTTCACCTGGTTCAAGTGTAACAGTGCCAGTTGCGGCATTAACATGCTCACCAGGACGGGCTTCACCGACTACTCGTAATTTATTGCCTGTTCCGGAATGCGCCTCTAGTAATATTTCAGTGGCTTCTAAATCTTCAGAACCGCCAAATAAATCTGCACTTAACGACGCTAACTTCAGTTCAATTACTGCGAATCGTGTTGTGATCCGTGTTGCGCCTTTTTTGTACTCTAAAACTACCGATGCTGATTGTCCTGCATTAACCGCCCTTGGCTTTAATGTAATTTCAATTACTGGGATTAAACACTCTTGTAATGACAATCCGCCATGATAATAAAGCATACCTCTGCGATACGGTGCTAATGAACGAGGGCCTGCAAACATAGCAATGTCAGAGTTAATACCTAATTTATCATTAGCAAGGCTGTAATGATGATCATCTAAGTTACCTGAACCAAGAAGTATACGTTGATGTTCTACTTTCCAATTGCTATCTGGTGACGTTACTTTGTCACCCGCTTCTTGTGCGTTGTTCATGTAAAAGCCATGATCGGTCACAATAAATACTTTTTGGAAGCCTTGGCCTTGCAGCTTATTAACCGCTTGTCGTATTTGCTTTAATTCACGTTGCATCATAGACGGCGCATCTTCAGGATGATTTTCAAAGAAGCTGTCTATTTCAGTACTACGGATCACCAGTAAATCAATTGATTTATCAACCTTCTTTTTACTTGGCATTTTCACAAAGTCTTTCAATGTTATCTCACGAAAACGATCACCGTATTGCGATTTAAATACGCCCATACGCTGATCAACAGCACCAACAGGTTTCCCCTTGTATAGTGCTTTTGTTTTTCCATCTTCTAAGCTAACCGATAAATTTTCATATGCACCAGGGAGTAGACTCGCCATGCCCACAGGGGTGATAGAAGGTAAAGTAGCAAAGGCAACCGAGAGCTGTGAATCAGCGTCTTCAACTAGCTGCTTATTTAGCTCAAAACCAAGTTCATAACGTAGTGCGTCTACCATTAAATACGCGACTCTATTGCCTCCACTTTTAAGTAATGGTTCAACCTTGCTATCAAATACTTGGGTATTAGATATCACGCCAGCTGGAGGCCAACCGCTATCGTCCACAAAGTGAGTAAAACGCAGCTGTACTGACTCAACCAATTTTCGGTAATTTCTACGTACAAGACTCACCACTCCTGGCATTAAATCATCTGCTTCTGGGCAATCATTCACTGCTTGTTCAAATTCACGGTGTAATTGATCAGCACGGCGAAGTGACGACTGATAAAATTCAATTAAGTCACTTTGCTTCTTAATAAAGTTGGGTAATTCACGCTCTAAGTCTTCGCAAACTTCCAGTAAACGTTGTGACGACTTAACCAACTCCCAATTAACCTGGCTATCACTGTTCGACGACCAAACAGAGTTTGAATGCTCTGTGACAATTTTACGCGTCAAGTCACCTTTATCAGCAATAAGCGCATCAATCGCTTGTTTTAAATAACACTTCTCTTCGAACGGAAAAGTATCTCTATGGCCTAATTTGGTAATGTTAGCGCACAGCGTACCCAGCTTTAACTCTTCTTCAATAGCACTAGCCCGTTCAATGTAAAGGCTTTGGTAGTCGGTATGCTTTCTTAAACTATCACCTAATTCTTCAATGATAGGTTTTGCCGATGATTTAGCCACGAGCACATCAGATAGACTTGCAGGAATCGCTTCATTTAAATCAAACACAAACTCACTGAATAATACAAAGCGCCATAACTCGTCAGCAATCGCCGACCAGCTCGATTGTTTGGTACGCAGTGTTAACCCTAAGGTTGAATTAAATAAGCTTAGCGCTTCACTATGCCAGCTTGTTTGGGCTGCTAATTTGCTTTGAATCTTTTCATCAGCAGTCATAAATCTAAACAATAAACTGGCAGCACCTTCTGCGCTTAATGCTGCTTGTAATGTTGGCCAACTTGCCCCGCCACCAATTGCATTGATCACTTCAAAACTAGGGTTGTCGTTTTGTTCAAATAATTGACGAATTTCAGTCGCCTGATCAGGTTTTGCCTTTAAACAAATATCTAGAAATTTATCTCCTGATCGCTCAGGGTCAGGAAAAATAGCCCCCGCTGCCGCATAAAGAGCAAAAGGGTCTTTTTGTTTATCTTCTTCTTCCAACGGTGCGGCTTTGGGAACATACACCAAAAGCTGTTTACCCGATTTTAATTTGGAGAGCGCACTCATTGCTTGTTGACGAGTAAGTAAGCTGCCTTGGCTAACATCAACCACATCACAATGCTCAGAGGCTATGCCTTGGGATAATTGCAGGTACCGATGCTCACCATCATAAACTACCAACACACTGGTATCGGCCAAGCGCTTTTCTAAAATATCAGATTTTATGTACTGCTCGATACTCATAATTTACCTCCATTTAGATTATTCGCTTGGTTTGAACGGTACAATTTTAATCGTTCATCAGTAGCAATTTTTTCTTTGATGTAAGCATGCAATTCAGCATCGCCAAACGGTTTAGGTTGCCACTCCCATACCGGTTCTTTTTTATTCTTTTTAATCACTTCAACTTCATGCCATAAATCATTTTCAACATCATGAGCAATGGCTAAACTGCGATCAGCATGACATTTTTTAAGTACTCGTTCAGGCCAAGTTGAAAAGGCTAAATGAGCCCAATCATATTCACCGTCCTGCAGCTTTTCCCAGGTTTGTTTGAGTTTTTTCTGCCAGGGTATATGTTGGAATAAACGCCATAATGGTGCAGCAATAATCTGAATCCCATCATTAAGGTTAGGTTGCCAAAAAGCTGAAATTCGCAACATTTCTTCCTTGAAATTTTCAAGAGACTCTTTTTCTTCGATGATTAAATCGAGCTGTTTCTCTTCTTCAATATTCCGTTGAGCTTTAAGCAGAATCTGATTATATTCTTTGGTTAATTTATCTAACTTAGGTTGAACAAAATCATTTATACAGTTAAGAAGAGTTTGGCTATTCAACTTATGATAAGCAAGCCAAAGCTTAAAAGAACCTGTTATATCCTCTAATGGCCAAAAAATAGGTGCCTGCCTTCTACTTTTTGAATATTTTTTCAAATGCTTATTAAAGAAATCTTTCTGTAACCATTTATCAAGGTCTTCTTCTAAATCAATATCTGTTTTTTTCAGTAATTTCTTAAGTAAACTACCTAAATTATTATCATCATCCTTATTTCCACTGATAATTCCTTGATTTGAAAAAAATGCTGACTTTTCATCTGTTAGCATTGCGGGTGATGATTTACTTAACATGTTAAATGGTGAAGTTTCTTTCAAGTTTAATTGGTTGATATCATTAGGACATGTAGAAAAATATCCAAATACCACACCAACTGACCACTCAAGCAGTAATGAAATCTTTTCTTTTCGTGACATACTAATTGTCTTCGATATATCAGGGTCTTTGTATTCACTTCCCTCTTGCTCATGAGCAAGTGATTTATCTCTATCATTAAAGTTATAAATTTCAAACCCTATTTCATCTATGCGTTGCTGTACAACCTTTAACTTATTGAAAAGCTCGCTAGGAGAATACGAAATAAGTTTTTGCAACAAGAGTTCTGGCAATACAAATGAATGAGAAGTTTCATTTACAAAGTCTAGTTTAGTTTTTGTATCAATAGCTTCATGAACCAAAGTGAGTAATTCAGTTTTAATATCAATATTTATATCGGGAATAGGAGTATTCTGAATGATACCTACCTCATATGATCTAGCTGCTGCATCAGCTGCCGCTAACTGTAAACTAACAATATATTTATAAGCAGCAGATGACATGATTCCTAAATTAACTAGTAATTCATTTTCATCATCAGCATTGGTTAAAAGAGCAGGCCCTTTATCACCAAAAACTGATCCGTGTGGCATAACTCTCATACTAAGACCACTTGTTGTGCGCCTAGACCATGTAATCCCAGCCCTGAAGTAATGTTGCGAATTTTTCGCTACAAAGTTTGCATTCCCATTAAGGTAAGGATATCTATTGCAAATACCTGCTTTAATTTCCTTCCCGCTATCTCCCCATTTAGTAACTAGATGTAAATCAGAATAATATGGTGAATAATCTCCCCCCTTCGCAAAAGGACACCAAAGTTCTCCTTTAACCTCCCACCAATTTCTCACAAACCTAAAATCTTCAGCTGTAGCAAGTCCTTGCCTCACAATTCTCACATCATTCTCAACTGGAGAGAATGATGTGTAGGATTCTCTTACATTGCTACTAACCCAATAAGCATATGGGGAGCTAGGTATGTTTTTAAACTCTTTTGGATTAACATGGAAAGTACAGTTTGCACTAAAAACTTCACTTTTATTAAGTGAACTAATTGCTGCCGACAAAGAGGAGCCTTTTTCTTTATGCTCTAACAATCTAATAAATAGAGTCACTATTTTTTCTCCAATATATAAGCTGCCGCTTCAACCATAGCCTCATCCATAACTCCTAACCCTAAATCTACCAGTATTTTAGGGGAGGATTGAGACAGCGTTACTACTTCTCTCCATTTGGTAAAACTGCTGAGAAAAAAACAAGTTCTAGAAGTAATAGATCCCAACAATGCTTTCGGATTTTGTAGGTCTAACCCTCTCTCTACAAAAGCAGCGAGTATATCGTTAGAGCTATTAGGGTAAGTCAATTTAGCTGACGCCTTCCAATCTTTTGAAAACTCACCGAAAGGCGGATTCATCAAAACAACATCAAATCGTTTTTTACATAAATCAATAAATGCAAAACCTTTGGCTGCGTCTGATGCAAACAAACGTTTCTTTTCTGTCATATCTGACGCTGTTGAAGAAGCGTAATGGGCTAAGGCATCCAGTATTTTCTGTTCTACTTGCTGCCAAAAGCCTTCGTCATCAATATCAGACACATCAAAATCTACGTCACCTCGGTGTTTTGCTATTTTTTCTAAATCAGGGAACTGGCTTAGCGCTTGATTTTGCTGTTGCCAAATCGCTTTAGCTCCCGCTATAGCATCTTCAATTTCTTTTTCAATTTTGAGTAAAGTACCGGCTTCACCTGCTAGCTGCATTTTTTCAAAAAGGACTTCGACAAGCTGACCAAGTACTGCTGGTTTTAATTGGGAGGCAAACTCTTGTAATAACTCTTTTTCACCCGGCATTGGCTCGGCACAAACGATATTCGATTTAGTGATTTGTGGCCGTAGCTGAGGCTTAACCTCTGCCTGTTGCCAGCTATTATGAGCCCTTTGCCAAAGTGACATGCCCGCTACTTGTGCCGCACGTGGGTCAATATCTACACCGTGAATATTATGTTCGATGATTAAGCGAGGTACATGAGTTAAAAATTCAGCTTTATCGTGATAACTTTGGGTTAGCGATACTTGATTATTTTCACGAATAAAAGCATCTGAACCTTGCGCTGCCTCTATATCCCAAGCTTCGCTATAAATTCGCTCAAATAAGTCAAAACAATACAAACCAAAATGCATTGAGCCACAGGCAGGGTCGAGCATTTTAATATTGCGTGGGTCTTTTAATGCTCGGTGTTCGATATAAACTGTTTGTTTTAGCAATTCTTCTTGGCTCAAGCCTTCTGTTTGATACTGCTCTTGTGCTGATTCGCCTTGATTAAGAAAAATCTCGTTAGGGCGTTTTACCAGGTATTCACATTCATCGACTAACTTAGTTTGCCCTTTGGTCATTTCGTACCAAATACGGCCAAGGGTATTGTCAGTTAAAAACTCAACAACATAGCGTGGGGTAAAAAATTGATTACGCACAGCAAGTTCTCGGCTATTACGTGGTGCTTGTGAGGCATCACGCATTTTTTTGCGTTCTTCTTGCGAGTTAAAGTATTGGTAAATCCAACCAATGGTTTCATCCTCTGACCATAACGGCGCTACTTCATCAGTGTTGATTAAAGCTAACAGCTCTAACAATACAGGGGTTGACGGAAACAAGCGTCCTTGTGCAGCAAAGCGGTCAAACAGTACTGACAGGTCTAACGTAAATTCATCAAAAATACTGAATAAGTAATGTGCATAAGCTTCACCTGTTTCACCTAAACTGGTACCTGCGATGCGGTGAAATAACTGAAAACCTTTCGAATCGTAGCCATTGACGAGTGATTCAGTTAAAAAACCACGTGCCTCACTCATTCGAAGTGCCGCTAGGCGGTTTAATACAGTGAATCCCTGTTCGCGAACAATGCGGTCTAATGCGGCAAGTCGGTTTTCTTTTTCTTTGCTTCTACCTTTGCTGTGGTCGTTAGCTGCTAAATAATGCTCAAAGGTATCGCGCAGTAGCTGCGCAGTTTCTTGTTGGTGCGGTGTAAGGCCAGCCAATGAATTTATATTGGCTACTTCACCTGTTGTTGGATTCATGCCATAGGTAGCTCGCAGCTGCCTGGTAAATTCTGTTACTAGTAAGCCGCGAGAGTCTGCAACAAATCGGTTTAATCGATTTCGGGTGCTTTGATCAAATGCCATGGTTAATTCCTTTTAACTTTCAAAATCTAAGTGAATTTCAATATCACTGTTTAGCTCTAAGTCACCTTTGAGCTGTTGCAGCATTTGAATAAGTTGTTCAAGCTCGGCTTTTTGCGTGACTCGCTTAGGAATAGTTACCTTGCGCTCAATCTTTTGATTAACCTTACCCTCTTTTTCATATTTGGCTTTTTCTTCAGCAACACGTTGTACTCTTTTAACTTGGGCTTTGTGGGTTACTGAAGTGTTAACATCTTTAAGTTTTTGGCTGATATTAAATTCTTGAGAGATGAGACGCTTTAGTCCATCAACATCGGTCGCGACAGTTAAGGCAAGTGAATCAAAACGTTTTAACTCTTGTTCTTTGTTTTCAGTTGTTAATTCTTGCCAGTCAACATGATTCGCAACCTCTAACTGTGCTTGCTTTATGCTTTGTTCCTGTTCTTGTTGAAGCTCAATTACTCTAGATGAGATTAATGAGTTTAAAGTTGTGAGTGAAGCATTAAAGTCGGCTGTGTACTCATAAAAGTTCGCTCTATTAAGTTTCTCTTTGAATACATTAATCTCTTCCTCTGCTTCAGTTTTTAGTTTCCCGGGGACCCCCGAATCTGGCAGTGTATTAATTGAGTGAATTAAACTGCTTAAACTTTTGAGGGTTTTATCTAATCCCTGCTTAAAACTAAGTTGAACTGACGTTGCCCATATCAATGACTTAAAGACTTGTGATTCTTCAGCGCCTAATCTTTGTGGTGCATCAGAACAGTCTGATAGCAACATGCTGGCTAGGTCATTTCTAAGGCTTTCTGCCTTATCTTCTCCAGGGATACCAAGGTTTCTTAGTTCAGCCGCAAGTGAACCAAAATCATGTTGTGCTTTGTTAAAATATTTAACCGCAGCCTTACTGATATCATCCTCCATTGGGAAAACACTATCCCCAGTTAGCTCTGTTAAACGCCCTGACGCGAGCATACACATTTCTGGTGATGGCCTGTCGTCTCGCAAGTTAACGCCTATGTTCTTAAAAGTATTGTTGGTTTTAATTGCTTCAATAGCTTTTTGGCCTGAGCTGGTTAACTCTTGCCCAGCCACTTTAAATTTAACTAAGCCCCCCACAAACATGGCTGCGACTAAGTAACGCAATGTGTCTTGTGACCACCCAAAAGGAGGCCGTGAGAAATGATCTGACAATACTTTACCGTCAACACCACCACGGGTTTCGATATAGTCTTTTATGCTGGTAATCGCTTGTTGGCTTTCATTTATGGAGTAAGAGCCGCCTGTTTTTTCTACTAATGTAAGTGGATCAATTTCGGTGGTAATTAAAGACAGGTTATCAGCGCGGATAAACTTTTCAGCTACATTAGTATTTACCTGTACTGGAGCTTCTTGGTAGCGATTGAAAACCTGTTTAGCGGCATCTAGTAAATGCTTTTTACATGCATCGATAAGTTCTTGGCTATATCCTTCTACCGCTGTTGCATTGCCACCAAAAATAAACTCTCCATTTATTAAATTACGGCGAAGTTTTGTTTCAATTTGACCAATAAGATTGGCTGCTCGGTCTTTTTGAGTTTTACAGTAGTCTTTAATTTCTTTTTCTGTTTCGTTGCGATAGCGGTTTGCAATTTCGTCGCAGCGATAAGCTTCATTCACAAGTTCATCGACTTCCGCAGAGGTGCGGGCGAGTAAGTAAATTTCATGATTACTGTGGCGTGAGGCATCAACTAATCGTGTTCTTGCTACATCAAAATCGGTTGATGAAACAAATTCGATAACAGTTTGAATAGGATTTCTTTCGCCATTTAGAGACGATACGAGTCCTGATTCGTTATTGTATTTTATCCCTGTTTGAACAGCGCGAGAACCGTTTAGGCTTACGCTTGGTAAAGGACTCATTACATCACGTAATGCACTGCTAATTATTTTTCGTAATTCAATAGAAGGTAAACGTAACTGATGACGCTCTTGTTCAATGTCATTTAATTTTTCACTGAAGAATGTTAACTCACCATCTTTTTCGGCCAATGGCACTTTAGGATCGTTTATTAAATCTTCAATTGCTTGGTTTATGACCTCTTTTTGTGACTGATTAGTCACATTGCCATGCATCAAAGCAGCGACGTTTTGCCTGGTAATGGGTAAGTTATTTAATATCTCTAGTAATGCGACTGTTTTAGCAACACCTTGATGATTTGCTGAGTCATACCAGTTTGATTGATATAACCGGCCAACGGCTTTATGTTTAGTCGCAAATGCAGCGCCAATATCTTTTTCTAAGGCATCATAAAGTGTTACCGAAGTTGCAAGCCAACCTACACTTTGATCTGCTATTGGCGCTTGGTCATCAATTCCTTCTACGAGTACATCGTGAATCACTTTAATTGCTGAACGCAGACCAATACCACCGGTAGACTTTGCTAATACGCCTAGCAGATTTAGTAACAACTCGAAGTGTGCTGGTAGGAAAGGATATAAGTTTACAAAGGATTTTTCATCAACGTCAGCTTCATAAAACTTGTTACCTTCTAATTTGGTTGCATGACGAAGTGATTGCCCATTGCTTTCAAATAAGGCTTTTAATTGGCTTTCGCCATCAGCGGACTTACCTAATAAGCGCAGGTAACATATTTCTTTAATGTCGCTTGATTTCAATCGAATATCGATTGGAAATCTGTCTATTAGCTTATAGAGTTCTGGAGAGTTAAGCGCAGCGCTTTTATCGTCTTCGGCTAGTGTTTGTTGCGCGGTGCCGAATATCCAAACCTTACCTTTACCTAATTGTTTAATGATTTGAGCAAAACCTTGAAGCTTGAATATTAATTTTTCACGCGGACCTACATAGTTACCGATTTCATCGAAGATGAAGATGCAATATTCTTTGTTGCTGGTTTCACGAACAATATCGATTATTTCTTGTGCTTGTTGCTCAACCGTAAAAACCATTTCTTGGTGATCGGTTTTAAAGCTATCTGAGTGCGGCCAAAACTTAGGGTACATTTGGTGAGCAAGTTCAGGAATGATAAAATCAACCACTGACGGGTCATCTTGATAAGCCTGCCAGGTTTCACCTTCAAGCATTTCTGAGAATTTCTCTTCAAACTCTGCATAGCGGCCGTCTTTTTTAAGCCTTCTTTCGAATGATGCGACTTTGAGGTTGCGAGAATAACCTGCCCACTTTAGAACTTTGTAATAGAGGACTGTGGCCACGTCTTCCATTGAGGCACCAGAAGATTGCTCACTAGCTAAATCGACCATGACAACAGAAGCAGGAAAACGTTTGGCAACTGTATTTAGCAATGCTTTAGTTCTGGCATCTCGGATACGATCTGAAAAATGCTGTAAAAATGGTGTGCCATCTACCGTAATACGGTCATCAAGCGCCATTCCAATGTACTTAGATAAAGATGATTTACCTGAGCCGTAAAAGCCAGAAACCCAAACGCCTATCTCATTTTCGTCATTTGAGTTCATAGCAGTTTGCATTCGCTCAAGCAGCTCGTGCATGCTTTCACACAGATGATCTGTGACTACATATTCTGAAATTTCAGCTTTTAGGTTTTTTTCTGCGTTGCTACCGTAGGTGATAACTTTTTCTATGCGGCGGTCTAATCCTTTGCTTCCATCAAATAATGTTCTGATATTTGTCATAATCTATTCCTTTTAACCACCAACGTGAAGTGAACGATAGTTACCATCTTCTGGGTAAAAACCTAAAAATTTAAGTCGTGTTTTCCCGGTTCTAATACCAGGATATAAAAATACGGTAGGTACATTGAATTTGCCTTGCAGCCCGGCTTCAATAGCACCAATACGCATATAGGGATGCAGAGCTTCAAGATCTGTAACCAAAATTAGTGCATTGGGGTCGGCTTCTGTTTCCAATAAAAATTGTTCGAAGGTTTCTTTCAACCCTGAGCCTTCTTTGGTTAAGGTATTTGTTATTGATTGCGTTACCTTATCGAAATTGAGTGGATCTTTTTTATCCGCTGCTCCCCACATCTTTTTTACAGCTGGGTTGATTTTATTCAGCAGAGTTTCAATTTGTGCAGTGATAGAAAACTCATGCACGTTCCATCCTTCTGTTTTTAGGCGGGCAAGCCATGCTTTTTTTTGCCGCTTTACAGCGACTATTTCGGCAGGTGAAAACACCAAGTAATAAATGGGTTCGAAACTAGCATGGGTAAATTCCCTTCCTTGTTTTATTTTGGCAACTAACTCATCAAAATTTGATTTAAGCAACGACATTTATAACTTCCTCCATGCTCTTATATGCCCAACTAATTTGAACTACATCACCAGCCGCTTGAATAATCCAATGCCTGTTAACTGCTAATGCCTTTAATTCTTCTCTAACGTCATTAGGGTTAAGTCCAAATAACTGCCAATCTGGATGATTAATCACTGCATTATCGCCTAACCCTGAAAAATGAAGTTCATAGGCTAGATACACTGCAATGTGATCAGAGATCCTAGGCGGTGTTAGTCTTCGTTCAGACCTGTTATCCACTTCCAAAAAGCCATAATCGACCAAGCACCCCAAGATATATGATGAAACTCGTTTGATGGTTGTTTCTGACCAAGGCTTTTTCATTTTTCCGTCTTGCAAGCCAAGTTCAACAAAGGCTTTTGAGTCTTCAACATGGATACTTTGATAGCCTGAAGCGTATTTTTGCCAATAAACGTTTTTAACAAATTCAGCTAAAATGAAATTGGAACGTGCAGTATATAAATAAAAAACTTGGCTCATTTCTGAAGATGAGAGAATTGGTAATAACGCTTTAACCTGTTGAGCCACACCTTCATTTCTGAGGTATCGAGGAAAGAAACACTCTGCAACTATATTACGTAACCTTCGTGCAGTTACATTAGGAAAAGAGCCAGACTCAAGCGCTATCTCACAAAGCTGTTGTGTATTCATACCTGGCTGCCAAAGTTCGAATAAACCTTTGGTTTCCTCTCTTAATCCGAGGCCTGCAGATAGCTGAGTTGTATAAAACTGCTCACTCATAACTAAATATCACCTTGAAAATATGGGAATGCTTTTTTGTTTTCATTGAACGCTTGCAAGTAAGCTGACGCTATTTGTGAGATTGATGTAGCCCATTTACCGTCGTTTACCTGGCCTAGATTGATAGGGCCTTCTCCACTTAAACTTGCTGTTCCCGCAATTTCAGACAATAAGTTCAAAGCATTTTCTTTAGAAGTAATATCCTGGTCTATGTCATTAGAATTATTTGATTGAATAGAGGAAATTAAAGACTTTTCCATAAACTCGGGTAAACGAAATAAATGGAAAGATTTACCTACGCCGATAGACTCATCGTGAACCTTAGCCGCGGCTGCGGAAACAGCCATATACTGGGCGAGGTTTGCAGTTCTTGGGAAGGTAAATTCAAACATTTTCAGAGTGGATATATTTAAAAAGTTTGATGGCCACCAATTAAATTGGGGCTTTTCACCAAGGAAACCAACTGCATATCTAAGCTGCGTAAGTTTGTCTATTATTTGTTTTTCCATTTAATTAGTTCCAAATATTTACTGTTATTTACCGACTAAGCCCAGCTTTCTTGAAATGATGACCGTAAATTATTTATTAATTTGGGCGCAGTGTTGTGGCATGTAATACCAAAGAACGTTGCCGCCCTTGTTGCACCTACATAAAGGTACTTATCAAATAGCTCAGGGATATTTTCAGCTAAAACATCGGCACCAACAAAGAAGACAGCTTCAAATTCGAGACCTTTAATGTGCTGAACGTCAAATACACGAACATCATTACCTTCGCCAAGTGATTGACCATCACTACATGCTACCGCACGAATATTAAAGTCTTCTAGTTCTTCAGTTAATGCATCAGCTAACGGTTTAACTTCGTTTTCGTGGTTAACGAGGATAGCGATAGTTGGCAATACATCAACTTCTTGTTCAACTTCGATAATTCTATCTTTCAACCAAATAACTATTTGACCATTGTCACTGGCGTTTTCTAGCAGTACCGGCATTACACCTTGGTGATTAGAGTTTTTAGGTAATTCTCCGCTATATTCAATATCACCGTCCATCTCAGTTAGTAATTCCTTAGCAAAATCATTAAGTAGTTTACTTTGGCGATAGACAATATTTATCGATTCTGTAGATAACTTTGGCGAAATCCAATTTAGCTGACTTGCCGACTTAGTGCCTAATTCTGTGATCCTTTGGTTAAAATCACCACAAGCAAAGAACGAACCGATAGAAGGCATAGTTAACGCTTCCATATTAGCCAACTGAATTGGTGAGAAATCTGTTGCTTCATCTACTAACACTTGGTTTTTAAAAGTTTCATTGATTAAGATAAGTTGGTTGTAACCACCTTGATCTAATTTTTGTTGAATAAACCTTTCTTTGAGTAACTCTCTTGCCACTCTTAATTTGGCTAAGATAAGTATATCCAGCTCAGATTGTTCAATATGATTCGGTTTTGCAGGGGAACTTTCATACCACTTTTTAAACTGCTCATCCGATTTGCGGAATGCTCGATAACTTTTTGAGATATTTTTAACGTATTTAATTTCTGCATTTTTAAATTTTCTAAGCTCACGCATTTGTATAGCTAAGCCACCTAAAGCTTTAATTTTATCAACTTCTGGTAACCTATTATCTAGCCATTTTACAATAGCAGTAGATAAACTGTTTTTTGGTAGACTGCGTTTCAAATACTTTGCACGAGCAAGGGCATTTAGCGATTTTTTATATTCACTAAAAGCTTGTTGTTGTGGTGTAACTATTTGCTCTTCGTCTTCATCCTCATCATCGTCTTCTTCATCGACAGTTTCAGTTAATTTACTTTTTTTCCACTCGGTTATGACATCAACTAATTCAGTAATAAAGCTTTTGTTACTATTAACTTGGTAGGCTAACGCCCCTCTTAATTGTTTTTCGGCGTCTGCTTTGATGTCTTTAATTAGGTTTTGTATTTCATTTTGGTATTGTTCAAGTTTACGGTAAAACTCAATTAAATTACCTTCTACTATGCTTTGTTTTATTGAGCTTAGCCCTTGATTGATACTCGTTAGTTGAGCGCTTTCAAGCTCGCCTAGTTGTTCAATACTTGCTTTAAGTTCGTTGATCATTGATAGTTTATGAAATTTGATGAATTCATCATACAAGCTTGGCAGGTTTGAACTGGTATTAGCGTTTAAATGCTGTACGGCTTTTTTAACAAAGCCTCCACTACCACTAGACTGTAAAATTGACAAGACGTTTCTACCTAAATGACTACTGTAGTTTTCCCATGTCTTGATTTGCTCTGATGAAGCCGGAACTTGTTCTTTAGCAAATGCTTCTTTCAAATAGTGTTTTAATAGGTCGGTTGGTGTGAACATGAGCCAACTGGTTTTATGCCCTGATTCTCCACTATGCGAATTTTTAATTTTTTGCTGTTCAGAATGTTCTAAATATTCGATATTTAACTTTTGCCCCAAACGTTTTATTAACGTTGTAGTTTTACCAGTTCCTGGAGGGCCTAGAATAATTAATTGGCTATCTAATGGAAGACGAAATATTTCTGACTGAAACTTATCAAGAATGGGTTGATCACGAAGGCTCATTGCTGATCTTACTTGATGTTTTACACCTTCAGAATAATCAGTAGGTGCATCACCACTTAATAACTCATCCAAGAATGATTCGTCAGATAAATCGACTTCTCGGTGAAACAGCTTCCGCAGTGACGGGGCGATTGTTACGGTTTCTTCGTCTTCCTGTGTGTAAATCGAGAAGTATGAGTCCCAACCTTGTTCTATTTTTTTAGGTTTAAGTGTTAACGTTTCTAGAACTTCGAGTACTTGAAGCTTACCTCCAACGTTTATAATGGCTTCATCGCCGACTTGTAAGGAGGCTAAGTGCCCTAGAGGAGAGTCATAACTGGCGAGTGTGGTATCACCTTCAAGTTTTATAGAACTTTTACGTGCGATATATAGGGTTCTTGTTTGCTCTCCATTACCATATGTAACTCTTGCGATTGCAGGTTCATTCTGAAGGCTTTGGTAACCTTGCTGAACAGTTTGAGCTATATCACTCATGCTATCCACTGCATTGGTATCATTAAAAGAGTTTATGCTTGCTAATTGTCCATGCCCACTCGAAACTTGTGATTGTTCGGCCAACTTTTTAGCTGTTGTAGCGACAATTTCGAGCACATCAACAGCTTCACTTGCAATTCTTCTAATCTGATTAGATTTATCCATTTCTTTTTTTCAATCCTTATTATAACCCGGTGCTATAGCCAAGTTCTCAGCGCCGTAAAGGGTTTGTTGATTGCGCAGCCATAACTGATATTCACCGCCTTTTAAGCTGGCATCTTCGGTGCAGTCTACATTCCAGCGTCTTAGCAAATAACCAGCTAAAGCTGCCCTGACGTTCAAATTCAACACGCCATCACGCATGCCATAATCCATCTCAATAGCTGTGGAAAACTGAACATTGTTGGGGTGTGATACCAGTTGCAGTGGCATAATTCTTTGCCACTGATGATCTTCGAGTTTGTCTTCATGTTGTTGTGGCGCTTTGTCCTCAAGCAGTTTTACCTTGCTAATACGAGTAAGTACAAAGTCACGAAACGAAGAGGATTTTCGATCAAATGCCCTAATATGCCAGCGTAAGCCATTATCGACGATACTGTGGGGCACCAACTCACGACTAGCTGAACCACTGCTTAAGGAGGTATAAATCAAACTAACCGTTCTGTTGTTGAGAATGGCCTGCACCAAGTGGGCAACGATGAAAATGTCCGGCACGTTAAGCTGGCTGGGAGCCTCTACAGGGAACTTTATATCGCCGATAGCATCATAACCATCACTAATGTTGTTGGCTAACTTTATGAGAGTTTTACGAGCGTCATGTTCAAATAAGGGACTAAAGAGTTTACTCTGGCGATAGAGTTTGCTGAGACTATCAAACTCGCAGTTATCTGCGGCCAATTCGCGATACAGGGCAATATCACGCGTGGCATTGGCCATGCCCATTTCAAATTTATTGGTCAAGTCACTACGGGAAAAAGCACCTCTAAACAACAATAAAAAGTCGATAAATGCTAGACGGCGCTTTTGGGCAAAGTTAACGTGTTTAAGTTTGTTATTCTGCATATATCCTTATCTACTGCGACTGCGATACTAACGTTAACCTCAAAACATAATCATTTTGATTAGCTGATAATTTACGACTCATGGCATTAGTTGTCAATTACAACTTGCACAGACTCTCTACCTATTAACCAGTGGGTTTTGCTTTAACAATAGTGGCGGTCCTATCTGCTGCTATATCTCAATATAGAACTCAATATTTGGATATTTTGATATTTGTAGATACCTCTATAGCACTTGCTACACGGAGTTTTATCGATCGGTCTTATTTATAAAAGTGCTATTTCATTTGCTATCTAAAGGTATTTTAATCGAACTGCATAGGTTAATTAATTCTTAAGAGCAGGTAAAATCACAGACCCACTGAAGCATGAAAAACAACGGACCTGTGGTGGACCACTTTTTACGTAGAGTCAGTGCAACTCAGTGATAGCAATCCTGAGCTCTTGGAAAGCATTCACTTGATAAGCTTTTCTTGCTTCAACCACGTCAAAGCTTGCTCTTGTGCTTTTAAGTCGTCTAGCAAGTAATAGTTGACGTTAATCAACTGATTCAATAAATGCTTATTTGATCCATCTAGCACTTTGATTAATTGGAACAAGTTTACGTCATAATCGCGGCTGCATGCAGATGCTAACGCCTGTGCAAACAATTCTGACGAGCTACAGTATCTGTGTTCTGTAATTACAGCTTTAATCTCATTGATAACTTCCATATTCTTTCCTTATTAATTTCCGTGTTAAAGTGTTATTTAAACCGTCGTTTCACCTGAAAATATGCTGTTTCCGGTGAATCAACTGATAAATATCCTATCTCATTTGGAGATTAAATCAGCATGGAACCGCGCAATTTTTGCATCATGTTTGAGAACCACTGTAAAAATACACTTTTTTCTTTCAAGTTATATTTTTGCGTAGGAAATTTGTTCGAGATCCATTAGATGTTATCGAAAGAACCATCGTAAGTAATCAAAATAAAAATGTTTAAGACGAGCTAAAGTCAGTGTTCATTTATTCGTTTAAGCGAATTGTTAGAATTTTTTAACTATCACAACTTTTTCAGTTGCTTTGACCAAGCCTTTCAGAAATCTAATGGCCTTTTCGAGTTCATCTCTTTTTACGATATGCGCACCACTAGGATTTGTATTTGCTTTGTGGGCTGCGTCACCTCGTTTGGCAATTAGCTCATTTAATACCTTTTTTGCTTGTGGAGCTTGATAGTTATCCCAAACCCAACCAGATGTTATGTCTACTTCAAAATAGCTCTTGAATAGTTGCTTAATACGATCCGTATTAGGGTTAAAGAACCGCTTTAAATCCTCATCTGCTTTTCTTTGCACAAAATTACCCAGTAGGCTTCCATTCACAGAAGCTATCCAAAAATCAATTTCTTCTGTGAAGCGCTCTTTAACGTAAGTTTCCCAAGCAGCCATTGCGATAACCATGCCTGCCCTTTTTAAAGTTTCTGAATTAGACGCTGAACTAATATTATTTTCATTATCAAACCTGACTAGTAGTTCTTCAGCATCTTTTATCGCGCACTCAAAAGATTTTCCAGCTTCACTCATTTAATGATATCCATAATTGACTAAAATTTTAATTGTAGTGATGTTTAAACATCAGTAACTCGGACAACACCACACAATATTTATTTATTGTAATCTGGAATTGAATAATGCTGTTAAAACAAATGACGGTAAATAACACCAAATAACTAATTTACTTATGTACTATGAATTATCGCCTCGGGGAAATAGCTCAAGTTATCAAATTTATTGGTCATGTTTGCAACTAACCTACCTATATTGGTAATGCCCCCAGTTTCTCACTACATAATAACTCTCGCCCCCAAAACTTAATTCTGACTCATTGTTGTAACAATATTTTTTATTGCTTAGCTCAGTCTCTGTAACTTCGCTTCTAGTTTTAATTAATTTGTGACCACAAGAAGATACTTGTTTTTGTACAAATCAGAGACATTGGAGCGTATGGCAACGTTACTCGAGTTATAAGTATTTATTTTTGCATATTAATTGCGATTATCGAAGCTAAAGTCCCTTCACTGTTTGCCTCAAAAGCATACTTAACAAATAGCTATAGTTTAAACAGGTAATGGCAAAATCCAGAGTAAACTTAGCTGATAATGCCCTTCTATATATTGCCAGTTTATCTACATAAATTAATGGGCTCACAAATGGGCTCACAATTTCATCTTTGGAGACTAGCTGTATCGCACATTTATATAGCAGCAAAATCAATCGAAATTTATTTTCGAGTCGAGGCAAATACATCGCTTCATTTGAAATAAATTCACAGTGTATTATGCACGGTTAAAGGTCAAATTTTACTAACCATTCGGCACAGTTTATTTCACTTGTTTTGGAGGTCTATGCTACAAATACCTTTGATTGTACCCCACCCTTTTTGTGAGTGAGCCGTTCTCCTTTTCCATCTCAAAACTATAGTTGATTCATTACATCTTGACGATTAATGCGTACCAGCTAAGGCTTTAAAAAGCGTTACTAATACGCAAAAAAACCGTTACCACTTAAATTTTGAAAAGCGTTACCACTGAAGAAAATATTTAAGTGGTAACGGGGGGAGGAGGTATAAATTATCACAAATAGCTTGCTCAGTAGTAACGCATTAAGTAAAAATCTCTGAAAAACACTGAAAATGAGAACTGATATTAAGTAAGCGCAATTTACACAAATGCCGGAAATTTGTTGGTCAGCTATACATTAGACTCTCTTGGCTAAGCTCCAAAGGCATCTTCTTCTTAAGTTGCGCTTCTAGTTTCAGCTTAACTATTTCGAAACTTTAGAGGTATTAAACCAAACGAATTTGGTGCTTTAATCTATAGAACAGCACTACGTTTTCGGAGCTCTTTTACTTTCAAATTGATGCCAAGAAAGAACAGATGTCCTGAGCAAAAGCCAAGCTTTTCTAAGCGGATCAAGCGCATATATGCCTTGAATTTTCCGTCCATTGACGAGAGACTTTTGAGTTAGTTTATAGTATCTTCCGACAGATAAAATTGGTCGTTTCTAACGCAGTAAAATACCAATTTCCGCTCAATATAATCATCAATTTTATCGCTAATTTCTCGTTTTCTTTTGTCAAGTGAATCTAAGGTTGAATCGATTTTATCCAAAAACATTTGACGCATTTTAGGAATACTTCACCGCACACACCTGCGAGATTTTTAAGGTGATGAAGTGACTCTTTGACGCGTTTTATAGACCAATTTAAAGGCATTGAAGTTGCGTTACTGATCGCATCAGAAAGCTTAATCAACTTGTGATTTTTAATCACATTTTTAGCTTTTTCTAATTGCTCTAACCTGCGCTATTGTTAACTCAATGGCATCGTATAACAGTTCGGAAATAAGCAAATCTTCATCACTATGCCCGAACTTAATCAGTAAAGAGGTCACCTTGATTAGATCATTTACAATAAGAGTGTGATCACTTTTACGACGTTGATATGCTTGAGCTTTAGCTGCCAGTCCTAGTCAGAAAAGGAATCGTTTTGCTACAGAGAATTGATTATCTATATAGGTTCTTTCCGCAGAAATTAGGGACGCAAATCACATAAAAATAAACAACCACCAATATCAAAGTTATCAAGCTCTAAATAAGCGCAATTTCATCTATGTTGAACATCAAACTTTGATACATTAATCACTCATTGTAGACATATATGTATTCATCAGTTTAGACATTTTTTTAATTCCCTGATCTAAAAATAGGCATATTTCTGAATATCATTCCCCCTGCTTTAAACTTAAATTTTGAATTGAAATAGTATTAAAACCGTACACAAGAGCGACCCAACCAAGCCAAAAAAACACTATTAATCATTTTCGAATTTCAGTAAAAATAACTCTAAATAGGCGTTATTTGCTTCATATTGTTAGCTAAGATGATTATAAATTATTCTTTGCTCGTGCATAATATTGGCATCCAAGATCGAATGCCATTTAAGTCTTATGCGGCTTCAAGGTTGTCCAATAGCTTTCTTCCGAAACACTGCACTTCCTGGCCAGCAACAACTTGAATTGCTTTAATGTATTCAAGCTCATTAAGATCTCCCATAACCGAAACTAGAGGATCTGTATTGAAGATGACCTCTTTAAAAACAGGGCTTAATTCTGGTATATGACGGTCTAGAAATGACTCAACCTCCTGCCCTAACTCAAGAAACGTGACATCTTGTTTTTCTCGCATGTCAAAACGTTTCGACGGACCTACACAGTTAATAAAAAGTGAATAAACCAAGCCAAAAATGATTGCATAATCCCGCTCTGTTTGAGAGCTAAAGTCAATACAAACTATGTTTGAAAGAAATCGGTTTATTGAAAACTTTAACCACGTATCGAATAAAATGCCCTGCTCTACTCGCATCATTAGACGCCCTTGTGCTACTGATATTAACTCACCTAACTGTTTCGAATTCACTTCGTTTAATAGCTCATTTGTACACTGTATTCTTGCACTAATGTAACGATTACTGTCAAAAATAAATCCTAGTGACTTTAATGCTACTTCACTAGTCACAAGTCGACACTCCCTTATTTTCCAACTACCATTTGCGCGTCTCACAGCTTCAATAAAAACAAAAGCACCAACAGAAAAATCTAATCTCTCTATGCATTCACAAGCAGTGCACATCTTGATCTTGCTTTGCCCGTCAGTAAAAGTTAACTCATAAAAGAAACCTTCTAATAAGTCATAGTGAACTGCATCTAAAATTCGATATACGCCCTTGATGCAACTGTATTTTTTAAAAGCTGAGATTGGTAGTTGATTTGAGTAATACTTCATAGATTTACCTCTAGTTTATTGAATAATTTGTTGGCGATACTGCCGTCAAAACGAGTTAAATTTGGGACGTATCGACTATAAGTCTCGAATAATATCTGCGTATTTTTATGACCTAACTGCCTTGATATCCACTCGGGGTTTTCGCCTGAAGATAACCATAAAGTCGCAGCGGTATGACGAGTGTTGTATGGCCTTCTTCGGGTTAAATTGAGGCGTTCAAGAAGCGGATACCAAATAGACTGAGTGATAAAACTTTGCGTCAGTGGTTTGCCTTTACGATGAAAAACGTATGCATGATTGTTGTTTTTTTCCGCTATACGATTTAAGGCTGCATGAATAATATCTGTCATATGTATCACTCGATCTGAACTCTGACTTTTTGTGCGCCCCACTACACCATCTACTATCGACTCGTTGATGATTATTTGTCGCTCTAAAAGCTTTATATTTTCCCAACGCAAAGCATGGAGTTCGCCGGTTCGTAGCCCAGTGAAAAACCTAACAATGAAATAGTCTTTAAATTCACTAGCAACACCGTTTATGATCTTTTCAACTTCATCCAAACTAAACGGAAGTACCGTTTTCTTTCGCACCTTAAGAGGGGTAATTTCGAGTGCTGGGTTGGAAAAAGCGAATCTATTACTTGCTTCAGTTAAAATGCTGCATAGCAACCCTATGACCCTATTAACGTAGCTTGATGACAGTTGTAACTGAGAGCTTTCATTAGCAGTATTATTTGAACCTATCAGCTCAGATCGAAACTTTAAAATGTCAGCCTTTTTGATATCACTTAAGAAACAGCTTCCAAATTTATCGTTTAGCTTAGTGCTAACTAGATAACTGACTGTTTGCCTATAACTTAAGCGCCAACTTGGTGACATTTCATTTATCCACTGTTGCGAAAAATTATTGAAGCGCTGAGATTCGCACCGGTGGTTTGTATTACCAAAGAGGTGTTGAGCTTTTCTGCTATTGGGAAAAGTCTCCAGATAATTAAACATATCTAAAGTTATTTCTGCATCCATTTTAATTATTAACCCTTTAAGAATGCGTCGATTACTAAGCGTATCACTCAGCCTCGTTTGCTCACGACACCTCACCCCTTTATATCTAAAATCAATGTATAACCTTCCTGTTTCTTTTCTCACATTAACAGTTGCCATCACCACACCCCGAAAGTATCATATGTGATACATTTTAGTATCATTATTGATACTTGTCAATGTGTTTTTTCTTACCTTCCATTTTTAAGGTATCATTAGCTAAATACTATTGGTTGTAGTGGCAATGATTAGAATAAATTTAAAACAAAAATTATTAGAAAAAGCGGCGGAGGATGGTAATAGTCTTACCATTGATGAGGTTGCCGAAGCTTGCGGTATTAGCCGAATAACCTTGTTAAGAATAAAAAGCGACCCGTTGCGCCCAACTAAAACGGATATAATAGATAAACTATGCAAATACTTTAAATGCCCAATTGAAGACATACTGACATTTGAAGATGAAGATTAAACAGGTGAGACTAAGCTTTGCTTTAACTGAATGCATATATAAAACTAAATTTTGCAAATCTACACGATTATAAAGTTGGATTTGTACTTACAGCAGTTCAACAACTTCGTGAATACTCATTAACGGAAATAGGCTAGAAGTATTTGTGCATCTGCTTGTGGCCGAAGTCAAACTAATATTGAACGGCAGTTTTGTGCCAATAGTGGTCTTATAGAAGAACTTCTCTTACTGGCAGCTTTGAGCCTAAAAGCGGTCGGTCGAGTGTTGAACGTTACTGAGATGTTTGTTTCATTTGCGGGTCGTCATTCGACCTTGATTGAATTGGTGGTAATTGTAGTATTCCGGACAATCAGCTTCTTATTGGTGAATACACAATTCAGTAATCATTTTCAGTTGTTTTGAATTTCCAGACGAAGAGCACCGTATTTTCTGCAATACGGTGCCCAACAATCACACTCTGGTTAATTTGGAGTGCATCATCCGATACAAAATAGGCAAAACCACCAATGTTAGAATGGTGGACGAGATGATCCCGCCAATCACCACCGTTGCAAGCGGTCTTTGCACTTCAGCGCCAGTCCCGACATTAAGTGCCATGGGAATAAAGCCTAAGCTTGCTACCAGTGCTGTCATCAAAACCGGACGCAATCTTGTGATAGCTCCGTCAACGATTGAGTTAATTAAGTCACCTGTTTCTAGTACTCGCTGTTTAATAAATGACAACATCACTAGGCCGTTTAGTACCGCAATACCAGAGAGCGCAATAAACCCGACTCCGGCAGATATAGACAGTGGCATGTCACGCATCCAGAGCGCGAAAACACCTCCTGTTAAGGCTAAAGGCACACCAGTGAAGATGATCAAGGCATCACGAAATGAGCCAAACACGACTACCAGTAACACAAGTATCAGAAAAAGCGTGGCAGGCACCACGATAGACAGTCGCTGACTGGCACTTTCAAGCTGCTCAAACGTGCCACCATAATCCAGCCAGTAGCCTGCTGGGAGTGAAACCTGTTCGGTTATTTTGATTTTTGCTTCGTCAACAAAGCTCCCTAAGTCGCGCTCTCTGACATTGGCGGTAACCACGACTCTGCGCTTACCGTTTTCTCGACTGATTTGATTGGGAACAGACGAGTACCCCAGCGTAGCGACTTCTGATAACGGCACAAATTCCCCATCCGATGTAATGATAGGAGTGCTGCCAATGGCATCTAAATCTGTGCGGATACCTTCACCAAATCGCACAAGCAACTCAAAGCGTCTATCTCCCTCAAAAATTAAGCCAGCAGTATTACCACCGATAGCTGACGCCAACCACTCCTGCAAATCGGCCACGTCCAATCCATAACGTGCCAACTCGACTAGCTTAGGGTTGATAGTGAAGATAGGGATATCATCGACCTGTTCAAGTCGTGCATCCGCCACGCCGTCAATTGATTGTAAAACCGTTAAGATGTCGTTTGCAGAAGCAACCAGCGTGGTTAAATCATCTCCGAAGACTTTTATACCAAGGTCAGCCCTTACCCCACTTATCAACTCGTTAAAACGCATTTGGATAGGTTGGGTAAACTCATAGTTATTGCCTGTCACCGCTTGTAAATCTCGCTCAAGGGTTTCCACGAAATCAGCTTTTGATAGGTTAGGATCAGGCCACTGCGCTCGTGGTTTTAGCATCACAAAGGTATCGGTTACGTTGGGCGGCATCGCATCGGTAGCTACTTCTGCGGTACCGGTTTTCGCAAACACTGTGAGTACCTGTTCGTATTCCATCAAGGTAGATTCAAGTGTTTTTTGCATTGCGACGGCTTGTTCAATACCTGTGCCCGGTATTCGCATGGCGTGCAGTGCGATGTCTCCTTCGTCAAGCTGGGGAACAAACTCAGAGCCTAATCGCGTTGCCAACCATAAGCTGCCCACTACCAGCACGACTGAGCCGAAAAGCACTATCCAGCGTAATTTCAGTGCAAGATTAATGATAGGACGATAGGCGGATTTAGCTGCAACAATAATGAAGCTTTCTTTCTCACTGACTTTACCTGCCATAAACATCGCGACTGCCGCCGGTACAATGGTAATGGAGAACAGCATCGCTGCTATCAGCGCCATGATGACCGTTGCCGCCATTGGTTGGAACATCTTGCCCTCAACGCCTGTCAATGAGAACAGCGGGATATACACGACAGTAATAATCAATACACCGAATAAGCTAGGACGAATGACTTCGTTGGTCGCTTGAAAAACCAGTTCTAGCCGCTCTTTAAGTGGCAAGACTGTGCCTGTGCGTTTCTGAGACTCGGATAACCGCCTGATACAGTTCTCTACGATGATCACCGCACCATCGACAATTAATCCAAAGTCCAATGCGCCAAGGCTCATTAGGTTGGCAGACACACCTGTATTAACCATCCCTGTAATGGTCGCCAACATCGCCAGCGGTATAACTGCCGCAGTGATGAGCGCGGCGCGAATATTGCCAAGCAATATGAACAAGATCACTATGACTAATAACGCACCTTCTACTAAATTCTTCTGAACCGTTTCGATAGCTTTATCGACCAATAGGGTACGGTCATAGACTGGCTCAATGACAATACCATCAGGTAAGCTGGATTGAATGTCCTTCACCTTTTTGGCAACGGATTGGGCAACGGCTCGTGAGTTTTCGCTGACTAGCATCATTGCTGTACCTAAAACGGTCTCTTCACCCTCCTGCGTTGCCGCACCCGTTCTCAGCTCCTTACCAATAACTACACTGCCAATGTCTTTCACCGCAACGGGGACAGTATTAATGCGTTTTATTACCACATTTTCTATATCGCTAAGTGTCTGAAGTTGACCTTGTGAGCGCACCAGTATTTGTCGCCCATTTCGCTCAACAAACCCCGCCCCCTGATTCGTGTTGTTTCGCTCCAGCGCACGATGGATATCACTTAGACCAATGTCAAAATTCAGCATTTTCTGTGGTTCAGGATTCACATGATATTGTTTTACGAAACCGCCAATGGCGTTGACTTCAGTGATCCCCTTAACCAGTGCGAGCTGCGGTTTTACGATCCAGTCGTGTATCTCGCGAAGCGCCGTTGCATCGTACGGCTCACCGTTTTTTTGCATGGTATTTTGCTTGGCTCGCAAGGTATACATGTAGATTTCACCCAACCCAGTAGCGATAGGTCCCATTTCAGGCTCTAACCCTTCAGGTAGCTGACTTTTGATTGCACCTAATCGGGTATTGATGAGATTACGTGCAAAATACAGATCAGTGCCTTCATCAAATACCGCTGTTACCTGAGATAGTCCGTAGCGAGATAAAGAGCGGGTGTAGGACAGGTCAGGTAATCCCGCCAGTGCTGTTTCTACTACGAATGTGATCCGCTGCTCGGTTTCCAAAGGCGAATAACCCGGTGCTTGTGTATTGATTTGCACTTGCACGTTGGTGATATCGGGTACCGCATCGATAGGTAATTTTTGATAACTGAATATCCCCATGCCCAGCACAAGGAAGATCAACATTAGCATTATCCCTCGTCGCTCTATGGATAAACGTAAAATGGATTCAATCATGTGTTCGTCCCCCAATAACTGAGACGCATGACCAAGTAAATAGCATTGAGTTATTAGTGGTCATGACCGGCCTCCGACTTTTCTAAATCGGCTTTAAACAGATAGCTGTTCTGGCTGACAATCACATCTGCAATGTGCAGACCTGATAACACTTCAATATTGTGGTTATCTTGTTGACCTAAGGTAACGGGCACGGGACGGTATTCGCCACCTTCTTTGACAAACACGACAGAAGCCCCCTCAAACTCTTGAATCGACGTTTTAGGCACCATCATGGCGACATCAAATTTGTTGATTGTCACAAGCCCTTTGATAGCCGCGCCAACCGGCCACTGACCTAAGGTATTAGCTATTTTGGCATACGCCAATATATACGGTTTTTCATCTGGTGAGGGTAAGATATGTTGGATAGTGGTGTCTAACGCTGCCCCTGACAGGCTAAGCTGAACGGGTTGCAGCTCTGCAATATCTGATAGCTGTTGTGGGAAGACTTTAAGCTGTGCCCACACGTCATCATAGTTTGCGATTGAAAATAACACTTGGCCATTGGATAACTCGCCTTCATTGGCATGTCTGGCAATCACGGTGCCTGAAAACGGCGCGGCAACAGGGTAACTTTTAAGGCTTTCGTTGGATTCAACGACTGCTAGCGTCTCTCCTTTTTTAACTTTGTTACCTAAATTTGCATTGACCTTGGTCACCATACCGTCGAATCGTGCACGCACATGACTCAGTGAAGCAGGGTCGGTCACGATATTTCCGTAGACAGTGGTGGTAATAGTGAGGCTACCCGTTTGCACACTTTGCGTCATTATGCCCATTTTTTGCGCCATGCTATCTGACATGAATACGCGCTCCCCCTTATGGGCTTCCTCTTTACCATGTTCGCCTTCTGATGCTTGTATTGTGGTGCTTGAAAAAAATCCCAAGGCACTACAAACAATGAAAACTAACAGAGTGTTTTGCTTCTTAATTAATATATTTTTGTTCATTTTGCTTTACTCGAAAAAGAGGTGTTGATCGTATCCACAAGAGGCTGTGCAGTCAGTGATTCGATATCTGCACCACGCTGATGAGCTTGCTTCGCTGATTGAATTAAGGCTTGTTTGGCATTGAGTAGTTCTTGACGTGTACTCACCCATTCAAGGTAGCTGAATCGACCGTTTAAATAGGCTTGTTCTACTAATTCCAGCGCTTGGACTAAGGGTGGGATAATAGAGTTTTGCAGTGTCTGTACATTGAGCAGCGCATTGTTTCTGACCATCAAGGCCATATTTAGCTGATGGTATAGTTTTTGTGTCGCTGACTCTTTTTGTTGTACCAGCTGTGCCTGAATTGCTCGCTGTTTTTCGTACTCGCCAAGGTTTCGGTCACCGGCAAACAGAGGCATACTCAGGCCTGCTACAAAGGCTGTTTCATCTATGCCATTCATGCGCCTGATACCAGCCGTCCAGCTTAAATCCGATTGATTAGCTGCTTGAGTAAGACGGACTTGAGATGCCTGCAATCTCGATTCTTGCGCATAGACCTCAAGATTGGGACTGTCCAATACGGTGGTAAAAAGCGCGGTTAACGAAGGAGACGATTGCAGCGCAAATAAGTCACCCTCCACATCAGTAAAAGAGGGATCTTTTTCCCCCCACATAATAGCCAGACTATTTATCATGGCTTGCTTAGTTTGCTGTGCGGTCACCACATCCAATCTGGATCTTGCTAAAGCTGCTTCAGCGCGTTTCTGTTCAAATGCAGGGGAAGCACCTGCATCCACGCGTTTTGTGACAGCTTGATAGGTATATCGAGCAAGAGTTTCTGTATCTTTTTGCGCGTCAATTAACGCTTGTTGCGCCAATACATCGATGTAGCGACGTGTCACTTCAGCCAGTACATCCAAGGTGTCCACTTGTTTTTGTGCTTCGGCGAGGGTTGATTGTGCCTTAGCAAACGCCTTACGTGAGTTAAGTTTATTGCCCAATTCAATGACCGACGACAATGTGAGAGTCAACTCGGTGTCCTTAATGCCTGAGACCTCGCCTGTTCCTAAGAAGTTTTCCACTTCAATACCTACGTTGAGGGCTGGTTTAAGAGACGCAGTTTTAATTTCTCCCTCAATCGCTTGTTGCCTATATGTGAACTCATGCAACTCAGGCGAATTCGCTAATGTTCGCTGTATGGCACTTTGCAAGGTCATTTCGCGATTGGTAATACTGTTTGTTTGTGCTACGACCACAGTGTGTGTTGTCAAAAGGACAAGCATCGTGGAAATCACCCAAGCGTGCAAACGCATAGGGCGTCTCAATGAAATATGCATCATTGTTTTATTCCTAAATTATCAAAAATATATATCGCCAAGCTGCTGGCGAACGGTGTTTGATTAGTTCAGGGTTATGCTTTAGGTGGGCGTAGTAATTGCGTGACCGGTGCATCTACTACTTTTGATAAGTAATAGAAGCCGTGATCGGTGGCAACAGAAGCAAGTTCAATTGCGGTGTTATTTCCAAGCCATTGGGCATGGGTTCCATGACAGTGACCACAATGGTGGCAATCAGCAGGATTGTGAGAAATATCTACGGTGGCGTTATCAGTATCAAGTAGTTCGTTAGATTGCAGTTGAACATGCGTCTTCACAGAAGCTGTGTTATCTCCTGCCTGATGTTCATGTATTTCGCCTAGATGTTGCGAGTCGATAGCATGAAAATCCAAGGACTTGGCGACAGCAGAAAACGACTGAAAAAAAATCAGCGAAATCAGCAGGTAACTTGTCACCCTTACACTAAACATATCTATCTACTCTCATCTTTTTAATATTAACAGGTAATCTAACTAAGACCAATCAACCAACCTAAACAAAGCATTTCAATCGTTATATTACTCATCACGACAATCTTCATTGGCAAATTCAATTTCAATGGTAGTGTGCACAAAATCAAACTCATCAAGGCCTTGGCGAAGTTCGTCTTTAAGTGTTCTCAACTGAGAAACCGAAACATCTTGTTTCAACTCCACATGTGCCGTCATGACGCTATGTTCACCGTCCAGAGACCAGATATGAAAATGATGTATATCCGCCACATCATCAAATGACATGAGCACTTTACGCACTTCCTCCATCTGCTTAGCATCTGGCGTGGCTTGCAGGAATAACAATAAGGTTTCTTTTAGATTTCTAACTACATTGAATATAATGAATAACGTGAAGCCAATGGATAAGATAGGATCTAAAATTGGCCATGGCTTAAACATCAGCACAATCGATACGATCAGCACTGCCACCCAACCCAAAACATCTTCAAGCAAATGCCAGTTTAAGATACGCTCGTTTAAGGAGTTCCCTTCGCTAAGTTTATACGCAGCAAATCCATTAACGGCGATGCCAAAAATTGACAGGAGTAACATGCCTTCGACTTGCGGCATTTCGGGTGCTGAAAGCCTTGGGATAGCTTCGAATAAGATCCATATTGAGCCAGTCGTTAACACTAACCCGTTGATCAATGCACCAAGAAGTGAAAAGCGTTTATAGCCATAGGAAAATGTATTGGTTGCTTCTTTATCACTGAGTTTATTTAAGCCCCAAGCAGTACCAATGGATAAACTATCGCCCAAATCATGCACTGCGTCGGCCATTATAGCCGTGCTGTTTGTCAGCCATCCGCCGATAAATTCAATGATAGTGAATACGACATTCAAGAAAAATGCCCAGCCAATACGTTTTGATGCGCTGTTATCACTTTGACTGTGGTTATGATTATGCATGGTTGATTTTGTCCAATATCGCTTGATTTTCAGCGTTGATTGGCAGTCGCTTAAAAGGGCTGATGTCAGTGCCGCCTGTATTCCCTTTAGGTACAAGGCCGATAGCTGTTTTGGTTGCAGCACCAGCTATTCTTATTACTTGTCCAAAAACGGCTCTCCAATCTTTGTTTAGAAGAACATGTCGCAGCATTTTATAATGAATTAAACAATGGTAATAAGTAGAGTGCTGACCAATTACATGCGCATCCTCCAGCGCTGCAAATGCCTGCCTCTCATTATTGTTAGACATTGCATCTGAGTAATCTGTCAATTTGGAATCGATATGCGGCTTAACGGCTTTATTGTGTGTCATAGTGGCTCACCCACTTTACCTTTCTGTACTTCGTTATTAATTACTTCCTGCTTGGCGTCTTTCAGGATCATCCACGCTCCGCGCAGCACGACAATCGACACTATACAGCCGATAACCAGATCCGGTACTCTGCTATCAAGCCATACCACTAAAACTCCGGCCATGATGACACCCATGTTGGCAATGACATCGTTAGCTGAAAAAATCCAGCTAGCTCGCATATGTACTTCGTCATTTTTATGATTTCGAATAATCATCAAGCAAGCGACATTTGCAATTAGGGTAATGAAACCCATTCCTATCATTAATGATGAGATAGGCTCACTGCCCAAAAATAATCTTCTGGTAATATCAATGAGAATGATCACGCCCAGCAATAACTGAAAGTAACCACTGACTTGTGCAGCTTTGGCTTTGTGAAGTATAGATTTACCCACAGCATAAATACCTATGCCGTAAACAACCGCATCCGCTAGCATGTCCATAGAGTCTGCTATCAAAGCAGTAGAGTCAGCCAAAATACCCACGGTCATCTCAACGAAAAACATCGTCGCATTGATGCCGAGCAGCCAATATAGAACCCGTTTTTGTGAGGCATCTTTAATTTCCACTTCACAGCCGCATCCACTCATTGTCCAACTCCTATTCCCAAAAGTATAGCTACAGTGTAAAGTCTATACCTAGTATAGGGTCAACAGCACAAAGGCACGTTTATGAAAATAGGTGAGCTATCAAAAAAAAGTGGGTGTTCTATTCAGACGATCCGTTTTTATGAAAAACAGAATTTGTTTGAGGCTTGCAATCGCAGTGAAGGCAACTACAGAATTTACGACGCATCATCGTTGAGAGCACTGCGATTCATTAAACAATGTCGCTCATTAGATTTGACCATAATAGAAATTAAACAGCTGTTGGATACAAAAAATAATCCCGATAAAAGTTGTTCTAGTGTAAATAATTTGATCCATCAACATATGGTTGACGTCACACATCGCATTGCAGAGCTTGAGGAGCTAAAACTTACCCTATCTGAGATGGCCTCGGCATGCACAGATGATAGAAAAGTTAAAGAATGTGGGGTATTGCAGTTGCTTGAAGAGTGATACTTATATCTACAAGTCTTGTAGTTTTACGTTTGCCTAAGGTTTCATAATGGTACATGGTTCGCTAATTGATATTAGATAAAGTAACCAATACACAATAAATAGCTACGTCCGCTATCTTGGGCAAAGCAGCCGTTCGACTGAGGTAGGTCGAATGTCCGTTGATCGCTCTAAGCTGTCATTCCATGCGCTAGTTTGACTATACTATTTCGAACGCGTTCAATACCAGCTTCAGTCGAAAGTAAAGAGATTGGAGCAACAGAGCCTAACCCTATATTTTTAGTAACTAACCAAGATTTTGCTCCTTCGATTGTCCCAAAATAGTCAATGACTTCACTTGTGACCTTCTGTAAATCATCTGATAGAGAATCACCGTAAAACAAATCATCCAATTCTAACTCTGCTTTATGCTGTTTGTTCATTACATTCTACTTTTTAAGGGCTTATAAAGCACTTAGAGATGCTTTTGCTTGAAACTAGTCAGGTTCTTTCGTTTATTACCCTCTTTGGCGATAATCTATCGAGAGGCGACATCAACGCTCTAAAAGACCTGTGTATAGGCTATAAAATAGCACATTATTTGTACATTTCGCAAAGGTGTTTGAGTTATTTGAATTCCAAGGTTGGAAATCACTATTTAAACCCTAACCTGGATAAGCCACGCCTCTCACTAACGCCATTTTACTGCCTATTGGCGCTGCGCTTTCTAGCAATAGCCAACTATTACGCGTACGCGCGAAAATGCTCCTTGATCCCCCCTAAAATTATGTCCTCGAGATAACAGGTAAACAAATGCTCTTGATTGCTTACTCCTTATCTCATTAATATATCAAATGAATATCGCTCAATATTCGTATGCAATGAGCACATAACCTAAACAATCTAAGTGTAGATAGTTTAGGTTAAAAGACTATATATCGATCGAAGCCGAATTTCGACTGAGTGACTAAAATAAGGCCAAATATGATTTAGCCTTATAAAAACTTAACTCCTTGCAGCCTCAGCTAAAGATTTAAAAAAGTTCTCTAGATCTTCTTTCAGCCAGTATTTCTTAGCACCAAGTTTGAACGGTAGTGGAATAATCCCACTTTCAATATATCGCCTGATAGTAGATTCCGATATCCCCAACTCTTTTTTTAATTGATGATCTGTAATTAAGTTCATTTTCATAATCCTTACGAAGTGTTGTTCGTCATCATTGACAAAAAGAATTCTATCGTAATATTTGAATTATACATCACACAGTGAAGAAAATAATTAAATTTATATTTTTCAACAACTTAAACAAATCCCAAAGATTAGTTCGATGAGATTTAAGTCGTTTAATTCATTGAAAATTTAATGATGTTAGTTCCCAAATTATCAAAATGAAAAATTTACGGAATTCCTCATTAGTAGCTTGTGGAAACTAAAAACTGTGTAGCTTGTGGTATTTTGTCAAAAATGTGATATCGCTATTATGAATATCTATCAGATAAATAATTGAACGATAATGCCAATGGGCAAATTTGTATAAATAGCTCAAAAATATGAGTTAGATATTTAGTTAAATACAAATTTAAATAAAAGATTATATTGGATAACGAGATGAATACTGATCCCCCGTTAATGGGGTAGAGCCAGTTTTTTTGAGTGGCCCTTAAACGGCCCCTTATAAGAAAAGTAATATACTTTTGATAGTGATTACTACGCCATGGAGTAAATAGAATTGGTCGGTGTGAGAGGATTTGAACCTCCGACCCCTGACACCCCATGACAGTGCGCTACCAAGCTGCGCTACACACCGACCGAGCTGCGCAGTTTACTTATTTTTCGACACTTTGCAACGGCAAATATCGTTTGAGTGGCCAACTGGTAGGTGTTTGAGCGTTTTTTTTGGATTTTTGTTGCTGGAATGAGAGCTATTTGTAAGTGGTGCTTAAAAAACGTTCAAAAAACCCCGTTCGAAAACGGGGTCTTTGATCTTAATATTTTGCAAAAGACTAAGTCATTAGTTCTTTAGCCACTGCTTTATAAGCTGCTTAATTAACACTCCGTCCACCAGCTTAAAATTCTGTGGAGCATTGGGCAGTCTATTTCGACCATCCTGCACGACCAATAACCCGTCGGGTAAATTCGCTCCTAAGCTTAATGATGTAATTTCTAAACCGTCAGTTTCAGAGACACCGTCTATTCCAGCAGTTAAATCCATATCAATCCGAAAACTGCCTAAATAACGATTATTCTGATCCAGTGCAAATACGCCGAAGCTGTTGTTTCCTTGACTAGATGCGACTAAATAACGTTTCCCATCCATGTTGTAAATGCCCATTCCCTCAACATCAGCAACAAAGTTACTAGAGGTGGTAGCGATTAACCTAGCTCCTGCTTTAGTTGGACGTGCGCTAATCTGCCAAACCCCAGTGGATTCTTCACCATAGTAGAGTTGCTGATTAGTATCATCGGCAACACAGCCTTCAGGTTGACTTGGTACTCGAAATTCCCTGATTAATTTGGCTCCAACCTCATTGTTGTTTGGCTTTAATAAATACTGCTGAAAACGTCCATCGGTGTCATTTATAAAAACATGGTATTGGTCTTCTTGCTGATACATACACAGGCCATAAACATCCGCTAAATCCGTTTTAATATCAGACAAAAATGACATTTCACCGCTATCTTGTTGCAATGCAAACAAGCTAATGCTATTAGTGGTGCGATTACTGGCCGCGGCTAAATCGAAAGTTCGGTTACCTAATTTAAAACCATACCGAATATCCACATTATTCACTCTGCCTACATTGAGTTCCTGGAGTAAATTACCTTGCAAGTCATATAACATCATGCCCTGCTTTTTATTGGTACCTAGTATGCGACTTTGTTCTGGCGCGGCGGAGTTTATCCAAATTGCCGGATCATCAGCGGCATCACCAAATACCTGCATAGGTTCTGTTTGTGCAAATGGAGTAACGCTGCCAAATTCAGATGCTTGGATTTCTCTGTTTGTAGTTGAGATATTCAGTTGTGCTCGAGAATACGCTGAACTTTGATCATCAAAAATCCCTAATACCAAGTTCGATGATTGCAATACACCATTGCTTGTTTCTGGCTTATCGGCACCGGTTAACGGAATAAAATGAGCATTTGCGTTATTCCCAGCCTCGACATGCCAGACTCCTTGTTGATCCGGAGCGCTAACCAAAACATCGCCATTATCTAATACATCAACATGGCTTACTTCCCCTTCCATTGGCCCAAAAGGACTCACCGCAATCACAAGTTCACGAACCAATTCAGCTTCAGGATCTGCTGGGTAGCGCCAAAGACCAATATTCTCTTCAGCCAAATATACAATACCGGCTTCGTCATCAGCTGCACAACTTTTGGTTTGTAGCGTGCCGATAAATTCATGGACAGGCACATCAACCAAGGTTTGATTTTTGGCATCAACCACTATTCGTTGTTCCACTACTCCTTTGGCATCAGCTATGAAAACTGACAAATGCCCTTGCGGCATTTGATACCAGCAAAGAGCTTCTACTTGTCCTTCGGGTTGCGATAACCTAGACATCAATGATAGTTGCTGAGTTTGCCAGTCCAAACCTAACACTAGGATTTGTTGCAAGTTATTATCTGTAGTGGTAATTAATCCGTATTCTTTATTGTCTATCTGGATATTGTCACGCCAGTCAAGCATTTCCATGTTACCGGAAAAAGTACTAAGCAACTGACCTTGGTCATCAAGTAATAGAATGCCTTTAGTCTCACTGGTCAATAACCAATATCGCTTTTCATCATGCATAATGGGCAGCGCAGATTTACCCGCAAGATTATTAACTGAATCGCTAAATAAAGGGGTAATCTGATTTATCGAGGCACTTGATTGTGACGTCGTTTGACAGGCACTTAGAATGCAACACGCGGCAATCCACAGGTAAATTGATTTCATCTTTATTCCTTATCCATGCTGTAGTGATAGAGACGCTCGCCAGCGGCACTGATGAATTGAATTAGCATGTTACTGTCTCCAACCGAAACAGTTAAAAATCCGGCTTCGCTTTTTGCGTACTGTGTGAACACTCGCTGTTGAACCGGGCGCAGTTCAGAACCCGCGCCAGATACAAAATGTTCAACCAGTTTTCCCGCTGGGCGATTATGTTGTAAATCATGTTCGTGACCAGCGAAATAAGCATCTACTTTATATTTTTCAAATATAGGTTCTAAAACCTGCTGAATCCCTTCTGTTTTGCCAAATCGTTTACCGCTGGAATATAGAGGATGATGACCAATCACAATATTCCATTTGGCTGTTGAGTTAGCTAATTGTTGTTCAATCCAACGTAATTGTTTTGCACCATCTGGTTTTTGTGTTTCGGCATATTTAGCGCGATTTTTGTATTCCGGATTAAGTGGATTGGTATCAATAAATAACACTAACATTTCAGTGTTTTTACCTACCTTAAAGGTTTTAGCATAATACGCAGATGGAAACTCCCAACGTCGACTGCGTTTTGAGTAATCAATTTGCGCTTGCCAATTTCCACGGTAATCATGATTGCCTAACGTAGGATACCAATCTTCAAATAAATTAGGTCCATGGTATATCTGTTCAAATGAGGTTTGCCAATATGGATCATCAACCGAAGCCACACCATTTGAGTAAAAGTTATCACCGGTGGTGGCAATAAATTCGCCGTCGATTTGCTGCATGACCACATCCATCATATCAGCCACAGGTTGCTGCTGATAATGCCCATTGCGGCCCCAATCACCTAACACCAAAAAGCTAAAGCTATCTTTTGGCGTTGCTAAGGCTTGCACATGGTGTTTCTTATAAAAGTTTTGATCGTGAACCTGCTTACTGAAGGCCGCAATCGAGGTGACACTTAAAACGACTAATATTACATATCTAATAAACATTGTTATTCCAAACTACGAGATGAGATAAACCAGCACAAAATACTAAGGCTCGTTTAACTTAGGTCGTGATACGACGGTATAAAAGCTCAGTAGCGAACATTTAACAAATGTTCGCTACCTTAAGGCTATAACATCCAACTAAATCCAAGTTCAAAGGTACGACCGTACTCTTCGTATTGTGCATTAACACTGCGTTGGTCAAAATAGTTGTAGAAACCTTCGTCAGTAATATTTATCGCGTTAAAATACAGATACATATTTTGCTCAATAAAGTACTTACTAGTGAAGTCTAATTGCTGATGATTGTCTTCCATGCGAATCAGATCACCGTCAATTTCTTCTAAGTTTTCACTTTTGTATGTCATGGTTAAACGCAAACTAACCAAGTTGCTTTCATAACCTACGGTGAAATTACCAATTTTGTCAGACTGATTAGGCAATGATGTTTCAAAGCGTTCACCGTCTAATAAGGTTATTGCTTCGGAGCTTGAGAACGTCCCATTGGCGGATAGCAAGAGGCCATTATCGAAGGCTTTTACCCAAGAAAGTTCGACACCGCTGACCTTAGCAGACTCACCATTAATGGGTTGCATGACTTCGTCAAACCCATCCCATTCAGGTAAATCAGCAACGTCGGCAACGATCACAAAATTATCGATATTTTTATAAAAATACCCTGCTGACAGCACCCCAATATCACCAGGGTAATACTCTAAGGTTAAATCAAAGTTATCCGATTCAAACGGATTAAGTTCTGGATTACCAACTTCAGCTTCACGCTCAGTAATGAACACGCCTTCATCTTCTTCTGTTTTAGATTCAATGATTTGGTACGCAGCTGCATCTTCAAATTTAGGCCGAGAAATGGTTTGTGTAAAAGCCGCTCGAGCAATTAGTTTTTCGGTGAATTCATAACGCATATTCAAACTTGGCAAAAGATGATCGTAACTTCTTTCACTATTCCAAGGTGTATTAACGACTTCTTCAACGTCAGTTTGCTCATTTTCGATTAACTCTACGCGCATACCTGATGTATTGAAATCCGTATCCTCGTATCTGACCCCAGCCACTAGGGTCAATTTTTGCCATTCATAACGACCCATAATATAAGCCGCAAAAATATCTTCGTTACTCACATATGACGCCCCATTGGACTCAACTTCTGAATCAAGTTCCGCTAATTCGAAGCCCGCACCATTTTGGTTGAAGTAGTTACGTAGCCCTGCACGGTCTAAACCTGGTCCAAAACTGCCTAATCCCCAATCAGGCTGCGCGGCTGCGAACATAGTGGGATCTATGCCATCAAAATCACCGTCATAGATGAAAATATCAGCTTCTGTGGTTTTTTCACGAGCACGATATTTTGCGCCAAACTTCAATTCAAATGACCCCTCTTGCAAGTCAAACATGCGGGTGAAATCCGCTTTGAGCATAGTTTCAGTGTCTTCAGCCAGGCTCTTTTCCAAACTCACTTCATCTAGCTCATAATTAGCCAAATCCATCGCCGCAGCATCTTGAGTTATTTGCGGGATCTGTCCTTGCATATCCGAATCGATTGCCATATTTTCACCCACGAAGGTGTAATACAACGCTTGCGGATCATCCTCATCTGCTTTTGAATAACCCAGTTGATATTCAACCAACCAATCATCTAAATGATGTTCTGCACCGGCTGAAATAGATAAAATCGTTTGGGTTTCTTCACGGTCTTTGCTCCCTCGTTCTATCTCGGAGTCTTCTCCATCGAACGTAAAGGTATTCGCCATCCGGTATTCGTCATCAGCGAAACGGCTATAAAGAGTGCGTAAATAGTAACGATTGTTGAAATCAGGACGGAAATCCAAGTTGACAGCAGCACCGATGCGCTCCCTTGAAATGCTGTAGTAACGTTGTTCTATCTCATCATCACCGTTGGATTCAATGTTGTCAGAGCCAAAATCACGCTTTGCATATGACAGTGCCGCAGCAACACCAAATACGTCATCAAATACATTGGTCACACTGCCTGATATTTTTGGACTTGTTTCGTCTCGCAACTGGTTTTGACTGGCCTGTACATTAATACTGGCGCTCGTGCCTTGGCGGTCAAAAGCGCTTAAGCTTTTCACTTCAATTGACCCACCGATAGCGTCTGCATCCATATCAGAGGTAACTGATTTTGACACCTCTAATCCTTGAATAAGCTCAGAGGGGATCACATCCAACGCAACAGAGCGCACACCACCTTCAGGAGAAGGCACATTGACACCATTGATGGTCACATTATTAAGATTGGGATCAATACCTCGAATACCGACAAAACGTCCCTCCCCTTGATCACGTTCAATGGATAAACCTGGTAAACGTTGCAATGCTTCAGCGGCGTTCTGGTCTGGGAATTGGCCAATCGCATCTGCCGATACAATCGACTTAATGCTGTCAGCGACGCGCTGCAAATTGATCGCGCTTGCCTGCCCTGCTCGCTGTCCATAGACAATCACGTTTTCTAACTCTTTAGCTGGCGCAGCCAAGCTAATATCTTGCTGAAGAATTTTTCCACCACTGATAATCACTGGCACTTCAATTGTTGGAGTACCTAGGTATTTCACAACTAAGGTGTAGTTACCTTCAGGCAAATTTGCGAAACGAAAACTTCCGTCTCGCTTGGAAACGGTGCTTTGTCCCAATTCTTTGATATTGACTTCAGCCCCTTGAATATAGCTAGTCTGGCTTTTGTCAGTGAGTAAACCTTGAATTCCGCCTTCATCAGCTAAAGCAGATTGACAGGAAAGTGCCGCGAAGCACGCCAAGGCTAAAGTGGTTTTTATCATTTTCATTGTAAGTTCTCTGGTTGCAAACTAAGGTTTAAATGTGTTGGCGCGACAACCTAATGAGCAGCAATGACATTTTTATGACAGGCAACCAAATAGTTTCTGCGGTTGCTTGCTAAAACCACCAATTTACCTAGCACTTTTAAGCTCCATGAGCTTATTTGACCTCCCAGCGACCTCAGGTTTTAAACGGTCTGTTTTGAAATTAACTTAAAACAAAGCTAACCACCTTCATTAATTTGTCATTTTACTGAGCCAATATGACCCCTATGCTGGTTTAAAACTATGTCAGCATAAAAACCAACAGCATCAACCGAGTATTACCATGAACTTTTCTTTACTAGCCCGCCATCAACGATTGTTCTCTGTCACATGTGCATCATTGACACTTTCGTTAACCTTGAGCATTGGTTTAGGGCAAGCCAAACCCATTGCCGATATTTCATGGCTAGATATTATTGGCGAAGGCAGTGTCGCGCTGCTTTCCTTGTTATGGATTTTTTTCCTGTTAGTCAGCCGCCCGCCAGGTAGAGTCACTTCGGCATTGGTATTAGGACTGAGCTGTTTTCTATTTTCTGCCAACTTGGACTTAATAGACGAGTTTATGTCCTATCACAATGCCGCAAGCATATTAACTATGGTGGAATCGGTTCCAGCTGGAATTGGCATGTTTATTATGAGTTACGCGTTATTCCAATGGCATAAAGAACAGTTAGTCCTCAATAAACAATTGCAAAAACGCGAATCAGCGTTACGTCAACATCACCAAGTGGATTTCATTACAGCGCTGTATAGCGCAGACTATATGCGCACGCAAATCGACTCACAATTGCAAAACAATCACAATCCTGAGTTTTCAGTTGTGATGCTAGATATCGACAACTTCGATGTATTTAATCGCCAATTTGGCCATATTCAAGGTGATCAACTTCTGCGTGAGCTAGCAGATTTAATCTTAATGAACTTGCGTGCTACTGACCTAGCCTGTCGCTATGCAGGTGACCGATTTATATTATTGTTGCCTAACACTAATTTGCAGAGTGCAGAAAAAATAGCCGGCCAAATCAAAAAAGCCATAGCGAGTATCGCGTTTAAGCCATGTCAGTCAGGGGAGTCAGTTTACCACCAACTCAGTTTTGTTGCAGAGTCGGCAATTTTAGGCGACGTAACAGAAAGCCTACTGCGGCGCCTTAACCAACGGTTGGAAAGGTTCAAGCAAGATCAAAGGAGTACACCGAAACAAAGCGGGCTGAATCAGGGTGGACAGGCACATGGATGAAAACCGCTTTTTTTATGTTGATGATAAAGTTATACCTGCCCACCAATTGGCAGCTAGCATTTTGGACTTCAGTCGTTCCAGAGACGTCAATAAACACAAGCTGTTGCGTGGCACAGGCATATTTAATCAAGATTTAGTGTCAGATAGAAAGCTCAGTGCGCTACAATTGCTGCAACTTATGGGCAATGCGCAATCATTAACTCCAGGACACGATTGTGGTTTTTTATTAGGCAAACGTATGTTTCCGGGCAATTATGGGGCGATTTCCAATGCATTGATGCACAGTCGTAATTTAGCTGATGCATTCACTGTGTTGGCCGTACTTAGAAGTCAGATTTGCCCTTTTTTAGACACTAAACACTATGCTTCGCAGCAACGTCACTACGTATTGATTACCGATGCGATTGGATGTGGAGAGCGCTTTCAATTTATCGCAGAGCTGTATTGCACGGCACTGGTTTCAGCCGTTAAATTAATTCTCGGTCAGCGCATCCCATTTCAGTTTAACTTTCCATTTCCACGGCCTAAATATATTCAAGAGTACGAGGTTCATTTAGGCCATAGACTGAACTTTTCTCAACCCGCGATGAGTATTAGCTTCGATAAAAAATGGCTGGCGAGCTTGTGTATAAATCGCAGCGATAGCTTAAAACGCCATGCTTTGCGTCAGTGCAAGATGGTTTCGATGCCAAGCAAAGGATTTATAGAAGCGGTGCGTACCACAATATCAAAACATTCTGATTGTGGCTTACAAAAAGCAGCCGAGAAATTTTGTATGAGTCCTGCAACGTTTAAACGCAAGCTCAAACAGCATGGTTACACCTTTCAGCAAATTCATGATGAAGTAGGCAAACAAGAAGCAATCTACCTACTCCAAGTTCAACAACTCAGTAACGAAGAAACGGCTCACTTGATGCAGTTTAGTGATATTCCTAATTTCCGGCGTTCAGTCAAACGTTGGACGGGGTTAACGCCTAGCCAACTCAGAACGACGACTGAAAATCCACTCTACTGAGTTTAGTAACCCCAACCTCTAAGACTTGTCGTCTGCACTAATGCGACTAGCAATAGCTCCATCTTGATTACGATATTTCGCATCAGCTCTACTGCTGTAGGGTTTTTCTGCAAAATCAGACAACACTTCAAAACTGATGGCACCAATTTTCATTTTTGGTTTTAACGCCAATGGTAGTTTACCGCTATTGAAAAACTCCAATACGATATTGCCTGACCAGCCCGGATCTATGCGATGTGCGGTAACGTGAACCATCAATCCCAAGCGTGCAAGGGAAGAACGTCCATCTAACCAGCCAACAATATTGGCCGGTAGCGTCACAGATTCATACGTCACCGCTAATGCCAATTCACCCGGGTGCAGGAAAAAGGACTTATCATCAGGGACAATAATTTCATCGCTCATAACTGTGTTCATGGCTTCTTGAACTTCAGCTTTAGGACCACTGAGATCAATAAAAGGTGCTGTGTGATCTTCAAAAACCCGAAATTTATTACCTAATCGGATATCCACGGTTACACCACTGATTTCAGAATAATCAGGTTCAGGAGAAATCGAAATTTTGCCTTCTTTTATGTATTGAAAAATATCTTTATCACATAACCGCATGAAATTTTCTCTGTAAGTGTACCGCTTGATCCGCGGCTTTTAATTTAAAGCTCAATTCGCGCACATTATGATCGCCTAGGTGCGGTTGTTCAATGTTTTTCAACAATTGGGATTGAATCATCACTTTTTAAAATTTGGCTGTAGGCTAATTGTTGTGACATTTTTTTAGCGGCATGCAAATACGCCTGTGCCAAATCACCATTAGGTTGTTCAAGTATTAACGGTAAACCGTTGTCAGCATGCTCTCGGATTTGAATATCTAATGGTAACTGACCAAGTAATTCCAAGCTTTGCTGTTCAGCTAATTTTTGCCCGCCACCACTGGCGAACACAAACTCTTTATTGCCGCATTTACGGCATTGGTAATAGCTCATATTCTCAATAATACCTAAAACAGGAATACTCACTTTGTTAAACATCGCGATACCTTTTTTGGCGTCAGCCAAGGCTATGTCCTGTGGTGTCGTAACCACTATTGCAGCAGTTAAAGGCACCATTTGCGCCATAGTCAACTGAATATCGCCGGTGCCTGGAGGCATATCAACAATCAAATAATCCAGTTCAGGCCATAGGGTTTCGTTAAGGATTTGCTGTAACGCTTTACTTGCCATAGGACCACGCCAAACAGTCGCATCATCACTGGGCACTAGATAACCAATCGAATTGGCCACCACCCCGTTACAGTTGATTGGGATCATATGTTTATTATCTTCGCTTTGCGGTCTTTGCTCAGGATTACCCAACATAATCGGCACAGATGGACCATAAATATCGGCATCTAATATGCCAACCGTTGCACCTTGCGCTTGTAACGCAAAGGCCAGGTTCACTGCCGTTGTAGACTTACCAACGCCACCTTTACCAGAGGCCACTGCAATAATATTTTTAATCTTTTGTAGGCGTTTGACTTTGGTTTTTTTGGCCGCAATATCGCAGCTTAATCGCACGTGATTGGAATCTAACCCAAGTTCGTCGATAGCGCCCATAATGAGTGAAAAATCCTGTTCACAGGCAAATGGGAAACAAAATTGCAATTTTTGTCCTTGCTGAGACAAACAATCCGTTATTTGCGATTCAGACAAGCTCAACATTTGGCCAATAAGCTGACAAATTTGCGTTATCTGGGGTTGATTAAACAGGGTATTCGACAAAGGTGACTCCTTTTGATGCAATTTATGTGATTTTATGCTGTTTTACTAATGCAATAACGCTGCATTTTCGTTACCATTTGCGTCCTTTTTTCAACTAATCAAGACTCGTAATCAAACATGCCAAATCAGCCACGTAAAATACTCGTCACCAGTGCCTTACCTTATGCCAATGGTTCTATCCATCTAGGCCATTTACTGGAACACATTCAAACTGATATATGGACACGTTATCAACGAATGCGAGGCAACCAATGCTACAGTGTTTGTGCGGATGATGCACACGGTACGCCGGTAATGTTAAAAGCTCAGGAGTTAGGGATTACCCCTGAACAAATGGTCGCGCAAACTCGAGCAGAACATCACCAAGATCTGCTTGATTTTCACATCGAATACGATAATTACTATGTGACCCACTCTGAAGAAAACAAAGAATTATGTGAAGAAATCTATAATCGCTTGAATTCTGCCGGCTACATCAGCAAACGTACTATCAGCCAATTGTATGATCCGGAAAAGAAAATGTTCTTGCCAGATCGTTTCATCAAAGGTACTTGCCCTTCGTGTAAAGCCGAAAATCAAAATGGCGATAGCTGCGACGTATGCAGTGCGACCTACAGCCCCACGGAAGTTATCAATCCGCGCTCTGTAGTATCCGGTGCAACTCCTATCTTGAAAGATTCAGAACATTATTTTTTCGATTTGCCAAAATTTGAAGATATGCTCAAAGAGTGGCTAGTCAGTGGTGCGCTGCAAGAAGAAATCGCCAATAAACTCAAAGAGTGGTTTGACGAAGGATTGCAACAGTGGGATATCAGTCGAGACGCGCCTTATTTCGGTTTTGAGATACCTGGCGCACCGAACAAGTTTTTCTATGTTTGGGTTGATGCTCCAGTAGGTTACATGGCGAGCTTCAAAAATTATTGTAATCAACATGATATTGATTTTGATAGTTTCTGGAATGCAGACTCAGATGCTGAGCTATATCATTTCATCGGCAAAGACATTACATATTTCCATTGTTTGTTCTGGCCCGCCATGCTTGAAGGTGCAGGTCTACGCAAACCAACGGGTGTTAACGTCCACGGTTTTGTCACGGTAAATGGCGCAAAAATGTCTAAATCCACGGGTACCTTTATTAAAGGACGCACCTATTTAGATCATTTGAATCCAGAGTATTTACGTTATTACTACGCCTCTAAATTAAGTGACGGCGTCACTGATATCGATTTAAATTTGGAAGATTTTGCGCAGAAAGTAAATTCTGACTTAGTCGGTAAAGTAGTGAATATTGCCAGTCGTTGCGCCGGATTCATCACCAAACGTTTTGACGCTACATTATCGGATAACGTCATTGAGCCTGAATTGCTTGCGCAATTTAAACAAGCCTCTGATGACATTGCCAACATGTATGAAAAGCGCCAATACAACAGAGCTATCCGTGAAATCATGGCTTTGGCAGATAAAGCCAATCAATTCATTGATGCGCAAGCTCCTTGGGTGACCATCAAAGAAGAAGGTAAAGAGCAATATACTCACGATGTATGTTCGTTGGGAATCAACTTGTTCCGTATATTGGTTGTTTATCTTAAACCTGTATTGCCAAAACTGGCTGAGCAAGCTGAAGCCTTCCTAAACGATGAACTTGATTGGGACAGTGCGCAACGTGACTTGGGTAAACATAAAATAAACAAGTTTAAAGCCTTGATGCAACGTGTTGATATGGACAAGGTTAACGCGATTATAGAAGACTCAAAAGAAAACCTTGAGCCTAAGAAGGTCGCAGCTCCCGCGGCGGAATCGGCCACCGATGGCTCACTTAGCAAAGATCCAATTGGTGAAACGATTAGCTTTGATGACTTTGCAAAAGTCGACCTACGTATAGCTAAAATAGCCAAAGCTGAACACGTTGAAGGTGCAGATAAATTACTGCGTCTGCAATTGGATCTAGGCGGAGAAACTAAACAGGTGTTTGCCGGCATTAAATCAGCCTATCAACCAGAAGACCTTGAAGGTAAGTTAACCGTAATGGTGGCAAATTTAGCCCCCCGCAAAATGCGTTTTGGTTTGTCAGAGGGAATGGTTTTAGCGGCTGGACCGGGTGGAAAAGATCTGTGGATCATGGAACCCCATGAAGGAGCACAACCTGGTATGAAAGTTAAATAATAGCTTCACTAACCTTATAACTGATCCACTATTAGGCGTTCATATTATGAACGCCTTTTTATTTGCCTAAAACAGACTTAACAACAGTACTTCACCTATTGCAGTTAACGACTATTTTTTTGCATTGAGGTGCGAACGCTAGCACCTACCGTTGAGAACTTTGGTGAGGGTTTCCATTTTGGTTTAATTAAGGAAAGTGGAATCACACGCTTTTTGGCGACTATCACGTAAATACTCGAAAATATTGGCAAATATTTACGACAGAACGATTCTATTCCTGAAAAAAGCCGTGATTTACGCTTAAACATCAAACTCGAAAATACCAGCTGATGTTGCTCAATGGTTTCAAAACCAAGCAAATGCAGCCAGTCATTTATTCGCATACTGCTAAAAAAGCGAGCTTCCCGTAAAATCTTATTTGATTTAAACGGAAGATAACGCAAAATTCCAGCCAAACTAAATGGATTGAAGCCCACTATCACCACGTGGCCATTGGGAATTAATGTTCGATCAATTTCTCTTAAAATTTGATGGGGATCTCTGGAAAAGTCCAGTTCATGGGCTAGCAAAAAAGCGTCGACGCTGTTTTCGCTAAAAGGCAGCTCATGGCTATCTGCGATAACTTGGTTACCTTTTATAGGTTGATGTTGCTCTACGCATTTTCGATTCACCACATTAACAATATGTTTGATTGCACATTCTGATAAATCGATTTGGCTGCTCAAACAGCCCACCTTAACTAAATGATAGCCAAAAAAACGCCTGCTACATGCTTCTAAGCTGGTTTCCACATGTTCTTTCATGGGCTCCCCAACAGGCAAAGCTTGCCAGGAAGTGGGATAAATCGGTTTTTTAGAGATTAAAGCAGGCTTCATATTGTCCAAACAATTGCGCAGCTACCAACAACTACATATAGTACAACACTAGCGAAGTGACACAAGCAAGGTAATTATGTCTCAAACAAAACAAACTCAGTCAATCCTATCGGTATTTCCTATCCCGGCGTTCACAGATAATTATATTTGGTGTTTACACAATGGCGTGAATTGCTGGGTGGTTGATCCTGGAGATGCATCACCAGTTTTAGATTATATTCAATCGACAAATTTAACCCTAAAAGGGATATTGGTGACCCACCATCACAATGATCATACCGGTGGCATTTTGGCCCTTTTAAAACACGCACCAGAGATTCCCGTGTTGGGACCAGACTATGGTAATATTCAAGGCTTGACCAAAAGATTGAAGGAAGGCGATTCAGTAGTGCTCGATTCCTTGGATCTTGAATTGGCGGTTTTAGAGGTACCAGGGCACACCTTGGACCATATCGCGTTTTATGGTCAAAATATGCTGTTTTGTGGAGATACCTTATTTTCAGCGGGTTGCGGCAGACTTTTCGAAGGCACTCCACAACAAATGCATGAATCTTTAGAGAAATTAATGAAACTCCCAGCACAAACTAAGGTCTATTGTACCCACGAATATACTTTAGCTAATGTGAATTTTGCGCTAAATGTAGAACCTGAAAACCAAGCTCTACACGCCTATTCAGATTGGGCAAAACATCAAAGAAGTCAGGGGCTACCTACTCTGCCTTCAAATATCGAACAACAAAAAGCGATAAATCCGTTTTTACGTGCGCAACAGGATGAAATAAAACATAATGCAGAACAATTTGTTGGCAAGAAGTTATCCAACGAAACAGACGTTTTCGCTGCAATCAGGCAGTGGAAAGACAATTTTTAGTGGAGCCAATGATAAGGGTCAAACAGGGTTTTTCAACACCGCAATGAAAATCACCTCTTTTTCGTTGCTAATGGTATTAACGGGTTGCCAAACATATATGGCGGACTCCCATGCCCAAAGCGAAACTCATCAAGAACAACTGATTGCCGAACAAATCAATAACAGCTGTGAACAGAAACACGCTTTAGCTGATGAGCTTTTTGATTGCACCTCCGCATCTCAGGGCACTATTCCTGTTACTCACCCTACAGAAATAGTAGAAATTACAGTTGAGCCAGACAATTACGTTGAATTACCTGATGATGAAATTGCTGATATCAACGAGTCAACTCAGAGCCCTGAAAACCTTTGGCTTAGAATTAAACAACAGTTAACTTTCCCGATCCCAGATAATGATCGTTTAAAGGCACAAAAAAATTGGTATCTGAAGCACCCTGAATATATGCAGCGAGTCGCAACTCGTGCCAAGCCTTTCATGCACTACATTGTTGAGCAAATTGAAAAGAACCAACTTCCCCTTGAGTTAGCTTTTTTGCCCATAGTAGAAAGCGCATTTGATCCTTTTGCCTATTCCCACGGACGAGCTGCAGGCATGTGGCAGTTTATTCCAGGTACTGGAAAACGTTTTGGCATGAAACAAACTTGGTGGTATGACGGAAGACGCGATGTAGTTGCATCAACTGAGGGCGCAATTGCCTATCTGACCTACTTAAATAATATGTTTGATGGCGACTGGCTACATGCGTTGGCAGCATACAATTCAGGTGAAGGTAGAGTCAGAAGTGCGATTAGACGGAATAAAAAAGCCGGAAAACCTACTGACTTCTGGTCGTTAGATTTACCTCGCGAAACCCGAGCATATGTGCCTAAATTATTAGCTCTTAGCAGCATTTTAAAAGATGCAGATGATGACAATATTGCGTGGACAGCCATTCCAAATAAACCTTTTGTTGAAGTGGTAGACGTGGAGTCACAAATCGATCTTGCGTTAGCGGCAGACCTTGCGGGATTAACCCTCAAAGAACTTCATTCCCTGAATGCTGGCTTCAATCGTTGGGCAACGGATCCTGATGGCCCTCACAGATTATTATTGCCTGTTGAAAGCGTTGACAATTTTGAGATTGCGCTAAATAAAATAGAAGAAAATGAACGTCTTAACTGGGTTCGGCATAAAATCAAAAGTGGTGACAGTTTATTAAAATTAGCCAAACAATATCATACCACCGTTGGCGTGATCCAAGGTGTGAATGATATGCAAGGCAACCTGATCCGGGTCGGAGATTATATTTTGGTGCCGGTTTCACTAAAATCTCTGGATTCATATTCCCTTTCACAAGAGCAGCGGCTGGCAACTACTCAATCTAAACCTCGCGGAAGTTACTCTTTAAATCACAAAGTAAAAAGTGGTGATACCTTTTGGGATTTAAGCCGCGAATATAAGGTCGACATGCGTAGTTTGGCCAAATGGAACGGTATGGCTCCCACCGATCCCTTAATGCCAGGTAAAAACTTGGTTATTTGGGTTAAACAAGCGTCTGAATCTCAACGTAAAGATGCGGTAATGCGCACGTTAACCTACACCGTTAAAAAAGGTGATTCATTAGCTCGAATTGCGAATAAATTTAAAGTGAATCTGGTGGATTTAAAACGTTGGAATCAAGATAAACTGCGTAAATATTTGCAGCCTGGACAGAAGATAAAAGTCTATGTTGACGTTACTCGTACCTAACAAGTCAAAGTTAACTAAGGTAAAGGAATGATCGATGCTGGGGTTTAATCGCAAAAATCTAAGCAAAAGCCATGAGGGTCCTTGGCTTTTGCTCGATTTATTTATGCTAGGATTATTATTCATTAATCTTATCTGGATTATTTTTGACTCCTTATACAGCACCGAAATCGTAAAACAATCATTAGCTTATGTATCGGAATCCTTAGTCACTGGCTATGCCCCTGTGCACAATAACTTCCTGTTGATAGATTTAGCCTTTGTCGCGGTATTCCTTAGTGAATTTTGCTTACGCTGGATAGTTGCAGTGGTAAAAAAGACCTACTTGAGATGGTATTTTTTCCCATTTATTCACTTTTACGATTTGGTTGGCTGTATCCCACTTGGTGCTGCTCGAATATTCCGTTTTTTACGGATATTTTCAATTCTTCATCGCCTGCATAAATATGAAATTATTGACCTTAGGCGCACAGCTTTGTTTCGCTTTATCGCATTTTATTATGAAGTTTTTGTAGAAGAGCTGTCTGATCGCATTGTTGTCAAAGTATTATCGGATGCGCAAAAAGATATCGCTGCAGGTTCTCCCCTAGTAGAAGATATTACTCAAAATGTAATCGCATCTCGACTGCCGGTGATATCCAGATGGACAGCATCAGTATTGAGTCATATTGGTGAGTCTATTGAACATAACGAACATGGCCAGTCCGTAAGACAACATGTGAACAAAAGTGTTGGTAAAGCAGTTAGAGGCAATCCGCATATTTCAACCTTAAAACTGGTTCCAGTGTTAGGTTCAACCATTGAGCGCACCTTAGAGTCCGCGGTGACAGACATTGTCACCCAATCAATCGTTAATCTGCTCAAAGACATGACCCCAGAAAAAATCGACGATTTTGTAAAGCATGGGATTGGTCGATTTTCAAGTGAAGATGAAGCGTTAGATGATGAGGTATTAGCCGTGGTAAATGAATGTATCGAGCTGATAAAAAGTCATGTTTCGCAGCAGCGCTGGAAAACCGAATTTGAGCAAGAATCAACTGTCACAGCTGTAGTTGTTGAACAAAACAATCCACAAAATCCTCCGCAAATCTAGCGGGGAGGTTTATCCTGCGCTTTTTTGATATTTTTCATGGCCTAAAGGCCATGCTACAGATTAATTGCACCCTGTAGGTGGGGGATTTATCCCCTGCAACGCTAGCAACAGCATTCATGGCCTAAGGGCCATGCTACAGATTAATCAAACCCTGTAGGTGGGGGATTTATCCCCTACAATGCTAGCAACATCATCCATGGCCTAAAGGCCATGCTACAGATTAATTGCACCCTGTAGGTGGGAGATTTATTCCTTACAACGCTGGCAACATTATCCATGGCCTAAAGGCCATGCTACAAAAAAGCGGTGATGCATTTTATTCGGTGATTCGTGTAGGCGGTGGCTTTAGCCCCGCGGTTGTTGTTCGGTGCTCATGGCCTAAAGGCCATGCTACAAATTCCCCTCCTGTAGATGGGGGATTTATCCCCTACAATGCTAGCAACATCATCCATGGCCTAAAGGCCATGCTACAGATTAATTGCACCCTGT
>NZ_JAUORY010000040.1:0-12004 GCF_030548145.1 Aliiglaciecola sp. 2_MG-2023
ATAAATAAGACACCCATAACTAGCACGTGAATAAACAGGACACCCACCGCAAAGTTTCGTATTCGGCGCTATTGATGTAGGAATAAACAAGACACCGAATAAACAAGACACCCATGTTTAGCCATGTATGCAAAACTCAAAAAGATATCTATGAATTTATAACAAAGATATCTCAGGTTTAGCTTTTTCGGAAAACATCATAAAAGAATCAATCTACTGGCAAACTCGCTATAACCACCCTTTCTGATTGGCAATTCGCGCCGCATCAACTCGGTTGGTCGCATTCATCTTAGATATGGCTTCTGAAAGGTAGTTACGCACTGTGCCTTGCGCAATAAATAATTTCTCTGAAATTTCAGCGGTAGACAAGCCTTCAGCCGCAAGTTTTAGTGCTTTACGCTCTTTGCTGTTAAGTGGATCCTTATCCCCTATCGCCATCATGGCTAGCTCGGTATCAATTACTCGCTCGCCGCTTATCACTTTGCGTAAACTGGTAATTAAATAGTTACTGGGAGCTTCTTTGAGCACGATCCCCCGTACCCCAGCCTCAATTGCTCGACGCATATAGCCGGCTTTGGCGAAAGTCGTCATGATCACAATTTTTATGCTTGGATGTTGCTTCTGCAAGGTTTCGGCAAGTTCGATGCCCGTCATATGTGGCATTTCAATATCGGTCAATACAATATCGGGGATTACATCTGAACTATTAATAAAACTAAGCGCTTTTGTCCCATCACCACAAGACGCCACTACCTTTATATCTGATTCAAAACCAATTAATGCGGTCAGTGCATCGAGCACTAAGGTTTGATCTTCAGCAATAACTAAATTTGTAGTCATTAAATTTCCCTTTTCAATTAATTCATTTTTTAACACCAGCGGCTAGCCTTAAGACAATGCGACGCTTATTTCAAGGTGCATCCCCTTGTCATGCTTAATAAGCAAAGTGCCATCAATCATCTCTAAGCGTTCTTGCATACCGGTTAAACCATTTCCAGCTTTATAGGGCATATTGGGCTTACTGCCGTTATCCCCAATGCGCATATTCATTGTGTCACCGTCAATATACGCCTTAATATAGGCTTTACTCGCATCACTATGACGCAGAATATTAGTCACTGCTTCTTTGGCAACAAACGCCATTTGCAACTCAATATTTACCGGCAGGTCCACTTCACTCAACTTATTTGTCGTTAATGCTACTTCGATATTGGCATTTTCGAGCAATTTAGTCAGAGTCTGTAATTCGCTTTGCAATGAGAGTTTTTTCATGCCTGAAACTGCTCTCCTTACATCAGACAAGACTTCGCGGGAAACGGCACTAAGCTCAGCAAGTTGCGTTTTTGCTTCGTCGGTGCGGTCGTGTTGGAGGAGTTTTTCTGCTAGCTCAGCCTTTAGTGCAATAGTTGAAAGAGTATGCCCAACTAAATCGTGTAAATCTCGACCTATGCGCTCTCGCTCGGCAATGGCACTAACCTGCGCTAGTTCATTTGCAGCATGCTGTTTGTGTATTTCAATGAAGGCTTCTTTTCTTTCCAGTAATCCAAATGCGAATAATGCCAAACACGCAAAAACTGAGGGGATTAGATAACGTAAATCAACGGTTTGATAGTGCATTACCGAAGCAACCATAGCACTCAAAACAATTAAAAGACTAATTGCACGTACCCAACCACGGCCATGATAGCCTATCAAAAAAGTCGCAAAACCAAATAAAAATAACCCTGCAAAATTGAGCAACGTGCCACCTATACAAGCTAACACAAGGCAAATGATTGGCAATATCACAGCCGTTCCACTAGCAAAAACAGCCCAAATATAAAACACGATAAAGGATACATAAATACCGATAGAAGCAATCAAATGATTAGTACTAAGAGTATTGGAACCGATAAACAGGGGAACGAAATAAAAGAATGAAAAAACGAGTGAAATGAAAGACCATTTCTTGCGCTCACCACGCCCAAGGGCGGGCAAGCTTATATTGCTGTTTGGTATAGTGTTAGCCATTTTATTTCCTTGTGATTATTACATCATCACTTAGCAAGGCTTGCTGTAAAAGCCGCATCCTTTAGTGCCTTACTTTGACTGCCAGTTGCACCTTTGATGTTGGCAAAGCGCTTTTCTTGGATATAAATACTGACAATATATATCACTACAATTACAGCCGGTACAGATACAAATACATGCTCAGGGGCAACAAAGTAGCAGGTCACGATCGCAATAGTTCGAGTAATAGCATGGAAATATCCAACCCAATGCTGAATTGCCCATGATAACGGCATCCACATTAATCCGGCAAGAATACCAACTGACATAGGAATCGATTCATTTTCTTTAGTTGCGAAAGGCATGACGATGGCAAACACTAACAACGCCATTACTACTCCTGCCATAAACAGGTTATCAAATTCATTTTTAGGGCCTTTGCGGTTAAAGAAGTCTTCACCGGTGAGCTTGGCAAAGAAAATCCCCAAATAGAAAATAGCACCACAACCTAACCATACTGACCATACTTTTATTTCCATTGATTCAACAAAAAAGCCGATAAAGCCAATAATGCTCCATACTATCATTCCAGCTAAAGGCATCGCTAAAAAACGACGTTGACGAAACTGTTCGCGTTGCTGATCTAAGGTTAATGTTTTCATTTTTTAACTCGCTAGTTGTTTAAAAGACGAGTTTATTATTGCCAAAGTGTGAACAAAGAATAAGGCACAAATGTCACCAATAAGATGTGACATTTGTCACAAAATAAACTTAAAGGCCGGCTCTGAGGTATTAAAGACTAATTCTTAGCATAATGGGTATTTGATAGGTTCTTTGTGTAAGTATTAACGATTGCGCTTACTACTAGATGACTTGGCAAGCAGTTTTCCCCGCGCTAGAAATTCACCTTTTCGCTTAGATTTGAGCTTAGGATCAGGCTCAAAATTACCGTAAAGCTCTTCATCAGAGGTTTTTACTGATGCCTTCTTATTGGGTGTAAAACCAGAGATGATTTCACGCGGCAACTTGCAACCAATCACCCGTTCAATTGTTTGCAACTGTTTTGATTCATCCTCACTGAACAATGATAAAGCTAAGCCAGTGTTATCAGCACGCCCAGTGCGACCGATGCGATGCACGTAATCTTCGGCAACATACGGCAGGTCAAAATTAATCACGCAAGGTAGTTGGTTTACATCAATACCTCGAGAGGCAATATCAGTAGCAACCAAAACTTGAATATTACCGTTACTAAATCCATCTAATGCTAGCGTGCGTGCATGCTGGGTTCGGTTCGCATGGATTGAATCCGCGCTAATACCGGCATTTTTTAGCTGGGATACTAAATCATCGGCTCCGCGCTTAGTGCGACAAAATACCAACAGTTGATGCCATTTATTTTTCTTGATCAGGTATATCAGCGCTTCACTTTTCCGGGCTTTGTCGACGGGATGTATCAATTGCTTAACTGAATCGACAGTGCTATTAGCCGTCGTCACTTCAATCACAAGAGGGTTATTCAACATACTTTTAGCTAGGGCTTTTATTGATTTAGAAAATGTCGCTGAAAACATTAAAGTTTGACGTTGGTTGGGTAACAAGTTTTGGATGCTGCGAATGTCGTCGATAAAACCCAATTCCAACATACGGTCAGCCTCATCTAAGACCAATATTTCAAGTTGTTCAAAGTTAATTGCTTGTTGATGATACAAATCAATGAGACGACCAGGTGTAGCGACTAAGATATCCAAACCATCTTTCAGCATTGATATCTGGGGTTCTATCCTGACACCACCGAAGACCGCTCCACAACAGATTGCCATATTACAACAGTAATTTTCTACACTCTTTGCAACCTGAGAGGCGAGTTCTCGTGTTGGCACAATGATCAACCCACGTGCGTTTTTTGCAAGTGGATTAGTGCCACCAGCTAATAGCTGTGCAACTGGCAGTGCAAAAGCCGCCGTTTTACCCGTGCCAGTCTGGGCCATAGCCATGACATCACGTCCTTCAAGCACTGCCGGAATAGCTTCAATCTGTATGGGTGAAGGTGTTGTGTAACTTTTTTCGGCAAGAGTATTCAACAACGCGTCACACAGGCCTAACAAACGAAAAGACATAGAGTAAGTATTCCTTGGAAAGATTAATATTTTCTAAACAGTGGAATTGAGATCTGTATTTGATTTATTGATAGCGCAAACCAAAGGTATAACAAAACCGTAAATATAAGTACTGAAATCAGGATATTTGAGATTACAAAAAGCAAACCGACAGAAGACTATTTAAAAGTTCTCAAATCTATTGCTTTTTGCGTACTTTAATAATTAGCTAATTAACGTGGGTGTCCTGATAATATATTGAATGATTTCCTACAACATTTAAGAAGACACCCATGATTATATCTTTTCATCTAACTTAATTATTCGCCTGAATTAACATGGGTGTCTTGATAATTTAATGAATAATTTCCTACCCAATAGGTCAAAACGATACATTCGGTGCTCAAAATTTCCCAATAAGGTAAACCTAGAATACAAAAAGTAATACCTATCTAGATTGATCGATTTAAGATGTTGAACCGTATTAGTTTTGAAATTTAAGACCCGATTTACTCTTAATATGGAGATTTAAATGGATCGCTATATTGTTCGAAAGCCTTTCGGCGAATCGTTTACATATCAGTATCCCACAGGGAAAACGGTTAAAAATAAGGGAATTAAGCGTTGGGTGCGAAGCTTAGCAATACCACCAGCATGGCAAGAGGTGCAGATTGATCTTGATCGCAGTGCCAAAATATTAGCCTTTGGTCGAGATGCACAAAACCGCAAACAATACATTTATAACCCCAAGTGGACAGAGCAAGCTAGCGAACAAAAATTTGAACGAATTTTACGATTCGCCAAAGAATTATCTACGATGCGAAGAGTCACCGGACAACATATAACACGCCGTCCCATCGATGAAAACGCCGTTCTAGCTTGTATGACGCGTATGCTCGATGAAGCCTTTTTCAGGCCTGGCAACCCCACTTATACCCGTGACAACCAAACATACGGTTTAACCACCTTGCGAGTCAAACACATGAGTTTTGACGATGGTCAGGTTCAATTTGATTACATTGGCAAAAGTCAGCAACCTCAACACCGGGAAGTCGACGATAAACACGTAAGCAAGGTTTTAACCCATCTCGAAAAAATGGCTGGCTATGAGTTGTTTGACATTACCTTGCCTGATGGCGAACGCAAAAAAATCAACGCGCAAGATTTAAATCAATATATTGTCGAAGTTATGGGTGAAGACTTCAGCGCAAAAGACTTTCGAACTTGGGCCGGAACCGTACTTATGGCAATCGCCCTTGAGGAACTTGGCCCGGCAAGTGACCAGAAACTAAATAAGAGTAATGTATTAACCGCTGTTAAAAAGGTCGCAAGCGAATTAGGTAACACACCCGCAGTATGCCGCTCAAATTACATTCATCCCAACGTCATATTACATTACGAAAGTGGACGGACTCTTGCTTATTTCCGCAAGCAACTTAAACGCTCGCGAGCCAAATATTTCAGTCCAGACGAAAAAGCAACGTTGAATCTACTCGAATATTTAGTCGCGACTTAATATTCAAACATATAAACTTTTTAGTACTATTTATTACTTTTAAAGTCACAATTACCGTCACTCACCTTTATCCAACAAAGCATTAAACGCCAATATTTATACGTCGCTTTTAACAAGACACCCATGATTATATTATTCTGAGCATTTAAATTACTTACTCGTTAACATGGGTGTCTTGATAATTCCTCTTTGTTAACATGGGTGTCCTTATAATTCTTATAATTTTCTAATGTCCGTGGATTAATGAGCCAACTATTCGTCTAAATTGTCTTTCGTCGGAAGGTATTTATAACCACTTATCATTGAAGACACCAAAGCAGTTTTTTCTCTACGCTCACTAATAACAACGCCGATAATATGTAATGGAATTAAGCACAATAACGCATAAAAAGCGTAGACATGTGCAGTGATAAATGGCTTTCGAAGTTCGCGCATTTTTTGGTAAGCTTGTTCATCAACATTTTCTTTAGAATAGGGTTTAATGCTATCAAGTTTACTGCTATCAACTGCAATACTTTTAGCAAAATATTGCCCCAATGGAGGATAATAAATATCAGTACCTGCGATAACTAAACCACTAATCATTTGAATACACATTGATAACAATAGCGCCCCTACCATAAGCTTCCCTAGCGGGTTGTGCCCTTTGTATTTTTTATGGGGTTGTTGTTTAAAGTCGGCTAACTCTTTAGTAAATCCTTTAGCAAATGGTAGAGTCTTATGCCAGCGTTCATATCCTTTACCGAAAAACCCCATAACAACTCTTAACAACAAGTTAGCTGCAAACACGTAACCAGTTAAGACATGAACGGTTTTAAGTAGAATTTTGCCATCAACGCTTACTCCTAAAGTTTTCGCATTAAAAATAATTAAGCCGAAACCCAGTAACATCGTGATTGTGAGAACATTTATCCAATGAAACAGTCGCAAATATTGACTCCAAACATAGACTTGTTGATATTGAGTATTCATATTTACCTCGATGTAGTCAGGAAATTTACTGTCTTTTCAGCATAAATGATTAAGATGTTCAATTCATTGATCTGGCGCATAACCTAAGCTTCTTACTTAACAAGACACCCATGATTATTTTATTCCGCATATTTAAATTACCTGCTCGTTAACATGGGTGTCCTGATAATTTCCCATGATTATATTATTCCGCGTATTTAAATTACCCACCCGTTAACATGGGTGTCTTGATAATTCCCCACCCGTTAACATGGGTGTCTTGATAATTCGGATAATTCTCAAGATGTGTTTAAGCGGTTTAAGGCTGGCTTGAAGCTGCAGATAGATAATCGGGTAAACCAGTTCCCTGCTGATGAAGCCCTGTTATTCGGTCTCTAGGGTATTTCTTTGTTTATTACTGTGTTGGTAATTAAAACTGATCATCTCGAATAAAAGCAAAATGTGTCACCGTAATAAGTAGTTGAAAGTCATGCCAATGCGCAGCTAAATCTCGTAGTTACTAGTTTTAACTTTTATAAGGCGACATATCTAAACCACCATGATCACTAGAAATAACTCACTTTGTTGGTTAATCTGTGTATATGAATAAAAACCGATAAGTGCCATGGTACTAAATTTTTTTAGTCTTATTTGTCGTATCTCCGTGCTGATTTTATTTTTGGTAGGTTTTAACGGGGTTTATGCTGCCGACCAAGCAAATGTATCTTACCAGTTTTATTCGGTTGAGCAGTCAGTCGTTGCGCATCAGTCTTCTGTATACCATGTTGTATCAGATCAAGATGATTTAATCTGGCTGGCCACAGATACAGACGGTTTGGTCCGTTACGATGGTTATAGTTATCAAGCTTGGTCAAAAGTACTACTAAACGGACACGAAAATGCCAACATTTCCAAACTGTACCTTGACCAAGGAGTCATATGGGCCGCGACTTGGGGAATGGGCATAATAAGATGGGAATCTGCCAGTCAAACAAAAACGAATTATCGAGTTGAGACCGATAAACCATCGATCAGTAATGACCATGTACAAACCTTTTTCAAAGACAGTCTTAATAGGTTATGGATCGGCACCCTATCGGGACTCAATTTTATCAGCCTTTCAAATCCTGATTTAGTGCACAGCTTGCCATCTGAAAACCCACTCAGTAGTGTGAGGATATGGTGGATGCAAGAGTCAGATACTGCCCTTTGGGTGGCGACGTCAAATGGCTTATATAAGCTTTCAAAAGATCTCTCGAAGTGGCAAGGATATACACTCACTGGAGATACCCCTGAAAAAAGTCGTTCGAATGAAATTCGTACCCTACAGCTTGTTCAAGATGAACTTTGGGTAGGCACAGATAGTGGACTATTTATATTTGATCAAGCTTCTTCTGCATTCAAGCCTATTAGCTTAACCCAAAATCAACAGCAATCATCCAATGTAAGAATCAATGACATTCAACCAGACGCTGAGAAGAAAACAGTGTTCGTTGGCACTAACAACGGTATATATCGTTTGCAAGCGGACACCTATTCACTATTAATCAAAGATGGAAAAGCATCAGATCTGTTAGGAACTGATATTAGAAGTTTATTTTTAGACCAAACCGGAAGCATATGGGCTGGGGCAAGAGACAAGGGGTTATTTATTGGTATACGGACTGAAAGTCGTTTTACTCAACTGTTACAAAATACAGACTTCCCCACGGCCTTAAATGGGAAGCTTGCGGTGAAATCGATTCATTACTCTCATTCAAATGAACTTTGGCTAGCGACCAACGACGGGGTATACCGGCGTTATAATTCGTCACTTGAAAACGCGTGGCAATTTATACCTTTCCCAAATAACTATAAAACAGACGAAATTAGCGTCCTTTTTGTCGATAGCACAAACAATTTATGGGTCGGTGCTAACAATAAGGTGTTCCGAAGCAAAGTGTCTAAACCAATGGCGCTAGAAGAATATTTCGGTTTTGCTGACTTGGCCTTGAAAGACGTTCGATTGACGGCGATATACGAAGATAATGATAATAAAATCTATTTTGGTATTTGGGGAGTAGGCATTGCTCAACTTTCTATTGAGGAAAATCGACTAACTTGGATTGACCAAAGCATCTCGAATATACGCAGTAATATGGCCTATTCCATATTTCAGTTAGCCAACGGTAACCTTTACGCTGCGACACGATTTTCAGGAATAATCCCGCTCGGTTCGAGTCCCAAATTAGCTACCGCTGTTTCCTCCTCGCAACTCTATTGCGCCCATGTTGATATGAACAATACGCTATGGCTTTGTTCTAACGAGGGCTTGTGGCGAGTCACCCCCGAAACAGGCGCTACTGTACAATATAGCCTTCAAGATGGTTTGCCATCAAAACGCATTTTAGGTATCACCCACGACAACAACGGAATGATATGGGTCGCTACAAATCAAAGTTTAATATCTATTAATCCTAACAATGAGCATATTCAGCGAGTGGGTATTGCTCATGGTTTGCCTATCGAGACCTTTACAGAACACGGAATCAAGCGTTCAGAAACAGGTATAATTACGCTGGCTAGTTCACAGGGCGCTTTTGAATTTAACCCAAGTAACATGTTTACAGACATATCGCCTTCTCATGTGCGATTAACCCAAATATCTATTGGTTACGAAAAAGAAAAACACGACGCGATTTATTCACAGTCTAGCTTTGAGTTAACCCATGATCATGGTCCGGTTCGTTTACAATTTAGTGTGACAGACTTTAGAGAGTCGAGCAAAAACATGTTCCGCTATCGTTTAACTGGTCGAGACCCAGATTGGACCGATTGGAGTTTAGATAATCATTTGGTGCTGAGAAACCTGCCAATTGGTGACAACATATTGGAAATCGAAGGTAAAAATAGTCAAGGGACAATTACCGCAGAGCCGCTAGAACTTCACTTTAAGGTCACCGCACCATGGTGGATGAACAAGGCTTTGATATTTTTAATTTTCATCATCTTTGTTTTTCTTATTTGGACCATCATCAAATGGAGAACCCAGCATTTGGCAAAAGTTGCCGCAAAACTTGAGCGCGATGTGCAAGAAAGAACCCAACAACTAGAAGAAGCTAATCTAACTTTGAGTCGATTAGCTGAAACGGATCATTTAACTGGGTTAACGAATCGACGAGGCTTTTTGAGAGCCTTTACGTTTGCACGAGAACTTAGAAAAAGGTCAGCTAATCCATTGGCGATTTTATTACTGGATGTCGATTATTTTAAGAAGTTTAATGATACTTATGGTCACCAAGCTGGAGATGACTGTTTAAAACTGATCGCTGATACTTTATCTGAAATACTCCGTTCTCAAGATGTACTGGCTAGATGGGGAGGCGAGGAATTTGCGCTATTGTTGCCAAACACAGAACAAGCTGGAGCCGTGACTTTAGCTGAGAAGTTAAGGTTGGCCGTGCAGCAAGCTATCCATAAGAAATTTAACGTACAGACTTGCGCCACTTTAACTATAGGCGTGGTTGCTAACCTTGAACCAAATATCTCATTAGAAAAGTGGTTGCAGCGAGCAGATAGTGCCTTATACAAAGGAAAAGAATCCGGACGAAACCAGGTAGTTGTTTACCAGAATGAATAACGAGTAGCGTCCTAATTTACTCAATCGGTTAATCCCCTAAAAAGGTCAAAAATACCAAATCGACCATGACTTACCGTTAATTTTGCTTAACCTAGTGCTATGTATTGAAAAACAGCCCCCCTTGTAAGCAACCGTGAGGGGGCAAAGACTGAAACGGTTAAACAAGAAAACGCTTGAACAAGACACCCATGATTAAATTTTATAGCGTTACGAGGTTATCGGTCCTAACTAAGGTGGGTGTCCTGATTATTTTCTGATTATTCTTGTTAACATGGGTGTCTTAATAATTTTTTTAATAATTTTGATAATCCCTTCTCAAAACAAAGGTCGCCAATCCAAGAGCATGATTGCCACTTTTTAGTGCAGACTTTTTTAAATTTTCATGTCGGTGCGAATAGATATGTAGTCCCTAGCACCAAAACTCGATTAAACACTGCTTTTAGGCTGACAAAAGTTTAGATGTGAAAAAGGAATAAAACTTGCTCATATTGCTCGAAATTGAATTACTGAGAGCAAAATTATGCAAGCATTTATCGATAACATCCCAAAAGCCGAGCTACATGTTCATTTGGAAGGCACTTTAGAGCCAGAGCTTAGTTTCGCATTGGCGAAGAAAAACGGTATTCCACTACCCTATAAAACCCCCGAAGCATTGGTTGAAGCATATGACTTCACCGATCTCCCATCGTTTCTAGAAATATACTATGCGGGTATGAATGTGCTTGTGGCAGAGTCCGATTTTTACGATTTAACCATGGCATATTTAACTAAGGCAAGTAATCAGAATATTGTATACGCCGAATTATTTTTTGACCCGCAGGCGCATACATCCCGTGGCATCGACTTTTCAATTGTGATCAACGGCATACATAAAGCGCAAGTTGACGCTGAACAAAAACTCGGTATAAAAAGTCAGTTAATCATGTGTTTTTTGCGTGAATTGTCTGCCGAGTCTGCCATGGAGCATCTGTCAATGGCAGAGCCTTATTTATCCTATTTAGTGGGCGTGGGACTTGATTCGAATGAACGCGACAATCCCCCCATAAAATTCAAACAAGTATTTAAAAAAGCAAGAGAGCTAGGACTTAAGCTAACCATGCATTGTGATGTGAATCAAAAAAACACGCTCACGCATATTGGACAATGTTTAGATGATATCAAGGTTGACCGCATTGACCATGGTGTTAACTCTCTAGAAGACGCTTCACTGGTTGCTAAATTGCGCGATAGCAAAATTGGATTAACGGTTTGTCCTGTGTCTAATAGGTTTGTGGTGCAATCACTTACCGCAAAAGAAATTAGAACCATGTTAGACGAGCAAATAATGGTAACGATAAATTCTGACGACCCAGCTTACTTCCGAGCTTACTTAAATGAAAATTTTATCGAACTACAAAAAGAGGGAGATTTTGATAAGCAGGACCTACAAACCCTTGTGGAAAATTCATTTCGCATAGCTTGGTTGCCAGAAACCGAGAAACAACAGTATCTATCGAGCATAAAAGATTATGTGGTAACTAGCTCTTAAGTCTTCGTAAAGAAAACAGGCTATCTATATTTTAATTAGATTGTGCTGCTTTAGATTTTAACAAGACACCCATGAATACGTGGTTATAGGTGTTTTAATTTCCTATGATTTAACGTGGGTGTCCTGATTATTCTTTTAATTTCCTATGATTTAACGTGGGTGTCCTGATTATTTTGTGCTGCTTTAGATTTTAACAAGACACCCATGAATGCGCGGTTATTGATGTTTTAATTTCCTATGATTTAACGTGGGTGTCCTGATTATTTTGTGCTGCTTTAGATTTTAACAAGACACCCATGAAT
>NZ_JAUORY010000041.1:0-11879 GCF_030548145.1 Aliiglaciecola sp. 2_MG-2023
CTTCTCCGTTTGGTTTTGTCACCTATCAGAGTAGCCTAAAAGTTACGCTGATTGGGGAGGCTCAATGAGTATCAAGCCGTTAAGCCTTATCCCCTCATACTCACTGTCTATAGCAAGAGAGTTATCCGCAAAATCACTACCGCAAACCGCAGCAATCCGTTTGATATGCGACCCGTCATCCTTAATCGCTGGATATTTTCTAACCGTCTTGCCATTGTGTTTAAGGTTCAACGCCACATCAAATCGACTCAAGGCAATTCGCCTTATCACTTCATCAATATGGTTAAACTCGGTTTTTTCAGCGCGCAAAAATTTACGTCTAGCTGGCGTGTTGAAAAACAAATCAAGTACTTCAATGCTGGTACCTTTGGGGTGTGCAGCAGGCTGAAGTGTCACTTGCATGTCCCTTCCCTCTGCGCAAGCTTGCCATGCTTGATGTTGTTCTTGTGGTTTTGAAGTTAAGGTTAATCGTGACACAGAACTAATACTGGCTAACGCTTCTCCGCGAAAGCCAAGACTACAAATATTTTCTAAATCGTCGAGTTTGGATATTTTGCTGGTTGCATGTCTACTCAGCGCCAATTCTAACTCTTGCTGCGGGATGCCTTTACCATTATCGCGAATAGAAATACGTTTATGTCCACCTTTATCTATCTCAATTTCAATGCTGCTGGCACCTGCATCCAAGCAGTTTTCAACCAATTCTTTGACCACAGAAGCGGGCCGTTCAACTACTTCACCAGCGGCAATTTGGTTGGCAAGTTGTGGGGATAGAATTTGAATTGACACAGGAAACCTTTATTAATTTTTTGGGCGGGAATAACTTATTGTTTAGGTGCTTGGAATTGTCAGTACTTGACCAATCCTCACCGTATCATTACGCATATTATTTGCTTCTTTTATGGCGCTAATTCGCACTTTATAGCGTTGTGCCAATAATGATAATGACTCACCACTTCTGACTCTGTGAGTGCGTTTTTCAGAACGTGCGTTATTCGCCCATAGCGTACCATCTGGCGGGAGTTTTCTAAAATGCTGTTTGATTGCAGAAAATACCGAACTTGCTAATTTTTGGCGATGTTGATTCCAATTAAGGTTTTTTTCTTCAGTTGGATTAGAAATGAAGCCCACTTCCACCAGTATCGAAGGTATATCCGGAGAGGTTAGTACCGCTAAGCTGGCTGCTTGTGGCATTTTTTTGTGCAAGCTGGTCACTTGTTTCAATTCAGATATAACCATTTTACTGATGTCGTAACTGGTAGTTAACGAGTGGTCCATCGACATATCTAACAACGCTTGAGCTAAATAACGTTCACTTGCCGTATCTTGAATCACCTCGGCAGCGCCACCTAACAATTCAGAGTGACGTTCAGTGCGTTCCATCCATCGACCTAAAACAGAATTCGCTCTGCCCATAGATAAAACCCAAACTGAAGCACCTTTTGGCTGGGGAGTGGTAAACGCATCAGCATGAACTGAGATAAATAAATCAGCTTTGTTTTTGCGGGCAATATCTGGGCGTGCATTAGGCGAAATATAATAATCTCCAGTGCGTGTCATTACAGCTCTTAACCCTGGCTCAGCGTTAATCAGATCTGCCAATCTTTTGCTTACGCTCAGTGTGATATTTTTTTCATAGGTACCCGCTCTGCCAATTGAACCGGGATCCTCTCCACCGTGTCCAGCATCAATAGCAATGATAATATCTCGATCTCGAGTCGAGCTTTCTGAACTCATTACCACCTGCTGGGTGCTGTTCGAGTGGTCACTTAAATCTATCACTAAACGATTTTTATATGGCGCAGTAGGGGGTAACGCAAAGATTTCGGTATTCAATTTTCGATTTAGTTCGAGTACAACCCGCACTGACGAAGCATCTTTGGCAGAGCTGTACCTTATTTTTTTAACTAAATCGGATGATTTAGCAAAACTAGCAAGATCAATATCGCCCTTAGTATTCGCCAAATCGATAACTAACCGCTCAGGGTTTGAAAGGGTGAAATAGGAGTATTCAGGTTGCTCGGTGAGATCTAAAACCACCCGAGTATTATCCGGAGAAGGCCACAGGCGCAACGCTTCAATTGCATTTTGTGCAATACAGAAATGACTGATAAGCAGCATCAAAGTGCCGCTCAATATTTGAGCTATCAGTCTAGATACAGTATTCATCATTATTATTTTTGTAATATCTCTACAATTTTTTGCCCGACATCAGAATGGGAGGCTAGATGGATGCGCCTTCCACCAGCTTCGAATTCTATACTAATCTCTAAATCAGCTGTTGCCAATAGACCAGCGCCTTTATCGGGCCACTCAATTAGGCAAATGCAGTCTTCTGCAAAATAATCGCGAATTCCCATATATTCGAGCTCTTCAGGATCTGCTAAGCGATACAAATCAAAGTGAAAAACTCTCCAAGGTGGCACTTCATAAGGCTCGACGATAGTATAGGTGGGACTTTTAACGTTCCCAACATGCCCCAAACCATGCAAAAAGCCTCGACTAAACGAGGTTTTACCAGCACCAAGATCACCAGACAAATAAATAACTAAATGCTGGGTGGTCAGTTGGGAAATTCGTTTAGCAATATTGAGTGTAGCTGCCTCATCTGGCAAAAACTGCGTATATTTCATTTTCAATTAACTAGTTGTCTTAAATAATCAAATAAATCACTGGCAATCATACCACGTTGACCAAAGTTGTCCGCCACTAAATCGGCGGCCGCGGAATGAATGCAGGTGCCGTATAAGCTCGCATCAGTTGCTGTCATCCCTTGCGCTGCTAGAGATCCCAGAACACCTGAAAGAACATCCCCCATTCCTGCTGTCGACATACCTGGATTGCCATTTGCACATACATATGTGCCTAAGGGTCCATGAACAATACTGCCAGCACCTTTTAGAATACAATTTCCGCCATAGGTTTCGACCAATTTTGATGCCGCTTGATAGCGATCATTTTCCACACTTTCGATGCTTATATTTAGCAACCTTGCCGCTTCGGCACTATGAGGAGACATTATCAAATAAGATAAATTCAACGCGTGCAATTGCTGACTTAATAAATTTAAGCCATCGGCGTCAATTACTAGTGGTTTATCTTGATCAACCAGATAACTCAATAATTGATTAAAGGTTTCTTGGCTCCAAGTAGTTTGACCTAAACCAGGACCAAATACGATACAATCTGCCCAATCTAATAGCTGCAACAAATTTTCACTGCTAGCCATTATTTCTGCCCTCCCCTGCACAATCGATGACGCTGAACTGGGATGACAGTAAACCTTTACCAGCCCGGCCCCCGTGCGTATGGCCGCCTCAGCGGTAAGACGAATCGCTCCAGCCATCCCATTATTACCGCCGATACACAGCAATTTACCATTATTTCCTTTGTGGCTATATAAAGCACGTGAAGGTAAAGGAGCAAAGTCAGCGTATTCGACTAAGCGTGCTTTAGGCTCAGTGAGATGCGCAAAGGTTTCACCAATGTTCAATTCTTCAAATATTAAATTAGCCGATTTTTGTTTGCCGTTAGCGGTGACCAATCCGGTTTTTATACCAACAAATGTAATGGTGGTATCTGCATTAATACTGGCTCCTAGCGTTGCGCCTGTATTGGCATCAAGACCCGATGGAATATCAATACATAAAATATGAGCCGCCGATTGATTAATTCGCTGAATAACAGACTGATAGGCGGATGATACAGGTCCATTTAATCCAGTGCCTAAAAGTCCGTCTACAATTAGCTCAAAATGTTCGGTATCTAACAATCGAATATCAGCCACTTCGCCACCGCTGGCTACCCAACTTTTTTGCGCCAAAGCAGCATCGCCAGATAATTGTCGAGCCGGATCGATAGATGCGAGCGACACCTTATAACCATCATCCAATAACAGACTGGCAGCAACATAGCCGTCCCCGCCATTATTACCCGTTCCAACCACCACTAAAATATTGGTCTGATGATCGAAATGTTTCTGAATCCATTGAAATAACTTTTCGCCAGCGATCAGCATAACGTCGTAAAGAGGAATAGACATCTGTTTAGCCGCTTCCACTTCGCCTTCTCTTACACACTGCGCTGTATAAAGATTTTGTGATAACCTTTGTTCTGACAATTCTGCTTTTAAGGACCGCTGTGACACAATTATCTCCCGATTTTCTGGATAGGTTAGCCAAAAATATCAAGGAGTGGGGCAAAGCGCTAGGTTTTCAGCAAGTGGGAATTACCGATACCGATTTATCTCAACATCAGGCTCACCTCAAAAGCTGGCTAGACAAAGGCTTCAACGGAGATATGCAGTTTTTTGAGCGAAATCAAGAAAAACGCGCAGATCCAGCCAAGTTGCTCGAAGGCACTTTGCGATTGATTAGTGTAAGAATGGACTATCTCCCCCCTGACGCTAGTTTTGCAAAAGATTTAAAACGCTCTAAAACCGCCTACATAAGTCGTTATGCTGTGGGTCGTGATTACCATAAACTGGTGCGTAACCGACTTAAAAAACTCGGTGAACAAATCAAACAACAATTTGTTGATTTAGAATTTCGTCCATTTGTGGACTCTGCGCCTGTATTAGAACATGCGGTTGCAGAAAAAGCCGGTATAGGCTGGACCGGTAAGCATTCGTTAACGATCAATAAAGAAGCGGGCTCTTGGTTTTTTCTAGGTGAATTATTTGTCAATATTCCGCTCCCCGTCGACCAACCCGTGGAGCAAAATTGTGGTAGTTGCACAGCCTGTCTAACTATCTGTCCTACGCAAGCCATTGTAGAGCCTTATGTTGTTGACGGACGACGTTGCATTTCTTATTTAACCATTGAGTATGATGGAGTGATTCCTGAGCATTTCCGAACAGCCATAGGAAACCGCATTTATGGCTGTGATGACTGTCAATTGATTTGCCCATGGAATCGATACGCCCAACTGACCCAAGAAAAAGATTTTTATGGTAGAAAAGTCATTAAAGGCGCTGACTTAATTACGTTATTTTCGTGGGATGAAAAGCAATTTCTTATTAATACGGAAGGATCCGCCATCCGTCGAATCGGTTTCCAAAAATGGCAAAGAAATATAGCGGTAGCTATGGGTAACGCAGAATTCGACCAGTCTATTTTGGACGCACTACAAGCACAATTGAAAGATACTAGTGAAATGGTTTCGGAACACATTCAATGGGCCATACAACAACAGTTCGAACGCCAACAATCCGTGCCCAGTACGGCGCAAACTCAAAGACTCACAAAGCGACTAATTAGAAGTGTGGAAAAAGGTCTGCCAAGAGATGCCTGATTGATTATCTGTTGGGCTGATTAATGCGTGATCAGCGGCCTATTTATCTAAAAAAATGTGGAAATAAGTTTTTCCATCTTTGCTTGTAGTGGATGACGAGGTACCAACATAATCCCACCAATCAGAGCCTCGCATACCAGATATTATCTTAGCCCAATCTTGATGTTCACCAGCATATTCGCCAATCATTTGGCATCGGCTGTTATCACAATCAAGTCGATAAAGATCAATTAGTTCAGCATCTTGGTGTAAAGACAAAAAATCGCTGATTTGATTTTGTGCGGTTAAGTTGGTGTGGTTGGCAGAGTAATCCTGTTCGAACTCGACTTCTTTTAATTCTGTTAGTTGACGAGACAATTTCGATTGCTGAAATGCTTCACCTAACTCAGCTAAATCTTGATCTTGCTGGTTATTTTTATCATCTAACAAGCTAAGGTTTTCATCCTTGGCTTTTATTTGAATCTCGATTTCTTTGGTCGTCTGCTGATTCGAAGTGGTATGCGTATTTTCAGTTAGCAGCTGTTCGCTTTTCTGCTCAATTTCAACCAATACCTCGTTGTTCACAATGTCGCCGTTATGTTCCGATTGAACAGTGCCGAACCAATATCCAGCAAAGAATATTAATCCAGCACTAACCCATAAAACAAACGGCGATTTCATTATTTTGCAGTTTGGTGATAGGGCTTACTGAATTTATGCACCGCTTCCACAAATACACCTGCATTTTCAGGTGGCACATCTAGATGAATACCGTGGCCGAGATTAAATACGTGGCCAGTGCCTTCACCAAATCCAGCCAATATCGTTTTAACTTCTTCTTCAATGCGAGGAGCATCCGCGTAAAGAATGGACGGGTCCATATTGCCCTGTAACGCTACTTTATCGCCTACTCGGCGCTTAGCGTCTGCAATATCAATGGTCCAATCAAGTCCCACACCATCACATCCGGTGTCGGCGATTTTCTCAATCCATGCCCCACCATTTTTAGTAAACAATGTAACTGGTATGCGCTGTCCTTCATATTCTCTAATCAGGCCATCAACAATTTTGTGCATGTACTGCAATGAAAATAATTGATAATCTCTTGGCGTTAGCACCCCTCCCCAAGTATCAAATACCATTACCGATTGTGCTCCGGCTTTTATTTGTGCATTCAGATACGAAATCACTGAATCTGCAAGTTTATCTAGCAATAAGTGCAATGACTGAGGATCTGCAAATGCCATTTTCTTAATTTTAGTGAATGCTTTGCTAGCACCGCCTTCTACCATATAAGTGGCAAGCGTCCATGGACTGCCAGAGAATCCAATTAATGGCACTTCCCCTTTTAAGTTGCGTCGAATAGTACGCACTGCATTCATAACATAACCCAGTTCATCTTCAGGATCAGGAATAGGCAGCGCCTCGATTTGCGAGCGACTAGTTAATGGGTGTTTAAATTTAGGACCTTCCCCTGCTTCAAAATACAGACCAAGTCCCATTGCATCAGGAATAGTCAAAATATCGGAAAATAAAATAGCAGCATCTAAATCAAAGCGTCGCAAAGGTTGTAAAGTCACTTCACAGGCCAATTCGGCATTTTTACAAAGTGACATAAAATCGCCCGCTTCTGCACGAGTCGCTTTATATTCTGGCAAATAGCGACCGGCTTGGCGCATCATCCACACTGGGGTGACATCGACTGGTTGACGAAGCAAAGCGCGTAGATAGCGATCGTTTTTTAACTGCATGATTTATCCGTTTATTAAAGGGGTTAAGCCGAGCCAACAGTAATTTTTGTGAATTAGTGAGAAGCTCATTATTTTAAAATTGCGGCATAGTTTAGTAAAAAAGTGTTGTTGAGGGTATATTTATCGATTTTTAGTTTTTTATAACATATTTTAAAAATAATTCTTGATTTACGTTATCACCATTTGCTATAAAATAATGGTGTAAAAGTTCTAACAATTAAGAAGCTCGATTAACGAGCCCTCGACGCTAAAATATTACAACCCTGCTCAGCAGGGTTTTTTATTTCTAATAAGCTTAATTATCGGATTGCGCTATGCGTCGCAAGGTTTCTTCAATTAATTGACCAGCAATAGATATTCGCGGCGGAATTATTGGCAGCTGGTCAGGTTCGTACCAATGAGCTTCTAAAATCTCATCGCCATCAACTTCAATTTCTCCGCTGTCATGTTCAGCTAAATACCCCATCATCAAAGAATGGGGAAACGGCCAAGGTTGGCTGTCAAAATACTCAAGGTTCTTTACCTTAATCCCAACCTCTTCAAATACTTCTCGATGAACCGCTTGCTCTAAGCTTTCACCACTTTCTACGAATCCGGCTAAGGTAGAAAACATTTTTCGATCTCGTTGTGCTTTACCTTGTGCTAGTAATATTTTATTTCCTTTACGGATAGCAACAATTATACAAGGTGAAACACGCGGGTAGCAGCGATGCTGGCAATTAAAGCACTGGGTTGCCATTTCCCAATTCACTTGCTGCATCGCACTTCCACACTGACCACAGTAACGATGGGTTCGCCTAAACAATATCCATTGCCAAGCACGGGCGACAGTCTGGAACAAAGGAAAATTATTACCAAGGTAAATGCCACGGAGACTAATAGTTTCGTATTCTTCAATAACCAGCTGCTCATTGCCTACATCGACTGCTAGGCAGGGAGTTCCGTCGAACTCACCCAATGAAATGATTTGATCGTCGTAATGATGAATCATTGCCAGATCTTGCCAAGTGGCTCTTAGCAACTCTTGCTGTTCCTTATTTGCGACAACACGGTCGCCCATAAAAATAATCCACTGAACTTCAGTATTAACGCCGATTTCTTTAATATTTATTAGCATAAGTCACACACATGTCGTCTTTTAGAGACACCAAAACAAGGTATAATTACCACAATTTGAAGTCAGAATGATGAAATTAGTTTAACACGATTTCTAGCCTTTCTTGAAAGTCAGATGTTACAATTGATCTACGTCAATAGACTAAAGCATAGTTTAGTTACACTATTGCCAATGATATACTATGTTTCAATGAAATGGACTCTTGTAAGGATCTACAATGTTGACCAAAGTCGAACTCGCTAAGCAAAAATGGAGTGGCTACCATAAGTCTGTAGATATATGGTTGCAAGAGCGTCAAAAATTACTGGTACAATATTGTCAATTGGCGGGCTTGCCGCCGTTTGAGAAGCAAACTTCTGGGTTGCCGGAAATAAGTGAAATCAGGACCTTCTGCGAAACCTTAGTGGATTATGTATCCACTGGGCATTTTGAAGTTTATGATAAACTGGCTTCAGATCCACAAAAGAATAATAACGATCAGAGTCTTGAAAAGTCTATATATCCTCGCATTTCAGAGACAACTGAAGAAGCACTAGCGTTTAATGATTTATTCGCCGAAGTTTCCTCAGATAAGAATTTAGCGAATTTTGACGATAAGCTTTCGTTTTTAGGTCAACAACTAGAAGCACGATTTGAATTAGAAGATCAGTTGCTTCAATCCCTGAATAAATAGGGTTAAAAAGGACATAACTAGCTATAATGAATATCGATGCACAATTGTCTAGAGCTAAAGAATACTGTGAAGGTAAGGGTGCTCGATTCACAAGCCTGAGAGAAAAAGTCTATGAATTACTGTTGAACAAAAGTAGTTCTGTAGGTGCTTACGAGTTATTAGATGAATTAAAAGTGACTGAAAGCGGCGCCAAACCTGCGACTGTTTATCGTACCTTAGACTTTTTACTCGAATTCGGTTTGGTTCATAGATTAGAATCCACCAATGCTTTTGTTGCGTGTCATCATTTTGATTGCAGTCATCCAGTTCAGTTTTTAATCTGCGATAAATGCGGCTTAGTAAAAGAAATTCAGTCAGAAGGATTGAAAGAAACATTAGATAAACAGGCAAACTCTGTTGGATTCAAAGTGAGTAAACAAACGATTGAAGCACATGGAACCTGCGCACTTTGTCAGTAGTCATCCATTCCATCTTCATTTAGTTCTGGGTAAATTTGTTTTACTTCTGTAAATGCTAGAACGGGATAAGGAAACACTAGTTCTATGAACGCCGAATTCATTAAGCCATTTATTGCATCTTTTATAAATGTGTTGTTGACCATGGCTCAAACCGAATTGAAGCCAGGAGAAGCACTAGAAAAGGTCGACTCTAAGGCTTGCGGTGATGTGTCAGGTTTAATCGGAATGATTGGTGACGATATTAAAGGCTCTTTGTCGATCACTTTCGAGGAATCCTTAGCACTTGATATAATGAATAAAATGCTAGGCGAAAAACCAACAAGTGTAGATGACGATGTTCAGGACATGGTTGGAGAAGTTGTAAATATGGTTTGTGGTGGCGCGAAAAGTACGCTTGCTGAAACAAGTCAAGAATTTGGTATGGCCACACCTATTGTAGTTTTTGGTAAAAACCATACAATTAATCATCAGGTTGACGGCGCTAAATTAGTTATGCCGTTTACCAGCGAGGCAGGAAAAGCATATTTAGAAATATGCTTTAATAAATAGTGTCGCAATGTGGATACAGAAAAGAATAACAATAAGAGTCAAAGCAAGAGGGTTTCATTTAATTACCCAAGAAATCCTTGGACAGCTGCCTGAAATACGAGAGATGTCTGTAGGTATGTTGAATTTATTTATTCAACACACCAGTGCAAGCCTCACAATTAACGAAAATGCAGACCCTACAGTAAGAATTGATCTCGAAACTCAAATAAATCGGATGATTCCTGAAGGTTCGGAACATTACTTGCATGATATTGAGGGTGATGATGATATGCCAGCACATATTAAAGCGAGTATTTTTGGTAACAATTTAAATATCCCCATTAGCTCAGGTAAGCTGGAAATGGGGACGTGGCAAGGGATATACTTAGGTGAGCACCGAGACCATGGGACCCAAAGAAATATAGTGGCGACACTACAAGGACTCGAAAAAGACGTGTAAAAACTATATTTTTGACACGTAGAATTGACAATAATTTGAAAAATTTACTTTTAATTTAGACAACCACTACACACGGGATGGAAACATGAAAAAATCATTAATCGCAGCAAGTCTTTTAGCTGCTATTTCAAGTAACGCTTTCGCAGCTGAAGATTCTTCAGACAAATACTGGATAGGCGGCTTTACTGAGATTTATAAGCCAGATGAAGAGAAAAGCTTCGACTTTACTTCTTTTGATGCTGGCCTAGGACTAGGTGCTGAAGTTGGTGTTAGAGAAAGCGAGCACTGGGGTGGTCGTTTCGAAGTATCTAAAGTTAACTTACAAAGTGATGCTAACCTAGAAGATGACAGCGCAATACGTTTCGGTATTGATGCAATGTATTTCCTAGATGACGACCTAATGTATATATTTGGTGGTTTGAAACATATCGATATGGTTGACTCTGGAAGTATGGCTAACCTTGGTCTTGGTAAGCACTGGGACCTATCTGAAAAAGTTAAGCTAATTACTGAAGTAGCTGCTTACCATGATTTCGGACAGGCATACAATGACGTAAGCGCTAAACTAGGTTTAGCTTACACATTTGGTTCTACTGGTCCTAAAGCTCCTGGTGATGCTGACCAAGATGGGGTTAACGACAATCTTGATCAATGCCCTAACACTGCTATCGGTGCACGAGTAGACAGCAACGGTTGTAGCATAGATTTAGACGGCGACGGCGTATTGAATGACATTGACCAATGTCCAAATACTCCAGCTGGTACACCTGTAGGTGCTAAAGGTTGTAGTTTAGAACTTGATAGCGACCAAGATGGCGTTCTTGATAATGTAGATCAGTGTGCTGACACGCCTCTTACAGATAAAGTAGATTCAATGGGCTGTAGTGTTTTTGAAGAAGTAGAAGTTCGTGAAACACTTAAAGTAACTTTTGCAAATAACAGCAGTGTTATTCAAAATCCGAAGGATCCTAAGTTCCAAGAATTCGCTGATTTCTTGAATCGTTTCCCGAATACTCACACTACAATTGAAGGTCACGCTTCTGCACCAGGTCGTGCGGATTACAACATGACAATTTCACTTAAGCGTGCAAGAGCAGTTAGACAATTGCTTATCGATGACTACGGTATTGATGCAAGCAGATTGAGCGCTGAAGGTTTTGGTGAAACTCAATTATTAGATACAAGCAATACTGCAGCAGCACATAAAGTGAACCGTCGTATTGAAGCTGTTGTAACAGCTACTAAGAAAGAAAAAGTATTACGTTAATACGCAATATTTACGTTAAAAGCGGCTTTTAAGCCGCTTTTTTTATACCTGAAATTTAATCATGATTTGGCATCGGTGTTTACAAACACCTGTAGGACGGGATTTATCCTGTTGGAAATACAACAGCGACCGATGGACTAAAGCCCATGGCTACAAACCCCTGTAGGACTGGATTTATCCCGTTGGAAATACAACAGCGACCGACAGGCTAAAGCCCATGGTTACAAACACCTGTAGGACGGGATTTATCCTGTTGGAAATACAACAGCGACCGACAGACTAAAGCCCATGGCTACAAACCCCTGTAGGACTGGATTTATCCCGTTGGAAATACAACAGCGACCGACAGGCTAA
>NZ_JAUORY010000042.1:0-11099 GCF_030548145.1 Aliiglaciecola sp. 2_MG-2023
ATTTTTGTTTTGTGGTGAAATATATAATACCAAATTTCAAGCACTTACTTCTTTTTACTGTGGGGATTCTTCAGGCTTTAGCCCATAGATTCATTTCATTCAGGTTAACCTAATTGCGCGGAGCTAAAGCACCCGCCTACAAGATAAGTGTTCCCCCTTACCCATGTAGCATGGGCTTTAGCCCATGAATTCATTTCATTCTGGTTACCCTAATCGCGCAGGACTAAAACACCCGCCAGCAACAAAAAGCTCAATTGACACTCATCTATATCCATGCGTAAATCTGACTATAGATTACCCATTTAACCTAAGATTATGATTAGAAAGCTCTTTCGTGTTTCACGATTTCTACATAAATGGGCAGGATTATTCCTTGCCGTACAAATTTTATTGTGGATTTTAGGTGGTGTAGTGATGAGTGTTATACCTTTGGAAAAGGTGCACGGAGATCATCTCGCAATCAAAAATCTAAACTATGAAATCGACAATACACAGTATGCTTTCTCCCTAGATACCCTTCGCCTTAGAATTTCCGACCCTATTCATAGAATTTCCTATACCCAAGTTTTAGGTGAGCCTTATTACGAAGTTCAGACGGCGTCTGGTGAGCAATTATTCCATGGCTTAACTGGCGATTTGATGGGTATTATCAATGCTGAAAAAGCGGCAACAATAGCAAAACAACATTATCTTGGAAGCGGCGAACTTATCGAGCAAAATTTGTTAGCTAAAGCTCCAATGGAAGCCTCTCGCAACAAAGGAAAAGTGTGGCAGCTAAAATTTGATGATACTTGGAATACCACATTGTATGTGTCTCCGTTAAGCGGCAAGTTAACGACTATTAGAAGTGATTTGTGGCGTATTTTTGATTTTTTTTGGATGTTGCATATTATGGATTATGACGAGCGAGAAAATTTTAATAACCCGTTATTAATCACATTTTCTATCTCCGCTTTATTGTTTACCGTTACTGGTATTATTTTACTATTTAAGAGTTTTAACTTGGTTGCGATTAGACGATTAAAACGTCGGTGATGGGTTATCCCCCTCCCCTTGTAGTATGGGCTTTAGCTCATGGATTTATTTCATTCAGGTTAAACTAATCGCGCGAGGCTAAAGCACCCGCTTACAAACGAATCTTGAACAATCGCGATTAAAATCGATCTGCGTGCAGAAAAGGCGCCATGGCTAGGGTTAGAGCCTGTGTATAATTGCCACCACGGGTTTCAAGCCCATTGGTTAACAATCCAATCGCACCGCCTTTTTGTTTGATGTTGCTGGTACCAAAAAGCTTGTCCATCAACGGACCGAGTTCCTCACCTTGTTGTAAATGGCTAAAAACAGACTCAGGTATTGGCAAGTTAGCGCTTCTACCCACTTGCAATTTAGATTGAGCCGAAACCACCACATAAGCAAAAGTAGCTGGACCATATTCAAAATTGTCAACTCCCCCTTCCATCGCCGCGTAAAAATCAGCGTTAAAATGAGACTGACAAAACTTAACTCGGTTAACTGCTCCTTGGTAAGTTTCCTTTTCTGACATTGGTTGCTCAGAGACCAACGAAGGCGCATCAACCCCTCGACAATCAATCTGTTGCTGTGGAAAAATTCTAGCCAATGTATCTTTAAATGCGCTAATTTTCACCGGATTTTTTGAGCCAACAATGGCTACTACTGTATTGTTGTCAAATTCCATTAACTACGCCTAATCGTTAGTCTGAATGCAGGGCTTCTATTGGATTAAGTTTCGAGGCTTTTATCGCCGGAAATACACCAAATCCAACCCCCACAATCATGCAAATAGACAAGGATAAAACAATTGCAGTTAAAGACCAACTCACTGCCCACCCCGAATAAAAGCCGATAATCTCGGATAGTACTAAGCCAAAAAATACCCCTAAAAGTCCACCTAACACAGAAATAGTGAAGCTTTCGGCTAAAAACTGCTGCTTAATATCAATTTGGCGGGCACCAACTGCGCGCAATAAACCAATTTCAGTGGTTCTTTCCATTACATTGGCTAACATTATATTCATAATGCCGATTCCACCTACCAACAAAGAAATTCCGGCAACACAGGCCATGACAATATTGAATATTTCTTGGGTTTGTTTTTGCTGCTCTAATAAAGCTGCGGGGATAATCAGTTCATAATCCTGCACGCCACCGTGGCGCATTTTCATCAATTCAGCCACGGCTTTTGATGCCACAACAGGATCGGTCGATTTCGCAATGCTGAGTTTTATGCTATCTAACTCGCTTGCTAAATTTTCACTTTTTAACTTTTGTTCTGCGGTGGCGATGGGGATAAAAATTCGATAGCGATCACCGCCAATTTTTACCCCCTGGAATTCATTTTTGTTACCCTGTGGAGGCGCTAAAACGCCTACCACATGTAACCAAATATGGTTGACTTTGACGTATTTCCCAAGTGCTTCTTGCTGCGGAAATAGTTCTTTAGCGGCATCAACTCCCAGAACAGCCACTTGCGCTAAGTTATCGTTATCATGTTGGTCCGTGAAGCGACCTGTGGTTAAGCGCATGTTAGCGTGTTTATAATAACTACTAGATACGCCCAATAGCTGTGCCCCAGATTTTCCATAATCACTGTAAATATCATGAACTTTAATATTTTTGCTTGCACTATAATCATCGACGAAAGGCAAGGTGCTCATGGCAGCCTGAACATCTCCCATGGTTAATCCCATGCTTTCTTCACGAATCTCAACCAGTTCGTTCTTATTGTAATCTAAACCTTGCACTATGATATTGTTGACACCCATAGAATCAATTAGCTTGAGCGCTTCGTTTTCTGCACCTTCACCAATGTTCAGCATCGCAATAACCGCTCCAACACCGAAAATCATGCCTAAAAGTGTTAAAAAGGTTCTTAGTTTTTGCGCGGACAATTCGGCTATAGCATCCGCTATCAAGGTCCAATATCGAGTCATGATGAAAGCTCCGGTAAACTCAACGCAATCTCATCCCCCTCAATTAAACCGCTCTCAACTTCCACAAAATACAAATTCTTTTGTTTGGTAGTGATCTGACGCTGTTCAAAGCCTTCGGCCGTTTTTAGATACACAAAATTTCGTCCCTGTTGATGATGAATAGCTTGTAAAGGCACTAACAGTGAGGGCTTGGCCGGTTGTACTAAGATTGATGCTTTGAGCTTACGTCCGGGCTGCATTAGGCTAATATCTTGCTGAGTTAGTTCAACTACTAATTCGTAATAGGTGACAGGATTTCCTCTTTCAATGGAGCGAGGATAACCAGATACACTGGCCACTTTGCCATCAAAGGTTCGATCAGGGAACGCATCTAGAGACACTTTAACCTCAATGCCAGATTTTAAACTGATGGCGTCTTTGGCTAATACAAACACGCGGGCTTGCATGTTATCTAAATTAGGAATTTTGGCAATCGGACGCCCCGGAAACACCGTTTGACCAACAGAAGGTTTTTCCCCCATACGGTCTTTTTCGTAGGTAAGTAGTCCATCATTAGGGGCAAAAACTTGTAATTGCGATAACGCTTGTTGATGGCGTAGATATTTGATTTCATGGCCTTTTCGTTTTATTTCCAACACCCCAACATTACTCTTATTTTGCTCGTCGACACTGTCCTTTTTCCAGTCCAAAAAGTTATCTTTAGCACCTAAAAAATCACGATTTTGGAAGGAATCAATAATTTCTAATTTGGAATAAACACGTAAATCATCTATCGCAAATTTATCTGCGAATTCAAACTCATAGTCTACGAATTCTTGCTCGGAGAGGATGTCATTTTGTTGTTGAAAACGTTCGGCTTCGCTTTGAATGATATCCTGACTGAATAACGCCATGCGTAATTCTTCTTCTTTGCTATCCACCAGCAGTTGCTCTGCGTCAAAACGGGCAATAATATCGCCTTTTTTCACTTTAGTGTTTTCATCAGCAAGCCAAGACAACACCATTGGACGTCTGCCTGGAGAAACAATTTTTTGGGCATGCACAGCTTCGATTTCACCAAAACCATTGAGGGTAATATCAAAGGGTCTGGCGTTCACTTCGAAGGTGGGAATCTTTGTCACCTCCTCTTCACAGCCGGTTAAAATAAGCATTGAGAGGGCGATAAAATAGTATGACAGTCTGTTCATGTGCGTTCCTCACTAAGTAATTGCACATTGGCTTTCATGCCCGGTCGCATTTTATCTAGATCTAGCTTATCGAGCTTCACCCAAGCATCAAAGACTACCTTGAGGTTATGCTGAGAACGGTTTCGATAGGCTTGACCAAGCGAGGTGATGGTGCCGGCGTAGGGCTTTTCAGGGTGGGCATCTAACACCACTTTGACCTGCTGTCCTACTTTCACGACAGATGAATCCGATTCATCAAATTCGACTTTCACGGCCAATTTATCCAACGACGGTAACGTTACCAAAGGACGTCCCATAGAGACGGTATCACCAACAGCAGGTTTATTGTCATCGTTATCGACTTGATAAACCACTAACCCATCTTTGGGTGCTTTTACGACTAGTTTGTCTAGACTGTCTTGTATATTTTTGACTCTTAGCGCTAATTTTTTAATTCGCCCATTTTGTACTTCTCCATTAATGATCATGCGCTCTTTGTTTTGTGCTAGTTTTTGTATGGCCTGTTGATATAAAACTTTATTTATTTCATATTCTGAGACTTGCTTTAAGCGCTCAACTTCAGAACGTGATGCATCGGTAATTGCGACTTTACGCTCAGAGATTTCCATATTCATTTTTGCTTCAGCCATGGCTAATTCAAGGTCTTTCTCGGTCGCTTGTTCTTTGAGTTTACGTTTCTCAGACTCTTTAATTGCGGCGTCTAAATCACTTTGTTTACTAACGAGATCCTCCATGAGTTTATCGCCATCAAATTTAACCACTAAGTCACCTTTTTTGAGCAAGGTGTTTTCTGGCGCTAAATATTCAATTTTAAACTGCCACATCCGACTAACACTCGGTGGCCCTATAGGTGCATCGTGCAGCGAAACCAATTCAGCAGGCGCTACTATGGGTTCGTTTACTCGCTCTTTTTCGCTTATTGCAACGCTGACTTTTGAACAGCTTGTCACAGTGACAACGGCGAACAAGATTAAAAACAATAAAGAATACTGAATTTGCATGCTAATTATCTCCGCGGGTTAGCGGTGGAACATCCACACGCACACTCATACCTGGCAATAAGGTTAATTCAGGGGTATCAACAAATTGAAAAATCACCGGGTAGTAAACACTATTGCTCCACTGTACTTTCTTTTCTGTTTGTGTAGACAAGAAGGTCAGTTTACCTTTGAATTTTTTGCTCGGATAAGCATCCAACACTAACTCAACATTTTTGTTCGCTTTTAAACGTTCCACATCAATTTCATGCACCCAGCTTTCAATTTGGAAATTGTCAGTGGCTTGAACATCGATAATATTCCATGCCGCACGCACGTTAATTCCAGCCGCCATTTTTTCACCCGACCAAGGATGAATAGCGTAACTAATAGGACCTTTAAAATTGGCAGTAACACTCATTTTTTCCATTTGACTGCGTTGATAACGAATTTCATCTTCAATTAATCGTATCTGAATTCGTTGCTTTTCAATGCCCGTAAGCAAGGCTTGTTCGGCTAACTTTAGGTTTTCTTCCGCTTTAATCAGCTCCATTTGCGTACGTTGTAAGGTCAGCTCAAATTTACCTTTATCTAACTGACTAACTTGGGATTCAGGCACGTTAGCCTCAATTTTGGCTTGTTCCACCCGCATTTGAGCAATAGTCAACGCACCTTGCGCTTCTAGATACTCTTGTTCCAAGTCCATTGTTATTTGGGTTAATTCGAGCTGCTCAGTCTCTAAGGTCTCTTCATTGGCTTCTAACTGGCTTTGGATTAATGAACCATCGAAAACAGCAATTAAGTCACCGGCTTCCACCATTTTGCCTTCTTCTTCTAACCATTGAATCTGAATGTTCCAACTGCGTCCCCGCGGCGCGGTGACAACTTGTTTTTTGGCTGAACTGATTTTACCTGTCAGCAGTAATGATTCACCTTTTGCCAGAACAGGATGACTAAATATACTCACAGCAAGCACGGCAATGAAAAAAACCAAATTAATGTTCATCAATGATCTTCCCATCTTTCATTCTGATAACCCGTTGCGCATAAGTCGCAATTTCTTCTTCATGGGTGACCATTACGATGGTTTGGCCTGCTTGATGCAATTCTGTTAGCAATGCCATAATTTCAACCGAGGTTTTGCTGTCTAAGTTTCCGGTAGGCTCATCAGCCAAGATCACTTTGGGTTGGTTAATGAGCGCTCGCGCGATCGCCACACGCTGCCGTTGTCCTCCCGACATTTCAAAAGGCTTATGATGTTTTCGGTGACTTATTCCCACCCTATCTATTAACCCTAACGCCCGTTGCATCGCTTCCTCTTCGCTGGTATCGGCATAGCGCAAGGGCAAAAGTACGTTACCTAATGCATCAAGTTTCGGTAATAGGTGAAAGGTTTGAAATATAAAACCAATATGGGTATTGCGGATGCCAGAGAGGGTATCATCGTCTAATTTGGCGACGTCTTGACCTGCTAGTAAGTACTGACCTTGATTAGGCGTATCTAAACACCCCAGCACATTCATTAAAGTCGATTTTCCTGATCCCGAACTGCCCATTACCGCAACAAATTCATTTTCATGTATGTTGAGTGTAACGCCATCTAAGGCAGTGACGATTTCCTCACCATTTTGAAACTGTTTTTTAATATCAATGAGTTGTAGCATTTTAGATATGGGTTCCTAATAATATGCGGATGACTAGACCAGTCACCCTAAATCAACGTAAAAATTGGCGTATTTTTACAATGATATTATGCAGATTTAACCGTTTATAATATAACTACTCGTCAACTGACGAGTTGCAATTCGGCGAACTGTCGGTACACACTGTTGCCTTGCATTAATTCATGATGGCTTCCAATTGCGACTACTTCACCTTTGTCCATAACCACTATTCTATCGGCATTCACCACTGTAGATAATCGATGGGCAATAATCAGCGTGGTTTTTCCATCCATTAATTTATCTAGAGCTTGCTTGACCAGTTGTTCGTTGGTGGCGTCCAACGCACTTGTGGCCTCGTCGAGCAATAAAATTGGTCGATCAGCCAATATCGCTCTGGCAATCGCAATTCGTTGTTTCTGTCCACCTGATAATCTAACACCTCTTTCACCTAAATCGGTAAAATATCCGTCTTGTAATTCACCAATAAATTTATCCGCCCTAGCCGCTTTTGCAGCTTCAATTACCTCATCCATAGTCGCATCTGGTCGACCATAACGGATATTTTCAAGAGCATTGGTTGCGAAAATAACCGATTCTTGAGGTACTAGTGCAAATTGTTTACGCAGATCATCCGGCGACAACATGTGGCAATGAAAACCATCAATTTGAATACTGCCACTAGTGATATCGTAAAACCTTAATAGCAGTTGAAACAAGGTCGATTTGCCGGCACCGCTAGGACCCACTAAGGCTATCCGCTCACCAGGTTCTATTTGTAAGTTAAGATGTTTAAGAACCGCTACTTGCTCAGCGCTAGGATAAGCGAAATTAACGTCTAGAATATCTAAGCGTCCTGAAATAACCTCGGGTAACAATTGAGGTTTCGCCGGTGCTTCAATAAGCGGTCGAGTATTGAGTAATTCCAATAAGCGCTCACTTGCCCCTGCCGCCTTTTGAATTTCACCAATCACTTCACTTATTGTAGCCACAGCCCCGCCGGCCATTACCGCATAAAACATAAATGCAGTAAGCTCGCCGGCGCTAACCCCAGCACTTAGCACCTCTTTAGCGCCTAACCAAGCAACAATGGTAATAGCAGTAATACTGATCCCCATTACCAATGAAATCATTAGCGCGCGATATTTTATTCGATGACTAGCAGCCAACATCACTGCCTCAATACGGTCAGCAAATAAACGACGGTCGATACCTTCATGGGTATAGGCTTGTACAGTTTGAATTTCGTGCAAACTTTCATCCACATATGCGCCCATATCGGCAACACGATCCTGACTATTTCGAGCGTAAATACGTACTCTTGCGCCTAAGAACTTAATCGGTAGGAGCACTAAGGGCACAGCAATCAAAACGTATAAAGTAAGTAAAGGACTGGTAATAAACATCAACAACATCGAGCCAATAAAGGTGATTGACGCTCGCAATGCCATGGATAGGCCCATACCCACCACAGTTTGCAACACTGTTGTATCTGCGGTGAACCGCGAAATCACTTCACCGGTTCGGGTTGATTCAAAAAAGCCTGGGGAGAGATTCAAAAGATGGAAATATACTTGTTTTCGAATATCGGCACTGACCCGTTCGCCTAGCCATATCATTAAATAAAACCGAAAAAACGCTGCTAAACTACCAAGCAAAGCAATCCCCAAAACCACAAACACCATTTGATTTAGTTTGTCACTGTTATTGGCCAAAAAGCCTTCATCAACGACGACTTTGACACCTTGACCAAGCATCAGCCAAGACACTGCGCCCACAATTAACGCTAGAATAGCTAACACAACTCTACGGCGATAAGGTTTGAGTTGACTAAAAATCCAACTGATTAACTGACGGGTTTGAATTTTTTCGGACGACATGTGTACTCATTGCAAATAGGTTTTGTTTATCCTACTTAAACTTACCTTACTTGTAATGATAATTCAGCTCAATGCACCTTAAAAACAGTGGAGTGTATTTTTGTTGATTACTTCACCTAACCACAAAGAGTTGTTTTTTATTTATGCTGGCTATCCCAAGTTTATTTTATCTTGTATTTGTTGTTTTAGCGCAGCGGGGTCTTCTACCGAAAGATACACTTTATTAAAAGGCTCATTGAGCATGCCCATCATCGAAAAATAACTTATTTCATGATTAAAAGTGAGTAATATATTAGCGGTTTTACCTCGCCCTAAAATTAGCAATTCGGTCAATTCTTGTTTATTCCAACACCCAGTATCGACGGTTTTTATGGTTAATAACGGAATAACCATGATAGACAAAAACGATGAATTCAATACTAAATTGTTGTCTAAAAAATACACCGAGTGGTAACGACTTATTCGATAGTTTGCACAGATAGAAATAATTGAATAGCTAATAAAAGAAGCCACAATTAGTGCAACCAATTCACTGATAGTGGCAATTAGCATATAGGTAAGACCAGCAACTAGCGTTAAACCGCATAACATACAAATAAAATGCAAAGGATAACGGGATAATAATTTCAAATGCGTCACTGGGCGCGGATGATTGCGAGACAAAAATGGTAGGCAGTAATACCAACTAGCGGGCTCATAGGAGAGCGTGATGGAGAGTTGTTGCTTTTTCTCATCATCATCACTGTTAATGCTGTTGATCATATGCACTCTTGGATCACCTTTGAGTTTTCGTGCCTTCCAGAGCGATTTGATCACGTGGGCGATTAAGAAAAATTCGATGGCCAGCAAAATACCAATAATCGGAATTCGTAACCACATAACAAATTCAAAATAATCAGCGATCTGTGCAGCAAAACTAAAACGTGCGATACCTGCACTTAGCGAAAAAATTAAGATCATCTTCCAAGGCTTTTGATTGCCTGCCTTGATGATTAATAACCAATACAGAATGGGTAGAAGTAGAAAATAAACTATTGCAAAACCAGCACTTAAAATTGTGTCAGTTTCGCTATTAAGTTGTTCAGGAAGAAAGTAAAAACCGGCGCTATAGCAAATAACAGCGATAATCAAAAAAGCGAGACGAGACTTTACAGCTTTGCGCACATCAGGTTCCTACAACGCAACGATTTGAATAGAACTCGATTCTACTTGAGAATAGTTATAATCACTATGGCTTACAGAGTTTGCGCTAAAAATGAAAATTAACAAAAAATGCCACACTCAGTACTGCAAACTAATGGGGGATTCAGATACGTTAAGAAAGGATTCAAATTGTTGATCTATTTCGCGTCTCTTACCGGATTTCTCAATAAATTCCAAAGCTTCGTTAAAACGATCAATATGTTGCTGTGCATCTTTGAACTGACGAGAGACAATATAAAAAAGTGGAACATTAGCCACAGGGATTTGCAGCACATTGACGTTAGAAAGTTTTGTAAAAAGTGTAGCGTTATTTTCACTTTGTAGATAACCATTGATAAACCCCAAATCACTCCAACCTTTTGCCACTTGCATCACGCATCCACCAGCCGTCGATGCGTTTTGGATTATCAGTTGATGCTTGTCAATTAATGCAACTTGTTCGCGGCTCAGACTGTAACCATGGGGCAAACATAAACGGGCTTTTTTTAATTCCGCTAACGACATTACATTCTTATTTTTATTTGTATATATTCTGACAGGAATCAAGTTAATAGGTTTGGAATAGATAAAAGTCTTTGCTCTTTGTTCGGTAAAAACATACGGAAAAGTCCCTTCATATTGCCCTTCAGCGGTCCATTTATAACCCCGCTGCCAAGGCAGAATCTCAATATCGACCTGTTTCCCCATTTGCTCAAATACTGCTTTTATTATTGATACTGACCAACCGTCATCGATTGCTTTAGGGTCAACATATGGGTAGTAATTAGATCCTGTGGTTAATTCAACTTTATTGTTTTGATGAGAAGATAAACTATTTTGCTGACCTATACTTAAACTTGAATAGGTTAATAAAGACATAGTTATTAAACTAACGACCATACATCTACCCATTCGCAAAATCCCTGCAGTTGTCAATAAACGAAACACTGTTTTAGTCAATGAAGTGAATGACTTAGAATATAATAGAATCGATAAAAATTGAAATATTAGAAATAAAATTCCCTAAAGAAATATGCGTATTTTGAGAATAATTAGCCTAAAGCGCCCACCTACAACCCATCCCTGTAGCATGGCCTTTAGGCCATGGATTTAGGCCACGGAAATAACCCATGAATTTTGCTGGCCTATCTAAGAGGGGCTAAAGCACCCGCCTACAACCCTTCCCTGTAGCATGGCCTTTAGGCCATGGATTTAGGTCACGGAGATAACCCATGAATTTAGCTGGCCTATCTAAGCGGGG
>NZ_JAUORY010000043.1:0-10813 GCF_030548145.1 Aliiglaciecola sp. 2_MG-2023
TGAATAAGCTACTTTTAAACCTTGAACCCATTTGATGGGGATTGATGGTTCCATTGAAGCCTCCTTGTACTGCTAACGCCCGCATTTGCGGCTGGTAAGGAGCGCAGCGGAAAACCTGTCCGACAACATGCGCTTGTTAGGACTTGTTTTCGTTACCACCTTCAACTTCATCATCACCTTTCGCCATCTTGTCTTCTAATTTTTTCTGCTTAGAAGGCATGCTGAATATTTTGGTATCTTCTTTTGCTAGTCTTTCAGGTAAGTTAAATGCTTCTAATAAATCCTTTAAACCGCTACCTAGAGAATTAACTTCAAATGTAAGATTTTTTAAATCAACCTTTCCACCTGAAATAATCACCGCTGCAACGAGAGCTACTAAAGGTCCAACAACCCACATTTCCAGAGGACTCTGCTTTATTATTTTTTCTATTTGAAGTTCATTTTTTTGAGCGAAAAATAATTCTTGAATACGGTACTCATCACCATATTTTCTAAGAATTGATTTAAATAAATCCCAATTTTCGTTTTCTAAAACTTCTTCTGCTTGGCCTTCGCCATCGTAACTTATGAATGCATTGTTAGCGGCATTGAATAAGTACATAAAATGCGTAAATTCCCTCATAGAAAAGGTGTCGTCTTCATCAGAAAATCTAATTTTTACTCTTTTAATTTCCATAAAACTTTCCTAGATGCTGAGTCAGTAGTCCTAACGCCGCGCTTTGCGACTGTATTGTAGCGCCAGCGGAAAAACAGTCCGACAACAGCGCCTTGTTAGGCCTACTCTCCACCATCATGTGGCTCCTCTTCAGATTCCGATTCACGCAGTACGTATTGATGTAACCAGACGAATTGCTTCAAGAATAGAATCCCCTTGTCTACATCATCATCGTACACTCTTGGAAAGTCATCAGAGACGCCTATTGCATGTGGGAAATGATCTTGGATTGCGCTTAAAACTATTGATGCATCTAATTGCCCAGTTAGACTGTTGTATTGCTCTCTTTCGAAATCCGACTTGTGCGAAATGCCTGATTCCATCCCCCAAGCAGTTGGCACATAAGAATCAAGTATTCTAACAAGAGCTTCTGAATCATTCGAAATCAATCCTGCTACATAATCATTCACATAGTCATCACGCACATATCTATTTAATGTATAAAATATCGTTGGGATAGAGTTAGGCGCCAGCTTAGTTAGATCGTCCTTCCCTTCAATTTTATCATCTATAAGTTTTCCCAAGTGCTTTCCGATATCATCTATACAGGCTTCAGAAAAAGCATCCTTTTCGGGCTTGTTTTCATCCTCACGTTTTAACCATCTAAAAATCTCGAGTTTAAATTCCAGTGAAGGTGCTGAATCGATGCATTTTTTTGCCAAAGCAACTCGGTCAGGTTCCTGTACGTTTTGAATTAAATCACTAACCAGCATGGCTGCCTGCGAAAACGGAGCTATCCAGCTATACAACACCTCTGGATTGGGGATGTCATCGCTCTTTTGCGCAACAGCAACAGCCAATGCTAACGCGGCATCAGCATCTATTTTTCCTGCATTATGCCTCAATTTTTTTATTAATGTTTCAGCTGAAGAGGCGTTGAATATTCCATTTAGTGGATTGCTTTCCAAATCGTAGGGCTCTTGCCATTTCTCACTATCTTTAGATAACTCCTGAATTGCCTTATCTGATATATCTCCCTTTGGTATTGCGTAAGTAAAATATCTAGAGTAATAATTTTCAGAACAAATTCTCTGTCCATTATTCCATTTCTCATACCAATCCGAGCCATAGTTCATATTGCCATAAACTGATTGAAGCTTTGGAAACATGTTCTTTAAGAGGTCAATAAACCCCTCTTTGTTAATATTCTTTCCTCGACTAAGTGCGCCATCTAAAAGATTTCTTATGTGTTCCTTTTCGCTATCATTGTTCGAGTAATGGCTATCTCTGAAAGATCCTGTAAATAGTCTCTTATTTATTCTCAGCACCTCATACAAAGGTGGGCAAAAGATTCTTATTCCCTCCAAAAGCATGAGATCAACTGCGTTTACCTCTCCATGCAAAATTGGCAAAGAGAACATTAGTATATTTCCATAAAGCTTGGCTTTTCTTGGAGTTGTTAAGCAATCATCGAAAGCGGCGCTAAAGTCTCGAACAAATTCTTGCACTTGTTGTTCGGAGAGCGAAATACCTGAAATATTTATAGCTTCATCCACTCCTTGAAAACAAAACTCTCGAAGCACTTGCTTTTCGACTGCTGGTAAATGTAGAGGAACCTGAATGATTTTCTCTAAAAATGCCTCGCCGGAATTCTCAGCAGCACTAGAGTAGCGATCTTGCAAAGATGCTGCGACAACATCTTTATCGAATGCCAATATGTACGATGTATATTTAAAGTCTGCTGTTAACTTAACTAATCTAAATAATGCGTGTATTTCAGTCTTTTCCAGCCTATCTACATCATCGATTAGTATAAGGACTCGTTTTTTTGCTGACTCTAACTCACGTTCTATTCTTCTCTTAAGTTCATTTATATCTGGCCCTGAGATAAATGTCCCAAGAGCATCGCCCGCACCCTTTGCACCCATAATAGCGCCAGCACCAGGCGCTGCTTTTTTAACGAAATCCTTGAGCTTATCACCGGTTTTAATTAGCTCTGCATCTAGCGCTCCTGCAATATCAAAAAAGAAGCCGGTTAGTAACTCATCTTCTGTACCGAAACGCCACGGATTGAATTTTATACATATTACGTTCTCATCACTTTCAAGTGATTTTTCGATAAAGTTGAGAACAGATGTTTTACCATCACCCCATATCCCGTAGAGACCAATAACAATGCTGCTTGGATCACTTCGTTTTGATATTACTTGGGCTACTCTCTCTGAGAAGCTCCAGCGCGAAAATCTATCTTGCCCTTGCTCGTGGATTGGTGAATCAGAGGAGTAGTTTTTATCTTCCATAATCTTTCCTTGGGGCATTCGGAGGCCTAACGCCGGCCTAACAGGCGTAAAATGCTTGGCTATAATTAGCGACGAAGGAGCGCAAGCCAAGCTTTTAACGTCCTTTGTTGAGGCGCTTGTTAGGCCTTATTGATAATCCCAAAACTTATAGTTTAATGATTTTTCAAGTAACTCTATTTTATTTTTTATCTGAGCTGCACCAGAGTCGGTAATCACACCTTTTTTATGCATTTTAGATACATTTTCTCTAACTTTTCTTCGTTCGCTAAATCGTTGCCGGTTTAGCTCTATGCCTTGTGTAAAGCTCTTAGCTATGAACTTTAAGACCCCTTCATATTCTATACAGAACTCTACGTAAGGCTTAACGGAATCTGTTACGTCTAGCCACTGACTATTTTGATCGGCGATTTTATCGAAATCACATGGCTTTATAATAGTATTATTTGGAATCCCAGTATTTTTAATTTTGCTATCAAGATAAACTTTACGTGCTAATTCGGAACAGTATGAGAATTTCTTTGCCGGTTTCTTTTTTGGCAAAATTATATATGGTTGCTCAATATAATAAGCGCATGTCTTGCTGAGCACATCACTGTCTTTCTCTTGTAGTCCTTTAAATCGAATAATCCGCCAACCTTCTTGAACATCATTCAAAACTTCATGTATTAATTTAAGAGAAACACCGATATTGGGCATTGCATCTATACATATAAAGTCGGCTAAAACGATTACAACATGACTAGATCGAGCTTTTGAGTAAACTGTTTTTTGTAATTTCGCCAATACCTTTGAGGAGTTTGAAGTACCAGTTACAAGAATAATATCTCCTGTTTTCAGTTCATCTCTAAAATTCTGAAGCTTTTCAGTGAAATCATTTTTTTCGCCTCGAGTTAACTTGCGATATATTGGTAAGTGCTCTTTCTTGATACCTGCATTTGTTCCCAGTATATCTAGTAGTTCATCAGGCATGCTTTTAAATTGTTCGATAACTTTGGCCCCAGAACCTTCCGTGCCCATAGTTTGAAACACATTGGCAGTAGCTTGCATTCTTATTTGATGCTTTAAGTCTTCCACTTAAATTTTCCTTTTCCGCCTATGCTAGAGTAAACGAGGCCTAACGCTCGCTTCAGCTGCGCCGAATGCGAAGCGGTTTTTGTGATAATGTTCGAGCGCAGCGAGTGACACAAAACCGCGTAGTGTTTGGCGTCAGACTGGAAGCGCTTGTTAAGTTTCTTGACTACGAAGTTCAATAAACTGCCTTGAAAACTCCTCTGCCAAGTCTCGACTCTCTGTAATTGTAATGTTTTCGTTGTTATATTGCGCATTACTTGTCCAATTATACGAACCATGAATAACTTTGTATAAATCAATTATACAAAACTTGTTATGCATCAATTTTTTACCCCACGGCGAGTTTGGTGAGACCTTTTTGTATTCAATTCCCCTAGAGCTAAACTCTAAACCATGTTTATCGGTTATTTCATCGTCATTTACAATTACTCGGACGTTAATGCCTTTTTGATGCTTTAAACGTAGTTCGTTCCCGATATCTCTATCGGTGAACCATGCCACAGCAATCCAAATAGTAAACTCTGCGGACCGAATAGATTCAATAATTTGATCTTTGATTTCTTGGAAATGTGCCGCTATTAATACTGGATCATCGATCGCGGAGCCATTGACTTTGAAAATACCTCTATCATCTTTTTCGAAGGCGTAGCCATCGTGTTTTATTATTTCACTTAGCTCATTTGCCACTTTATCTGGGTTATTGACTTTCCGGCTATCAGGAATGGCTTCGATTAACTTCTTGAATTCTGGAGTTCCGTTTACTTCCTTTAATCGTTCGTAGGCATACTCATTTCTCGACCATGAATTTGGTAGGCCTTCGCGAGAATATTCATCAGATAGCCCAAAAGCGTTAAAAAACTTAATTAGCTCTGGCCCAGACATGTATGGCGTGGGAGCCCCGTCGCCAGTAATATAAGGCTTTATTGCATTTAAGGTTAGCTCTGAAACCTTCAATTTAGTATCTTCTCCGAACCATGTTCAGCGTTTTGTTAAGTGTTCGCAACATCTGGATTAGGAACAGCCCTATTTAGAAAAAACGGCGTATAATTTGCCGCATTTAGGCCACCATCATGTACGGTTCCTAAATCCTCAGGTGTAACGTCCTGAGTTGGCCAGATTTTATTGTGGCCAATATATTTATCCAGATTAAGCTTAGTTAGTTCTAAAAACAAATAGTCCTCTGTTTCTCCACGGCTCACTCCGGCAGCCCAATATGAGAATGAACTAGCAATGATGTCAGCTACCTGCACCTGTAGGTGGTCATCCGAGCTAGCAAACTTTAATGATTTCCCTTTTAGAGGGAGGTTATATTTTCTTCGGTCATAACCCAGCTCGACTTCATCTTGGGTCCAGTCCATAAACTGAGCAAATAGTAAACGCTGTTTTTCAATGCTGTGTGAGTCATCATGAATGATATGAAAACCTTTAGGATATGCTTCACCCCATTGAGCACAATGACTAAATAACGCTGGAATTGATGGATCCAAAGAGAACTTATCAACACCGTTAAGAGCGTCATCAATGCAATCTTTAGTAAATAATATAAGGTCAATATCTTGCTTGAATTTTTCATCAACAGATGATTCTTTTACTTTCTCAACATCAGAATAAAAACCATCAATATGCTCTTGGCCCTGCTCACGAATCATAACTACAAAAGAGTTATACATAGCTTTTACTAAATCTTCATCACAGAATGCAGGCAGATAGTAATAGAGCATATTTGATAACGCTATGTTTCTTCCATTTAAGTAAAGATCCTCACCAGAAAGATGCATCATATGCTCAATTAGTAAGTCTACAATTTTTGTAGTAACCATAAACTCTTTCAAGAAAATATTGACTTTTACCGTTTCCAAATTGAGCAGGTTACTGCTCATTAGCCTGACAATACCATCCTGCCCAGACTTCCTTCGGCGAAGATTTTTGAAGTGCGCCTCATGAGGAGAGTTTGATTCGAGAAGTGCAATTAGCTTCTTGGAATCATCTTCAGAAAAGCGACAACTTGCTAAAGTAAATACAGGTTGATTAGGATCAAGTAGGTTTGAACCTGTATTGCCAGATTCATCAAAATAGATAGTAGGAATCATCTGTTTCTCTCGTAAAGCCGCTTCCTTTTTTTGATTCTGCGACCGCTTTTGGGCTTTTTTCTTGGAGTCTCTTTTAGCTTTACTGTTTCTGCTCATTCTATCCCTGACACTTAACGCCCTGCTTAGGGGCGAAAATACATGGGCTAAAATTAGGAGCGAAGCGACGCAGCCCATGTGTTTGCGTCCCAGCGAGCCCGCGAGCGACTACAGCAGTTTGTTAGCAACGTTTCCATTCTGAACGTAGTACCGAATAATGTATGTGATTAACATATTTGTCATACAAAAATTCGGCCTCTCGTTCAATTCCTTCTTTGACTAAACCTAATCGTTCAGAGACAGCTTGGCTCTTATAGTTGTACTCTGCGGCAGGGATAGACACTTTGTTAAGCTCAAGAGTGTCGAACGCATAATTGATTAAATATTCAACGCATTTGGTGATGATACCTTTTCCTTGAGCTTGCTGTGCAATCCAATAGCCAAGAACCACTTTCTTGTTTAGGTGATCAATGGGGTGATAACCACACATGCCAACAAGTTCATCTGAAAAGAAAACTCCGCAGTTAAATCCTAGATTATTCAAATATTGTTCATGGTTAGTTTTAATGTAATACAAAGAATCGTTTACAGATTTGTTGAAATCCAACCATGGTAGCCATTCTCGAAGGTGTGAACGATTACCGTCAACTAACTCAAAAAGTTTTTCTGCGTCACTCTCTTGTAGCATTTTAAGATTTATATCTTTAGAAACTTCAAATGTAATCATCGTTTTACTAATTAGTTGCTAACGCTTGCCGTAAACGGCACAAAATAGCAGGCTAAAATTGGCGACGAAGGAGCACAACCTGCTGTTTTGTGTCCTTTGTTTAACGGCCTTGTTAGCAGTTTTACAACTTGTCCTGTTGCTTCTTGTATTCGGCAAACCTCTTTTCATCTGCTTTTCGCTGAGCCTCACGATCTTTTGATGTATAAGTATTAACGTGTAACTTTTTAGATGAAGAGTTAGTCATTTTCTCCAATTGTTCTCTGAGTTTCTTTAAATCTCCCGCCATTTTATGCAAAGGGTCTCCACCTCCAATTTCAGTAATTCCTTTTAACTCAGCAAAGTCAATGGTTAACTCATTGGAATAGTCATAACCTTCAACATCTGTATAAGAAACAACTATTTTGAAAAATGGGGTAAAAATATCATCGCCTTCAAGTTTCCCTTTTAACTCAAAAAAACTAAACAAAAAGCTATCTACTTTTTGATTAATTCCTAACGAGTGCATGCCGTTAGAAAAAATATGAAGTTTTAAAAAAAGGTCAACTATTACATTTTCACCTTCGGAAATTTCAGCTCCGTCTTTATCAATAAACTTGAAACTTACATTTCGAGCGATACCTTTTCCTAGGTTACTCACATTAACCATCATCAAATTAAATGAAATATCACTATTTTTAAGAGTAACTGAAACACTTGGTCTAATATTTTCTTTTCTAAGAGAGTCAACTTGCTCTATTTGAGCTTCCCTTAAGTACCAAGTTTCTTTAGCTAAAATAAATGTTAAAACAGCAATAGCAACAGTAGCTAATGCAGAGACCCATGAGGATAATGAGTCAGCAGTTAAAATTGAGGATAACTGAATTTGGCTACCAGCCACTATTCCAAGAATGAAAATTAGAGGCGCACTTACTAGCCCGACAACTGACATTAATGGAATCAAACTTCTCTCATTTTTCCGTTTACTCATAGCTTCCCTTAAACTGCTAACGCTTAAGCTAAACGGAAAATACGATGCGTTTTGGCCGAAGGCCAGCGAGTAATTTTCCGATTGAGCTTTTTGTTATATGCAAATTACCCAACAGCCGTACTAGTATTATTTTGATTAATATCATTTTTTAGTACCAATATGGCAAGATAAATTAAACCGAGTGGCGGAATAAATGATAATAGAACACCAATTAAGGTGGCCATTTTAGGTGTGTTTGTTTTACGTTTGCCTAAGTAATAACTTAGGATGCCAATAACTATTACAGAGATAAATATTATCTCTCCAAGTAATGTTGCATTGATATTCATGCACAATTCTCCTTTTGCATATAACGCCCGTATTTGTTGCACAAACTTGTGGCCTAAACTTTGTGAGGCACGAACAATGGCCGCGAGTTGGTGTCAGCAACATACGTTTGTTATTGCGCCACCCCACTTCACTATCGCGGCTTTGCCGCCACAAGCAGTTAGCACAACAACTTGATTAAAATTATTACCCTAGACTAAACCAAACTGCCAGAAAACTGCAACTATTGATAAACGTTATTGTGAACAGGTTTTTATAAAAGCGATTTGAGAAAGAAGTATTTTGAATTGAATAAACCGCAGGGGAATTGCGGAAAAAAGCAGTAGTCAACTCGGAGAAGTACCGCAAAAATCCGCCTTTGCGCTAAACCATAATCTGAAAGGCTTATGCGCTATAACGCCCGCATAAATTGCGAATAACAGTTGGCTAAACTTAGCGAAGAATGAGCGCCAGCCAACTGTTAGGCGTCCATTTTAATGCGTTTGTTAGGTTCCGGAGGTAGACGGATATTGACACTTTGCAATATACCACTCACCTGTGACTTTTTGATAGTTACCATAATCTTCTGATTCATCGCTAAGCTTACATAACCCTTTATCAGTCGGCTCACCAAACGTGTAAAATCCTTCTTGCTCTCGATCGTTATGCTTAAAAGTAAACGCTTTTCTAATGAGCCAAATTCCATCAAAATGCTGTAGCCAGATTACATCTATGTTTTCGCTTAGTAAAAATTCAGTTAGTTCATCCAGACTTGAATCAGTTATTTCTATGTAATTTCTACTACCTTTTTTAATTATTGACTTAACCGAAGCCCGCTCCCCATTTCTACCATCTACCCATTGTACGACCTCCAACTGATTTTCGATGGCGAAGGAAATAACGTGTTCAAAATCAAGTGCGTGCTTTTCAAGATTTTGTCTGATTGTCGATTCAGTAGTGGTGTTCAAAGGAACTGAATATGAGGGTGCGCATATAGCTAATACCAATATCAAAAAGACTAGAACTCTGAACATAGGAACCCTAACTTTTAAATAAGGGGCGCAGACGTGTGGGCTAAAATCCGAACGAAGTGAGTGACTTAATTTTTTTGTTATGTGCCATTTACTACAAAACGTGAATGTCATTTATGGTGGCACTAAACTCATTGTTATTGACTCGAGAAAACTCGAACTCCACGGTTAAGTCAGTGATTTCACCATTAACAGGGAAATAAAAACCAAAAAGGTAACTACCGTCATTACATTCCATGAACTCCGGGGTGCAAAAAGCTATATCGGTATTCTCGATTTTAAATTCTGATTCGCTACCATAATAGTCAAAAACAGCATCTCTTATTTCCTTTTCACCCCAGCGAGTACCGTAATTGTTAGGGACGGTTACCAAATTAAGAGCTTGATCAAAATCATTCTGAGACAGGTGACAAAGCCATTTTTGACAGTATGCTTTTAACTCAGATTCAATATTTGGGTTTAACAGTTTGAGCATGACCGTCCTTAGGCACATAACTTTTAAATAAGGGGCGCAGATATGAGGGCTAGAATCTGAGCGAAGCGAGCCAGCCCACATATTTGCGTCCCAGCCCGCGCAGCGGGCGAACTTAATTTTTTTGTTAGAAGACATTACTGGATGTATAAATCATGGTTTTCTAAAACCTTCCGTATTTTAGCTTGGTCTTCTAGTACTGTTTTATATATCCATTTATAAAAGAACTTCCCATTAGTGGCGATAACTGTTTCTGCTTTTTCCTTTCCCAGCACTTCGGTAAGTGCATCAAGTTCCATTAAGCAAACAGCGAGGTGTAAGTACGTTGAAAACTCACTTCTCGCGCCATCTGGATAGCCTACGGGGACAGACGGATACATTTTGCGTAGCGCTGAAATAGTATTTTCTACTTCTTTTTTCTTTGAGTCTTCAAACCAGTGAATCTGCTCATGTAACAACTGAGACAAACCTGCTGGGTCATTGTTTGGCATTGAAGCTTTAAGTGTCAAAACAGGATGACTAAACGGACTTCGAACAGACTCATCTATTATTATTTTATCCGTAAACCACCACTTGCTCAGATCATGTTGTTCTATGAGCCTTAACACTTGAGATCGTTTCATTTCCTCTTTTTCACTGTCATTCGACAGAGAAATGTCAACTTCTGCGAAAGCCAACTGAGATAGCAACAGTAAAGGTATAGCTAAATTTAAGATTTTCATAAAAACCTCCTTGTCTTCTAACGTCCGAATTTGCTGCACAAACTTGTGGCCTACACTTTGTGAGGCACGAACAATGGCCACGAGTTTGGGTCAGCAACATACGTTTGTTAGGTGTCATGTTACTTATCATTAGGCTTTAATGGTGCAATTAGCAAAAATAATATTAAACAAAACCAGCTAATAAACAAACTTCCTATTATCCATGCTAGCTTTTCTTGGCGTCCAACATTTTGTGATCTAGAAATTATTATGATTGGAATTACCTATGCAATTAATAAAACAAGAAGCAAGGGAAACCAAGATATTAAGATTTGAGTTGTATTATCCATAATGAAATCCTTTTTTGACACCTAACACCCGCATAACGGGCAATAACACGTAGGCTAAAATTGGAGCGAAGCGACTGAGCCTACGTGTTATTGTCCCAGCGAGCCTG
>NZ_JAUORY010000044.1:0-10718 GCF_030548145.1 Aliiglaciecola sp. 2_MG-2023
AAAATATAGTGGCACCAGCGTTCCAAAAAAATCTAAAAAACTTTCTCAATGTTGACCATTCCTTAGGTTGCTAACGCTTAACATATGGGGATTTTAGGAGCGCTTTTGGCCGAAGGCCAGCGAGTAAAATTCCCACCATGATGTTTTTGTTATGTGCAATCAACCTGATGACTCTACCAAAATAGTATATGACGATATAAATCCTAAGAAATTAGTATTTGCTGAAATGGAAACAATAGCCCAACCATCTTTTTCCATTTCAGTTATCTGGGCGTTCAATAAATCTAGATCAGGGCTTTCATGCCACCATTTCTTAGTCTTAGAAAACAGAACCACTTTTCTCATTCGATTTATCCTTTTATGCGAATTCTACTTGGCACATAACGCTTCAAATAAGCGGCGCAAGCTTGCTGGCTATACTTGGCGAAGAATGAGCCCCAGCCAGCGAGTTTGCGTCCGGCGACGAAGGAGCGTACTTGATTTGCTTTGTTAGACGGCGCAATAAACATGCTGTAAACATCCTTTGTCTGTTGAATAACACTATTACCTAATATAACCACCAGATAATAACCCCTGTAATTTCCTTGTTTAAAGATAGCCTGAAACAACTAAACAGTTCAAACAACCTTAACTGATTAACTATCTATTGTGTTTAAAACCACCTAGAAGAAAAAAGAAATGATGTTGGCATTTCACGCGATTTCAAAACATCTATGCGCCTTCTAACAATATTATTAGTACGGAAACATCCTTTATCTGTACGCGGAATATTTCCTTTATTTAGTTATTGTCTTTTTTAACATAATTGATAAGTGCCTGTACAGGTTAAAAATATGTCCTGTGGCGTAGGTTAATGGTATGGGAAGTACAGTTTATTTCCTAATTCTTGCTGTTATACGGAAGTGTTGGCTATTCTGGTATTTTATACAGTGTTTTTACAAGGAATGTAAAACGGATGAAATCGCCTTTTCTGTCGATGGTAAAAGATGAAATGTATAAGCGTCATTATGCTAAGCGCACCATTGAGACGTATTTAACTTGGATCAGCAGTTTTATTATTTTTCATAAAAAGCGACATCCTGCACAGTTACACAATCTAGAAGTTGAGTTGTTTTTATCTCATCTTGTATTGGAATTGGATGTCGCCGTGTCTACGCAAAAAATTGCGTTAAATGCGCTTTCATTTTTGTATGCCGAGATTATAGATAACCCGTTATCCTTAAAACTAAATTACGCACGTAGTACCCGACAACAAAAACTGCCGGTTGTATTAACTCAGTCAGAAGTACGTGGTTTATTAAATTGTATAAGCGCTAATTACAAACTACCTGCATCGCTTTTATACGGTAGTGGTTTACGGTTGATGGAATGTATTCGATTGCGGGTTAAAGATATCGATTTTGATTTTAAATCGATACGCATATGGCATGGTAAAGGCGGCAAGCACCGTGTTGTCACTTTGGCCGATAGTCTGCTATCGGATTTACACAAACAGGTGGTGCTAGTTGACCGTTATTTGCTTGCCGATAGCGTCAATCCGGCTTTTTCTGGAGTTTGGTTGCCCAATAGATTGCGCATAAAATATAAATCAGCCAGTAGGGAGTTAGGATGGCAATATCTATTTCCCTCTAGTCGTCTATCTACCGATCCGGAAACTAAAAAGTTACGGCGTCATCATATAGATGAGTCTGGTTTGCAAAAGGCCATTAGAGTTGCAACTAAGCTTGCTGACATTCAAAAAAACGTTACCCCTCATACTCTTCGACATTCATTTGCGACGCATTTGCTGCAATCTGGGGCCGATATTCGCACGGTTCAAGATCAACTGGGCCATGCTGATCTTCGCACCACGCAAATATATACACATATTTTGCAACGAGGTGGAAACTCTGTCATTAGCCCGTTATCTAATCTATTTTGAAAGGTATTTTTCTAACTGTTTTGTCTCTACAAACTTAAAGATATCTCGCCAGCTTAGAATACCCACCGGTTGAAAATTTACATTTATAACGGGGATACAAGAAACTCGATGTGAATTAAACATTTGAATGGCTTTGAAAAGTCCGCTGGTGGGGGGTAGGGTGACTAAGTCTCGACTCATTATTTGGTGCACCCGCTTGTTTAAACTAGCTACATCTTTTAGCGATTCAACAGCTGTATCAATATTCGGGCTAATTGCTTTTAAGTAATCTCTATCGGAGAGAATGCCCACTAGCTTAGTATTCTCAACAACAAGCAAATGATGAAAGCGGTGATTTTCAAATAATCTTTTTACCTCAGATAAGGTGCTGTCCATTTGTACACAAACTATATCTGTGGTCATGATAGTTTTGATTTTCATATCAAAGAACAACGTCCTTACGCTGATTTATATGGATTAACTATAAACCAGAGTTCACTTTTGAAACCAGTACTAATCTGCTTTTATGGTCAATTTATAATTATTACAAAAGCTTAGTTATAAAAAAACCCAGCACTTGGCTGGGTTTTGTCTAATGTTACAACAGGTACTTTTTATTTAGTTTTTCTTCTACCAAACAGAAGTAGTCCTGCGCTTAACAACAGCAATGCACTTGGTTCAGGTACCTCTGTAGCCACTTCCCATTTTACCGCAAAGAAATCTGTATCAGCTAAGCTTCCAGTTGGCCCAGTGGACAGTGATGCGTCACCGTCAAACGTGGTACCAGAAAAACCATCAGGGAAAAAGGCTATTGCTGTCACGCCGTTGTCTGCTAGGTTCCCAGAACCATTAATTATGACAGGAGTAGGACCGGTTGAATCAAAAATGGTGCTAGCTGTTAATGCCACGTCTGCCAATGAAAATAACTCGCCAAACACATCTAAGCTCAGATCAGTGACAATGGAATTGGAAAGAATTTGACCACTAGTTCCACTAAACAAACTGTCATCGAATTCTACAAAACCAGACACCCCAGCTACACCAGTTGCGTTAAATTTGATTAAAGCTGCATTTGCAAGGTTAGTGACCGTGAACAAGAAAATAGCCAGAGAAAATAGTTTTAGTTTTTTCATAAATATTCCAAAGTTGTTTAGCGTAATAGCACGCTGATCAAACGTCACTGTACAAATAATAAGCATATATTACACCATGATTAAAATAGCTATATTTCAGTTATTTAGAAAAGACCAGAAATGTAACTGTAAAAATAGTTGACGGATTGAAGGTGTTTTTGGGGAAATTTCAGATAGTGTAATGATGTTAAAGGTTACAGGATCATCATTGTAAGTTCGATTCGCTGCCTACTAACATGTACAAGCAATAAAAAAACCCAGCACTTGGCTGGGTTTTTACGAATAACTAAATTCTGGTTATTTACGCAATTTCTGAATTAAACGAATTTGCGCTATAGCTTCTGCTAATTGAGCAGCTGCTTCAGCGTAATCGAAGTCAGCTCCAGCGTTTGCGATATGTTCTTCAGCTGAACGTTTTGCTTCTAAAGCAGATTGTTCATCTAAGTCTTCTGCGCGAACAGCTGTATCAGCCAAAACAGTAACAGTGCCAGGTTGAACTTCTAACAATCCACCAGCAATGTAGATGACTTCTTCTTCACCAAACTGTTTAACCAAACGAACCATGCCAGGATTTAACGCGGTAATTAAAGGCGCGTGACCAGGATGTATTCCTAGCTCACCTTCACTACCGGTAATCTGAATAGTTTCTACCAGACCAGAAAAAATCTTGTCTTCGGCGCTTACCACATCCAGATGTACTGTCATTGCCATGGGACCTCCTAATTAGGTTTAAGAAAAAACTAAGGAAAAAGACGCAATAATTGCGTCTTATTTGCCTTTGGCTTTTTCAGCGGCTTCGTCAATTGAGCCAACCATATAGAAAGCTTGCTCTGGTAAGTGATCATACTCACCTGCAAGAATCCCTTTAAAGCCACTGATAGTATCTTTTAGCGATACATATTTACCAGGAGAACCGGTAAATACTTCAGCAACGAAGAATGGCTGTGACAAGAAACGCTGGATCTTACGAGCACGAGATACAGATAGTTTGTCTTCTTCAGACAATTCATCCATACCTAGAATCGCAATGATATCTTTTAGTTCTTTATAACGCTGAAGAACCGACTGAACGCCACGTGCTGTGTCGTAGTGCTCTTGACCAATAACTTGAGGGTCAAGCTGACGAGACGTAGAATCTAGTGGATCAACCGCTGGGTAAATACCCAAAGATGCGATGTCACGAGACAATACAACTGTTGCATCTAAGTGAGCAAAGGTTGTTGCTGGGCTAGGGTCAGTCAAATCATCCGCAGGTACGTATACCGCTTGGATTGAAGTGATTGAACCAGTCTTAGTTGATGCGATACGCTCTTGTAGTACACCCATTTCTTCAGCCAATGTAGGCTGATAACCTACTGCTGACGGCATACGACCTAGAAGTGCAGATACTTCTGTACCAGCTAGGGTATAACGATAGATGTTATCTACGAAGAACAATACATCACGGCCTTCGTCACGGAATTTCTCAGCCATTGTCAAACCAGTTAACGCAACGCGCAAACGGTTTCCAGGAGGCTCATTCATTTGACCGTAAACCAATGATACTTTGTCTAGTACGTTAGATTCGTTCATTTCGTGATAGAAATCGTTACCTTCACGAGTACGCTCACCAACACCGGCGAATACTGAGTATCCACTGTGCTCGATTGCGATGTTACGAATCAATTCCATCATGTTTACTGTTTTACCAACACCAGCACCACCAAACAAACCAACTTTACCACCTTTCGCGAATGGGCAAACCAAGTCGATTACTTTGATACCAGTTTCTAGTAGTTCAACAGAACTAGATTGTTCTTCGTAGCTAGGCGCTGCACGGTGAATAGACATACGCTCTTCTTCACCAATTGGGCCCGCTTCGTCGATAGGGTTACCTAGTACGTCCATGATACGGCCCAATGTTTTGGTACCAACTGGAACTGTAATAGGTGCACCTGTGTTTTCTACAGCTAACCCACGGCTCAAGCCGTCAGTGGTTCCTAGTGCGATACTACGTACTACTCCGCCACCAAGTTGCTGTTGCACTTCTAAGGTTAATCCCTTCAAGTTACCTTCGGTAACAATCAGTGCGTCATAGATAGTTGGAACGGCATCTTGTGGAAATTCAATATCCACAACCGCACCAATGATTTGGACGACCTTACCTTGACTCATGTTTAGTCCTCATTAATTTTTAAACCTTTGCCTACACCGCTGCCGCGCCGCTAACTATTTCACTAATTTCTTGAGTGATAGCTGCTTGACGTGCTTTGTTGTATACCAATTGCAAATCATCGATTAGATCGCCGGCATTATCAGTAGCGGCTTTCATCGCTACCATTCGCGCGGCTTGCTCTGACGCAGAGTTCTCTACTACGCCTTGGTACACCTGAGATTCGATATAACGGACCATTAATTTTTCCAAAATTGGTTTTGGATCTGGTTCGTATATGTAGTCCCAACGATGCTTTAATTCTTCTTCATCAGACTTAGGCAAAGGTAACAATTGATCGATTCTGGGTTCTTGTGTCATGGTATTTACAAAGTCGTTATAGACCAAAAACAGACGGTCTATTTCTCCTTCGTTGTACGCAGTTAACATAACGCGCACTAAACCAATGATATCTTGAACACTTGGCGAATCACCTATGCCAGATTCAGCAGCAAGTACCTTGCCTCCGAATCGGCCGAAAAAACCACATGCTTTTGCGCCCAATGCAGCGAAGCTTACTTCAACGTCTTGGTCTTGCCATTTTTTGACGTCGATGCTTACTTTTTTGAACTCATTTGAGTTCAAACCACCACACAAACCACGGTCAGTTGAAATCACAATATAACCAACACGTTTCACCTCGCGCTCATCCAAATAAGGATGGCGATATTCAAGGTTACCGTGGGCCACGTGACCAATCACTTTTCGCATGCTTTCGGCATATGGACGGCTGGATTCCATACGGTCTTGCGCCTTTTTCATTTTAGACGCGGCAACCATTTCCATAGCACTGGTGATCTTTTGAGTATTTTTGATACTCCCGATCTTACCTTTTATCTCTTTACCGCTGGCCATGACTTATCTCCGATTTCTCAACGTTAGGGTAGCGGTTAAGCTACCCAATTGATTACCAAGTTTGTGTCGCTTTGAATTTTTCCAAAGCTTCAGTCAACTGGGCTTCAATGTCACCGTTGTAATTGCCGGTGTCGTTAAGTGTTTTCATAAGCTCAGCATATTCAGCGTTCATGAATGAATGTAGTGATGCTTCAAAATCCAACACTTTATTCAATTCAATGCCTTTCAAAAAGCCTTTTTCTACTGCAAACAAAGACACACCCATGTCACCCACTGCAAGTGGTGCATATTGGTTCTGCTTCATTAATTCAGTAACGCGCTCACCGTGCTCAAGTTGTTCACGAGTTGCTTCATCAAGGTCAGATGCGAATTGCGAGAAAGCAGCCAATTCACGGTACTGAGCCAAAGCTAGACGAATACCGCCACCTAGTTTCTTGATGATTTTAGTTTGCGCTGCACCACCTACACGAGATACCGAAATACCGGCGTTAACAGCTGGGCGAATACCCGCGTTAAACAAATCAGATTCTAAGAAAATCTGACCATCAGTAATTGATATTACGTTAGTTGGTACGAATGCTGATACGTCACCTGCCTGAGTTTCAATGATTGGCAATGCAGTCAATGAACCAGTTTGGCCTTTTACTTCACCATTAGTGAATTTTTCTACATAAACTTCGTTTACACGAGCAGCACGCTCAAGAAGACGAGAGTGAAGATAGAAAACATCACCAGGATAAGCTTCACGACCTGGAGGACGACGAAGTAGCAATGAAATTTGACGATAGGCTACAGCTTGCTTAGACAAATCATCGTATACGATTAGTGCGTCTTCACCGCGGTCACGGAAAAACTCACCCATTGTACAACCAGAGTATGGTGCTAAGTATTGAAGTGCTGCAGACTCAGACGCAGAAGCGGCAACTACAATGGTATGATCCATTGCGCCGTGCTCTTCAAGTTTACGTACTACGTTAGCAATAGTTGAAGCCTTTTGGCCAACCGCTACGTATACACAACTTACGCCTGTACCTTTTTGGTTGATGATGGCGTCGATTGCCAAAGCAGTTTTACCTGTTTGACGGTCACCGATAACCAATTCACGTTGTCCACGACCTACTGGGATCATGGCATCAACCGACTTATAACCTGTTTGGATTGGTTGGTCTACTGATTGACGTTCGATTACGCCAGGTGCAATTTTCTCTACAGGTTCGAAACCTTCAGCATCAATTGCGCCTTTACCATCAATAGGCTCACCCAAAGTGTTAACTACGCGACCTAATAGGGCACGGCCAACAGGAACTTCCAAAATACGACCAGTAGATTGGACTTTCATACCTTCACGTAGATCCGCATAAGGACCCATTACTACCGCACCTACAGAATCTCGTTCAAGGTTCAATGCGATAGCATAACGATTACCAGGAAGCTCAATCATTTCACCTTGCATTACATCGGCAAGGCCATGGACACGAATGATACCGTCAGTAACACCAACAATAGTACCTTCGTTACGAGCTTCACTTTTTACATCAAACTGTTCAATTCGTTTTTTGATCAGTTCTGCAATTTCAGTGGAATTCAGTTGCATGCTCTATTTCCCCGCTATGATTGTAAAACGTCTGATAGACGGTGTAGTTTTGATCTAACCGAACCATCAATTACTGTGTCACCGGCTTTTATAATGACTCCGGCAACAATGGCAGCATCGACGTTACAATTCAGCTTAACTTTTCGTGCAAGACGTGTCTCAAGAGACGCGCTGATTTCAGATAGTTGTTTTTCACTTAATTCAACAGCAGAGGTAACCTCTACATCAATTTCTTTATCGAATTCAGCTTTGTATTGATTAAACAACAATGCAATATCAGGTAGCGCTTTTAAGCGTCCATTCTCAGCCAAAACACCAATTAGGTTCTGACCAGCTTCGTCGAGTTGTTCACCGCATACACTGTTAAACAATTCAGCCAATTTTTCAGCAGCCATAGCACTCGTTAAGATGTCTTCCATCTGCTCGTTATCTGCTACTTCGCCTGCAAACATCAGCATATCTTGCCAGTGTGTTACAGCTTGCTTCTCAACCGCATAGTCGAAAGCTGCTTTAGCATAAGGGCGAGCAACAGTTGTCAATTCAGACATAGCTCATGTGCCCCTTATAGCTCTGCGACAAGTTTTTCAACTATGTCACTTTGTGCAGCGGCGTCGATTTCTCTCGCCAAGATTTTCTCAGCGCCAGCAACAGCTAATACTGCAACTTGCTTACGAAGATCTTCTTTCACACGGTTACGCTCTGCTTCAATTTCGGTATGTCCCTGAGCGATAATTTTTTCACGCTCGGAATGGCCTTTCTGCGTTTCTTCATCAACAATCTGATTTGCACGCTTTTTGGCTTGTTCGATAATTTCAGCTGCTTGTGATTTCGCTTCTTTTAATTGCTCAGTCGCTTTTTGTTGCGCCAGTTCAAGGTCTTTTTCACCTCGTTCTGAAGCCGCTAAGCCATCAGCAATTTTTTGTTGGCGGTCTTCAATAGCGCCCATAATAGGGGGCCATACATACTTCATGCAGAACCACACGAAGAATATAAATGCTATTAATTCGCCAAATAGAGTGAAATTGATATTCAAGTCCGCTCCTCCTAAGTTCGTTGATTACAATTGTTGTGCTTAAACAGCAAACTTCGCGCTTTCAACAAACAACAAGAATAGTGCGATAGCCACACCAATCATCGCGATAGCATCGATAAGACCCGCTACGATGAACATTTTTACTTGTAGAGTAGGTGCTAGCTCTGGTTGACGAGCAGCAGACTCAAGAAATTTACCACCCAAGATACCAAAGCCAATAGCAGGCCCTAGTGCGCACAGACCAATCAAAATACCAACAGCGATATATAGATTACCCAAGATTTCCATAGATTTTCACCTTTGTGTTTTAAGTTAAAGTTTAAAAAAAAATTATAATGTTAGAAATTAGTGTTCTTCACTTGCCAGACTCAAATACACGATGGTTAACATCATGAATATGAACGCTTGCAACGGAATGACCAACAAGTGGAAAGCAGCCCATATGAAGTGCAACGGCAATTGCCATAGCCCCATAGTGCCCGCAATCAGAATAAATATCAGCTCACCTGCGTAGAGGTTACCGAACAAACGCAATGATAAAGACAAGGGTTTGGCCAGTAACGATACTAATTCAAGTATAAAGTTGAACCAGTACAACCACGGCGTGTTAAACGGATGAGCATACAGCTCCTTCATAAAGCCGCCGAATCCTTTGATTTTGATGGAATAAAATATCATCAAAACAAACACGCCTATCGATAATGCGAAGGTCATGTTTACGTCTGTGGTAGGCACCACTTTCATATATGTATGTGATTGGCCAGCAGCGATAACGTCCATAGACTCGCCAGCAATTAGAGCTGCCAATGTAGGTAAGAAGTCTACCGGGATCAAATCCATCAAGTTCATTAGCAGTACCCACACAAAGATCGTGAGTGCTAATGGCGCTATAAGAGGACTTTTACCGTGATAGGTACTTTTGACTGTATCAGCAACAAATTCAACAATAATTTCAACCAGTGCCTGCCACTTACCAGGAACACCAACTGTTGCTTTTTTTGCTGCTGCACGAAAACTTAAAATAAACACTAATCCAAGAACCACAGACCATGCGAGCGTGTCGACATGAAGAGTCATAAACCCTTCTCCGACAGTTGCATTGGTCAAATGGTGCTGAATATAACCGCTAATGGTTTGTTCGCCACCCGATCCTGCCATTTTTCCATCCAAATTGTATAAAGTTAAAGATACTGGTATTTCATCTCGTTATTTACCTTTAAGAGGTAGCTTTAACGCGATGTAAAAAACTAATTATTGGCCATTGGGCCATCATCGTTATCAGATAAGTGACTAATAACGGTAAAAACTCTACCTCTGACCATTTGAATGCTAGGGAGAATAAAATTATGGTCAAAAAGAATTTAACTTTACTGCCTTTGCTAAAACTCCGTACTACCAATTTATTTTGAGTGGCACCGGCATATCTAAACGCATAGTAAGCAAAAACAAAAGCTGGAATTAAACAGGTAATACCACCGTACAAAGCTGAAATTCCGCTGTTTTGGCCCTTAAAAATCGCAAAAAAAATAGAACATACAATGGCGATAATACTTTGAAAAAACAGTACTTTTCTAGCCAACTGTCGACCTTCGGTAGTTAAGCTAGTAGCCAATTTATCCCTCTGCGCGTTTAAACCTCAACAAAAAGCGCCAAAAGTATACTGTTTTATCGCAAATATTCAACCATTAAGCGCGTTTTGTTGTGTAATTTGTATTAATACATACTTAAGAACAAAATTAGCCGCTGGGAAGTAGATTTTACCCAGCTTTTTCGCATTTCATATAACACTTTGGTAGGAAAACTAAGGCACTTTATATACTGCCAGGGTTGCATTTTATGTTCGTGTTTTTTTAATTACCGTGGAAAAATACCAAAAGGGCAAATACACGTTTTTGCAACACTATAGATGGGTGCTTTAGCCCCGTAAAAATCACTATATTCAAATGGGATAAATCCCATCCTACAATCTTTCGCTATTCAATCTGTAGGCGGGTGCTTTAGCCCCGCAAAAA
>NZ_JAUORY010000045.1:0-10310 GCF_030548145.1 Aliiglaciecola sp. 2_MG-2023
ACGAAACATAACAAGCCAAGTCAGCGGGAATTTTACTCGCTGAAAAGCGCTCATAAAATCCCCTGCTTGGGGCGTTAACTGCCAAGGAGTATTCAGTGCGTACTGAGATATTGGAAAATCTTAAAGCTCTAGAAATTAAAGAGAATATTAAAATATTGTATGCATGTGAATCAGGCAGTCGAGCATGGGGGTTCCCATCAGCTGACAGTGACTATGATGTTCGTTTTGTATATGTTCGAAATAAGGATTGGTATCTTAGAGTTGATCATGAATATTGTAGAGATGTAGTTGAAAAACCTATTAATGACTTATTAGATATAAGTGGTTGGGACTTGAAAAAAGCACTTAAACTTCTTAGAAAATCAAACCCAGCTCTAATTGAATGGTTCAATTCGCCAATCGTCTATCAGCAAAATGATAAATTTACAGAGGCTTTTAAAGAGTTAATACCTATTCACTATTCACCACGTTCTTGTTTTTACCACTATTCACATATGGCGAGTGGAAATTTCCGAGAATACCTACAGGGTGAAACAGTAAGAATTAAGAAGTACTTCTATGTTCTTAGACCTATTCTAGCGATGCAATGGATCGAACAAGATCGCGGTGTTGTACCAATGGAGTTTGAAGTGCTAGTAAATGAATTGGTGCATGATGAGACCCTAAAGTCTGCAATTCAAAAGTTACTGGAAGATAAGCGTAAAGGTTTTGAAAGTGCATACCTTCCTCGAATTGATGTAATTAGTGACTTTATTAGCTCAGAATTAGAAAGGTTTAAGGACAAAGCGCAAGAGCAACAAAAATCTGAAACAGATTTTAGTAAATTAAACCCATTCTTCATTGATGTACTAAATGGCGAATATGGCAGTTAACAAGTTGCTTAAACGGAATAAAAACAGTTGGTTATCGCTGCGCGATTTTAACCAACCATTTTTATCCGCTTAGCAAGGCGTTAGAGGGCATGTAATGAAAGTTTTAGTCTTTTTACTTTTATTGATTCCACTTCATACTTTCGGGTTGACCTGTGAGGTGGGCGGAAAAGTAAATGATGAGATAACTGAAAATGACTTACTTGTAAATGCTACAGATATATTGTTTGGAGTTATTGAAAGTGGCTCATTTAACAATACTGAACCAAGGTATACATTTCGACTAAGGGTTTATGATGTTTTAAAGGGGAATGAAGCTGAACATTTCGACTTTTCATATCTATCGTATTGGACGCCCGATGATATCATTATAGGTGAAAGTTATATTCTGGCTTTTTATGGAGATAACAGGCTTACTTTTTGCGGCTATAGGTTAAGACTCTTTCAGCATTTAAATAAATTAAGTCAGCTTCACGAACTGTCTGAAAATAAAGATTTCGAAGATCACGAGAAATTATCAAGATTGTTGGAATATATAAAGTATGCCCTCTAACAAACCAATTATTCCGACCTCACCTCGCTGCGCTCCTTTCGTCGGCATATTGGGACGTTATGCGTCGAGAGAAACCACCACTTATGTAGCTTTTTTGGAGTGAGTTATGATAAACCGTACCGATAAATTGGTATTTCTTGTTGGGTTAAGTATATTTTCGATTGGCCAATTTTGGATTTACCAATTTGGAGCAACGACTAAAGGGCTATCTTCAGTCGACGTAAGTCACTGGGTTATGTTGATAGGGGTAGTATTGTACTTACCGTATATCATGAGACTTCCGCGACACGGAGTAGGTTTAATCGCGAGCATTTTTATGACGATTGGCGTCGTTTGTATGATAGGAATGTGTATTATCGATTTGGTCTTTTGGGGAATCGCTGATGATGGTTTGCGGACAGCCGTCGCGAAAGAATTAATTAATACACCAATGATTTGGCAGCCATTTATGCTGTGGGGAAACGAGGAAGTCTTGATGACTGGGTTTATACTTGCATGCTCACTTTACATGAAGCAATCAAAGGTTGGCCCCCTACTAGTTGTGTTTGGATCTATATTGGCGATTGCAGGTGCGTCTTGGTTCAATTTTATCGCGTACATTCTAATCAGTATTGGCTTTCTCGTTTGTTTTGATTTTCTTCGACGTGACAACCAACAAGAAAGCTAGTGTTAGTTTCCTTTCTCTCAAAGTTACGAAACATAGTCAGTGTTTCCGCATAACAAGTCAAAACACAGTCACTCGCTACGCTCATTCGGACGCGCATAAAGCGCGCCCGTGTTTGAAGCGTTAGGCGTCAATCGAAGTAAGTATTTTAATCAAACTAAAAGGAGTTCTTATGAGAGTTTTTCAATTTTTTTCAATCGTATTTCTGCTGTACACATCTTCCATAATGGCAGATGATGCTCAAACTGAGGAAAGTCAAATCGTAGAGTTAGAATCCAAGTGGTCCGTCATGTTCAGTCAGCGCGACTTAGACGGGGTCATGGCACTAATGGCAAATAAGTCTGTCCTAATAATGCCTGGAGTTGCGCCAATCGAGGATATCGAAGGTATTCGTCGTGCCACAAAGGCAATGATGGAGGGCGAAGAACAAGTTTCTTGGAAGTCAGACTTCGCGCATATTTCATCTAGTGGCGATATGGCTTATGACTACGGTGCAGCTACTACAATACTCGCCGATGGTTCAACCTTACAAGGTTATTACCTAGTGGTTTGGGTTAAAGAGAATGGTCAATGGAAAGTGGCGGCAGATATGTTTAACTAGGGCTGTTTGATGGTCGCGCCTAACAAGGGTTTTCAAGGCGGACAAAAAAAGCTGGCTGTTCGCTTCGCTCAAGTATAGCCAGCTTTTTTTAGCCGCTTAAAACGGCGTTAAGTTCCACAAGGAAGTTTGGTGTATAAATTAATTTTAATCGTGTTCTTTACCATTTCTTCTAATGTCCTTGCTAATACTGTAAATGTGCAAGAAGAGTTGACGGCTACGCTAGAAAATATTCGATTACAAAATGATATCCCATCTATGTCTGTAGCTATAATTACATCAGGTGAACTAACTTATATTAAAGGGTTCGGCTTTATTGATGATAAAGATAAAAAACCTACCAATTCAGAGTCATTGTTTCGTATCGCTTCAATATCTAAGCTATTTACTGCTCAAGCAGTAATGCAACTAGTAGAGAAAAACAAAATAAAGTTAAATGAAAAAATAGGTAACTATATCCCCCGTTTTCAAGACAGTAACATTACGGTTAAAGACCTACTTACTCACTCTTCAGGGATAAATGATTCAATCAAACCTATGAATTTTGACAAGCAAAGAGCAATAAGGTCCTACTTAGATAGCGTCATACAGTTTTTACCTAAAAATACTGAAAACAAAACTTTTGAATATAGTGATACTAATTTTAATATTTTAGGTGCGGTTATAAGTGCGGCTTCTGGACAAAAATATGAAAAGTTCATACAAGACAATATATTGAAACCTGCCCAGATGAAAAAAAGTAATTATTCGTTCGGTGGGAATGAGTACTTTGCTGAAGTGAGTCCAACTTACAAAGGTAAGTTAATCGATAAAACTGAACAACGTCCTTATGATGTATCATTTAACCCAAGTGAAGGCTTAGTATCTAATGTTCGTGATTTAAGTCATTGGCTAAAGCTAACCCTTGCTTGTGATGCATCAATTTTAAAAGAGCGAACATATAATGAAATGTTGGAGCCGCAAATAAAAACTACGTGGGGTGAAATATATATGGCGCTGGGTTGGCAAGTATATAAAACTGAACATGGTAAAGTCGCCAGGCACCCAGGTAGTATCAGAGGATACAAATCGCTAGTTCTTGCTTACCCAGAAAGTAAAAACGCAATGATTATTCTCACTAACTCAAGCAATACTCCACGATGGGAAATAGCAAAATCGATTACACAACTATTAAGACGTAATTCTGAGTGGTAGTGGAACTTGCATCAGGATATTTAGACTCAAGCTGACGAGCTAATTTTTTGATAGCGAGTTTACTGTTTGACTGCCTACCTAAGTGAACGGGTTTAGCGCCACGTTGGTCTTCAATATAAGCAACTTCGTTGAATTCTTTATGCGTATCTAAGCCAATAAAAAATATGCTATGTTTATTCATGCTGATCTCCTTTTTTTAGTTTCTTTGCAAAACTATTATGGCTCTGGTTTTTAACTAACCCACGAATAATTGGAGATCAGCACTATTTCAAACTGGCTCAAGGGGAGTCATTATGTCTATGCGCCAAAGCGTAAAGGATTTACATCCATACTTTTATGAAGAATTCTTATGATCAGAATTTCCTGGCTACCTGTTTGTTTGTAGAACACAACATGACTACCTTGCGGAAACTTTCTGTATTCGTCTCTTATTTCGTCGCAGCTTTTACCGATATCAGGATTTTCAGACAACATCCAAAATGAATCGTCGAACTGCTTTAGGTATACATTACGCTGTTATCGTCCCCATTTCCGTTGTGTAAACAACGCAATGTCTTTCAAATCAGATTTTGCCAGTACTGTTAACTTAAATGGTTTCACTCTATTAGTTCACCATCTAGTTCTGATATCAGGTGCTCAAGGTCGTATTCAGCCTCGCCGCTTTCTTCACCTGCTACAAGTAATTGACGCAAAGTGTTTAATTTGGTCTCCTGTGTTTCTAGCAAGCGAAGAGCTGAACGAATCACTTCGCTCGCTGAACCATATCGACCAGTTTGAATTTGTCTAGCAATAAAGCTATCAAAATGGTCCCCAAGGGTAATGCTGGTATTTTTAGCCATTTGCTTTCTCCGAGTACCAATATATACCTAATTATGGTATTTGTATGTTGTAAGTCAATAGCGCATAACAAACAACTGTAGTCGTTCGCTGGCGCTCACTGGGGCAATAACACGTAGGCTCAGTCGCTTCGCTTCCATTTTAGCCTACGTGTTATTGTCCCTAAGTTGGGCGGTTATATGCCTGTTGTAGCTTGTTGACAAAGTCCGGCATTGCCGTATGATTATGTTATGATATTTATTGAAACAAGTATATTCACGAAAGTTTTACCAAATTACTTATCGGACGATGACTATCGAGGCCTGCAATCTTACTTGCTACAAAAGCCTGACGCTGGTGATATTGTTAGATGATCTGGGGGAGTACGGAAAGTTAGATGGGCTCCTTCCGGAAAAGGAAAAAGTGGTGGTGTACGTGCAATATATTACTGGAAAAAGTCAGAACATGAGATTTGGATGCTTACTATGTATAGTAAATCTGAGCGTTCAACAATTGCATCTCATATTCTTAAGCAAATAGCGGAGGCAATAGATCATGAGTAATCGAGATATAGGTCTAGAAATCTTAGAAGGCTTAAATGAAATTAAGCGTTTTAAACACGGTAAGTTATTGTTAAAAACTACTGAGTTATCGGAACCATCGGAGCCAAAGGTAATCCGTTCAAAACTAAATTTATCCCAATCAGCTTTTGCTAGTTTACTGGGAGTCAGTATGCGTACTCTTCAAGATTGGGAGCAAGGTCGAAGACATCCTCAGGGTCCTGCCATTGCATTATTACGTATTGCTGAACAACATCCAGAAGTGTTTGCAGACCTTCATTAAATCGGTATATAACAAAAACATAAACTGGAAAACTACTCGCTGAAAAGCGCTCGTATTTTCCAGTTATATTAAGCGTTAGTTTACCAATTAAAATCATCACCCTAACTCCAAATATACGGTGTAATCATAGTTATAAATGGTTCGGTGGTAGTTGTGAACGACTGAGCATAGCAACAATCAAAATGAGACCGTCTTCTTTTGTAAAGTATGTCGTGTGTTTGCCTACAGGAAAGTAAAACTCATTTGGGTAGATTTCATCACAACTCCGACCTACGGCAGGGTTATCCGCAAGCATTTGAAATCCAGTTAGTAATGTATCTTTGTAATTGTGCCACTGAATTTCAGAGTAGTTGTTGACGGCATAGCTTTTGATTTTTCGTAAATGAGCCTGTGCTAGTTTACTTAATTTGTATCTATTCTTTTGCATAACTGGTTACAAGGCGTTTAAAAAATCTTCACCATCAACTACATTGCCTTGCGCCAAGTCTTGCTTGGCTGACTCGAAGCAATGTTTAAGGTAGTTAGTTTTCATTGCTTCTAGCTCTTCATAATCTCTAATAGACATTACAACTACAGCATCTTTGCTGTTTTTGCTAATCTTTACTGGCTCTCGTTGGGCACTAAGAAGTAACTCACCAAAATTACGTTTAGCGTCATTTGCTGTTAATGTGCGCATGAACATTCTCCAAATCTACAGTAACATTAAGATTATAGTTATTCGCATGAAATGGTTAATGTAATTAAATCGTGCGATTTGTGCGGATAGTAAACTATCAAGAGCTTAAACTCAGACAATGTAAAGTTGTCATGGTTTTGGCAAATAACGCAAATAACGCAAATAACGCAAAAAGCCATGCCAACCATTCCGTGTTAGGCGGGCGTTATTCGTTAATCACAAATACATGGAGTAATTCACTTGGTCACTTGTTATCTCAATTACGTAATTGCCCCCTATAAAGCTAAAGAATTTGAGCATTACGCTAAACTTTGGATACCGTTAGTAAATAAATTTGGTGGAACTCATCACGGATATTTTCTTCCTTCAGAGGGGGCTAACAACAAAGCCTTAGCCTTATTTTCTTTTCCTAGCTTGGCTGAGTACGAAGAATACCGAGTTAAATCACTTGCGGATGAAGAATGTATCAGTGCATTTAAATATGCAGAAGATACCAGGTGTATTTTAAGTTACGATAGAAGCTTCTTTCGTCCTATTTTCGAGTAAACGTTTAACAACTCAATAAACGTACTCACTGCGCTCATTGGGACGCATACACGCGGGGCGGTTTCGCCATTATACCCCACGTGCCTGCGCCCGTTATTGAAAAGTTGGTATGACTCTGGAGAGAGTAATGGATAAATATCTAGTTACTAAGGAAGAAATAGAAGAGCTTGAAGGTATTTCGAAAACCCATTTCCTTAATGAGAACGCCAAAAGAATTAATAAGTCACTGGGCGATCTTACAGGCCTAACTGGATTCGGCTTTCACATTATCGAAATTCAACCCGGCCACGAATCTACAGAGTTTCATAAACACTACCATGAAGATGAATGCGTTTATGTACTCGAAGGTACAGCCGAAGCGCAAATAGGCCATGAAAAATATACAGTAAAACCTGGTGATTTTATCGGTTATCGTGCGGGTGGTGAGGCTCACGCTCTGCGCAATAACGGCAATTGTCTTTTAAAATGTATCGTAATTGGTCAGCGTTTGGAGCATGATGTTGGTGACTATCCAAAGCTGAATAAACGGATTTATCGTCAAAAGAATATGCCATGGAACCTTGTAGACATTGGGAATATCAGTGAGCCAAATGCGGGTAAAAAGTCATAATAAAGCCATCAATATGACCGCTTTACGCTGGGCTTCAATCGGCAAATTATGGCGGCGATATGCCTATCTTGCAATGGTGTGACCTATAAATGAATCGAACCTTTAAATACGAAACACCATCATGGGGCGCTAAGTTAATATGCTCAGTTTACGCTCTAATATCCGGAGCACTTTTAATAGCTTATGTTACTTATGAAGGCTGGTCGGATAATTCCCTATGGGTATTAAAGTATACTTTCGTGTTTTTAGGCTTGGCTTTTTTATTTGTATCGCTCAAGCCATCAAATTGGAAAGGCTGGGTATATTTCACAGCTGATGATAACGGAATACATTTCCCTTCATCCCCTTCAAGTGAAGAATCTGCATCCCTTGATGTAAGTTGGGAAAATGTCGGCAATATCAAACGAGAAAAGCTTTACGGTGGTGTTTATGGTATTTCAATTGAATTAAAGATTTCTCAATTAGACGTTGAGACTCATTTTCGTAATGTAGCCAACTCAAATAAAATATTAGGCTTTAATCAAATGAGAGGTGAATATTTCGTGATTGCGTATGCTAATAATGCATTCCAAAAATTACCTGATGTAATCCAACAACTTATTGATATAAAGGGTGCAAATATATCACAAGCTAATTAACGCATTCTCTGCGTTCGCTGTGACGCAAACACACAGGGCGGCTTCGCCATTATGCCTCAGGCAACTTTACTGCTTAGCTTAAAGTTATAGCGCGTAAGATTTTAATTATATTGTTTAGCACAAAGGCTGGGCCTTTCCGTAATTCTGCGAGTCAACAACCGTTTTTTTCCGTAATTGGTTAACCGTTTTATCAACTTCAAATACTTACATCTAAAATGGTTGTCTCCAAACTGGTTCAATATACCTTCATCAATAGTTGCAATATTCTGGCAATTTGGTTTAGTCTAGGGTGCTTATTTTTACCAACGTTGTTGTGCTAATTGCTTGTGGCGGCAAAGCCGCGATAGTGAAACGCAATAACAAACGTATGTTGCAGACACCAATTCGCTAGCTGAGGTTCGTACCTCGCCAAGTATAGCCAGCAAGCTTGCGCCGCTTATCTGGAACGTTATGCACGAAAAGGAATTCGGTATGAAATGGTTATTTTGGACTTTATTGTTTCTGTCTTTTCTCTTGATAAATGAGACAACAGTTGAATGGCTACTAGCTGTTATTGTCGGCGGGTACGATCTTCAACTAGGCTTTGAACGTGCCACCCAATATTTCACTTTAGATAGTTTTTTGTTTTCAACTGTCTTCAGAATTGTTCCCTATATAGTGCTTTCTTTAGTTGCTCTTTTTTCTAGCCTTAGAAGTTCTACAATCGGAAAAATCGCGCTTTACTGCTCACTTGCCACTATCTCTCTTTTCCATTTTTGGGGTTACTGGGATATGCAGCATTCGCATTTTACGTCTGAACACACCTCATCTACTTCGGCATTAGCTATTATCTTTATTCCTATTCATGCCATTTGGCTTAGTGCCGTTGCTGGCGCATTAGGTTATGGTTTAGCTAAAGTCACTAGGTTAGTTAAATCGTGAATAGAAAGAGCAAGCTTGGATAAAGTCGTAACCCAACATTTTTCTGATATGGCGGAGTTCGGATACGATAAAGCACCGTTAGAAGTTGAAGCTTCTGAAGCTAACAAAAAATACAGTGCCAACTGGTAGCCAAAATGATATTTGGCAAAATAAAAACATAACAAACACAATGTGTTCATTCGCTGCGCTCATTGGGACGCAAACTCGCAGGGCGGCTTCGCCATTATGCCCCACGTGCCCACGCTCGTTATTGGGAAGTTAAATGACAATGAAAAAAATCATGGTCGTCTTAATATACCTTTTCCTTTTCAGTAGCGAGGCCAAAAGTGATTACGACCCTTGCTCACTTGATATTTATCCCATAATTGAAAAAAGAGACATCGAACATTCACTGTCTGTTGAACACCCTGCAGTGTTTTTGCCTAATGAAAACTCGAGAGTTTACTTGTCGGTGTCGGATTTAATTGAATTCTCTACATCAAATCCTAACCCGTATATTCCATACCTCGACGAAACCATAGAATACTTTACGAGTAGCCTCAAAGGTATATCAGAACCAACCAAGAACATTGGCTTCTTGCAGTCAGATTTAAGCTCTCTGGAAGGAAAAGAACAACAAATAGCTGTAAATGTTTATGGTTTTATAATCAATGGCTTTCAAGCAGGTCTTCTTAATTCAAAAGCAATGGTTACAATTAACGGAGACGTAGTTACTTCGAGTACGTTCACTCTCCAAAAAGGCGAAGAACCGAACCCAATTGACGAATACAACAAAGTACATAAAATTAAATTCATCAGTAATGGAACGCTCATTTATGACTCGTGTTGGATGGATAAATAAGTCATCTAACAAAAAATTAAGTCGCATACTGGTGCAGGCTGGGACGCGAAAGTATGGGCGGCTTGGTCATTATGCCCCACGAGCCTGCGCCCGTTAATTAAAAGTTAAACAGCAAGGAAGTATGGGCGAAATATTTAAACAAAATAGTATTAATTTAGTCGTTTCAAGTTCGGCTATTTTATGTGCTTATCACATCGGACGGTTCTTAACAAGACACCCATGTTTAAAGGGTTCTTAACAAGACACCCATGGTTCTTAACAAGACACCCATGTTTAAAAAGTAGCTGCTTTAACCCAGAACGATGATTAGCCTTAGCTACTGCTCTGAGTTTGAACAATATTTTTATCCCTAAAAATTTCAAATATCATACTTTTAAAGCAAATAATGAGAATGCCAGCCTCAGGTTGTGCGGGTTGATTCGGTTCTTAACAAGGTTCTTAACAAGACACCCATGTTTAAAACGGGTTCTTAACAAGACACCCATGTTTAAAAAGTAGCTGCTTTAACCCAGAACGATGATTAGCCTTAGCTACTGCTCTG
>NZ_JAUORY010000046.1:0-9837 GCF_030548145.1 Aliiglaciecola sp. 2_MG-2023
TTTCTTTGCACAAGAGACAGGCCTCAACCTACACTAAATTCAGCTCAATAGCGCCCATTTCCCAGAAACCGATGATTGTATAGGTATTTACCTAAATTACGAACGCATTCATACTTTTCATCAGACTCCAGTAAAAATTATGGGTTTCAATTTTAACTACCATAAAAGATGCCTGTCCACGTAATACTGAAAGATGCCTGTCCACGTCATACTACTCCCCCTTAAATTTATAACCCACGCCATAAACTGCTGAAATAGGGTTTAATCCAGCTTCAATTTCATTTATTTTTTTGCGTATATTTTTGATATGCGTATCAATATTGCGGTCTGACATATCTGAGGAGTGATTATAGATTTTGTTAATAATATCTTCGCGAGTAAATACACGACCTACGTGGCTTATAAAAAGCAGGAAGATTTTGAATTCCACGGCGGTAAAACCGATGTCATTCCCTTTGAATAAAGCAACAAAATCATCTTTATAGAGCTCAAAACCGGATTGCTGAATCACATTGGTTTTAGGCGGCGCAACTCTTCTTAACACGGCCTGTATTCTGGCAATAATTTCTTTGGGGCTAAAGGGTTTGCAGATATAGTCATCAGCACCGAGGTTTAATCCGCGTAAGCGATCTACTTCTTCGATTTTGGCGGTTATCATAATTATTGGCACATTCGAGAACTTTCTTATTTCTTTACAAATGGTAATGCCATCGACTTCTGGCAGCATTAAGTCCAGCAGTATAAAGTCAACATGAGTATGCTTTACGAAGTTGACCACGCCACTGCCTCGGTCAAAGTGCTCAGTGGCGTAGCCTTGTTGCTTGCAGTAGGCGATCAGTACCTCAGCAATATTTTCTTCATCTTCAATAATCAGAATTTTGGGAGTTGTCATTGGATTTAACCTACCACTGGGATTGTTACTTTTACTTCCAAGCCACCGAAAGGTGAATCTTGCAACGAAATATCCCCTCCATGGGCTTCAACTATTTTTTTACACAACGATAAACCTAAACCTGAGCCTCCATAATTTCTATTTCGAGATTTTTCCACACGATAAAAACGATCGAATAATTTAGTTTGATCTTTAGATGAAAGTCCAGGAGCTGAATCTTGTAAAATCACCTCAAGCTTGTTCTCTATTCTGTGGATTATTATATTCACCTGTCCACCATCATGGGTGTATCGACAAGTGTTTTCTAATAAGTTTGAAAATAATTGCTGTAACCGGTCTTTGTCGCCATTTACAATGCAAGGTTGTGCATTATTCAAAGCGTCACTATTAACCGTTAAATTGTGTTTCTGAAAGCGTGCGGTATAACTTTCAAACGTTTGTTGTAGTACGTCGATGACATCAACGGCCACGTCATTGTAAGTTAGATTAACCGTATCACTGTTGGCTAATTGGGCAAGGTCATCCACAATTCGATTTAAATTATCCACCTGATTAATCAATAATTTAATACGACTAGCGTCAGCATTAAACACCCCATCTTGCACGGCTAATAAATGGGAGCGCAACACAGTAAGTGGAGTTCTCAATTCATGAGAGGTATCTGAAACCCATTGGAAGCGCATTTGTTGATTGTGTTCTAGAGTGTAAGCTAACTCATTAAAATTATTCGATAAAGTTCCTAATTCATCCTGAGTAAGAGCTGAAATCCTACTTTCGTAATTACCTTTTTTAAGCTCGTTGGTGCCAACGACAATCTGATTTATCGGCTTAGTTAAATGTTTAGATAAAACAATAGCCATAATAAAAGCGAGTAAAATAACGCAAAGCGTAATAGTAAAATAGCTATTAAATTGGGCTGACAAAAAGGCATTTACCGAGCTATTTTCAACTAAACTAGAAGGTACTAAGCCTACCCAGCCTATAATGTTATTATTTAATAGAATTGGCTCTACACGCGGATTTTCGGTTAATTTAGCACGACCAACAACGACATTTTCATTTTGGTCATATAAGCTAATCCGTCTGCCAGTTTGCAGTAAATCAGCTGGAAGATTTGACCATAATAACGAGGGTGATTTTTTCTCGTTAATATTTTGTTCGGTATAGACGCTAGGGGTAATCTCGTGCTTATTTTGATGTTTGCCGTTAGCGCCACTTGGATTGTTTTTAGGATCAACGATAGAGCGCCATAACTCAGCATTCTGACTTATAGGCTCCCAATTACCTAATTGTGTATAAAATTGCACGAGTTGTTGTTTTACTTCAACAACATGCTTTTGTTCTTCTTGCTCAACAAAGCGATTAAACTCAGCCGCAAAGTTCATATATATAAACACGAACATCAACCCAACGAGGGTAATATTGGTGATGAAAAAGGCTAAAAAGAACTTGTGTATTAACTTCATCGACTCTCTAATCGTTGAGATCTTAATTTCATGCTTGTGTTGCAGTATTGCATACTGACTATTTGGCTACAATTAAGCTACTAACCTATATTTGAGAACGTTTTGCTTACTTAAATTCCTTGTTAAGTAAGCCTCATTCGATAGACTCAATTCTAAAATACAATGTGGGCTGTTTCACCTGCACCGAGTAATTTATATTGTGGTTTAACAACACTGGTATGCACTGCACCTAAACTTTTATGAAAAGAAATAGAAAGCTCAGACACTTGCGCAAAACTATGTCGTGCTTGAAAGACTATTTCTCTATCGTGAACCCTACTCTTATCAAGCTCACTATTATTATCGAAAGTTGCAGTTTCAAAAACAATCAATTCACCATTTACTATTAGGTTCATTTTTTGTTTGAGTGCGTTAGCAATAAACGCTTGTTGTTGACTAGCGTTTAAATTTTCGGGCATTAGCGTATCAATATCACCTAACAACCATGCTTGATCGCTTTTTAATGCCGAAATTAAATGCTCAATATCGGTGTGTACTTTCACCTCAACTTGGCCATCTCGTAAAACAACTTGTGCCGTTGTCTCATTTAAAACATGGGCGCTTAAAGGCGTGCCAACACTCATTAAAATGTAGGTTAATAAACAAATGGATTTAGCATATTTCAATTTTTTAAATACAGACATATTTAATCCTTTTACGCCACTATTTGGGTTGTTGAATAGTTGAACGACAAATTAAGGTGTTGTCGGTTTCAAGATCATCACCCCAAATTATTTGTGCATTTTTATCCCAGTTTATTTCATCATAACCGTCTTTTGGACCTACAGATGCGGCACTATGCTCAGTCGCATTTGGCCAGGATGAGTCATCAAAATCAGCGTCCAACCAATTATTAGGAGCATCTTTTGACATAAAGGTGCAATATCCTTGACCAGCAATAGGGTTCGCTTCTTGCTCGCATAACTTATTAAGAGGGGCTCGATGAAGAACCTCACATTTCCAACTACTATCGGTAACCGAAACGATTTCATTCGTATCGGTATCGGTTATCTGCATGATAAATCCGCCGTCCCCCATTTGCTGATTTTTAGCTCCGATATACTCTAAACCTGAATCGTTCTGCTTAAAGTCTTTGAGGATTAAATTAAGCTGGATAGGATAGTCAGTAGAAAAGGTAATACTCTCAGCATTAAACGAGCGTTCAGTTGTAATAGGCACTGAATCCTCAATCAGCAGATTGTCATCAACATAAGCGGCAAACCAATTATCCGCCCAGGCTTCTAATTTAAAATGGTGCTCACCTGAAATCTTTGGGTTAACTGACTCAATTGTTGTTAATTTCGATTTATTTGAAGGCCGAGGTTTATCATCTCTTTGATCAGCGCTTCGACAAAATGAGCCTTGCTCAATTTTTCCGCCATTACTAATAGTCTTTTGAGTAAAGTCGTAGCAGCCATCCCCCTGAGTTGATGGACTGTAGGTCGTAAAATAGTCTTTACCTTGGTATGAATACGCCATAGTGCGGCTGCCATCTTCAGATTCAGTGTAAATGAGGTTTTGAACACCACCAGTCGGTGGCCGAAGATCGGCTCTAATACCTTGTATATCACCACTTAGCGGAGCAACTCTAGGCAATTTTGTGGTATCAACCTCGCCGACTAAACATTGAATAATATAAGGGGGTGTCGCTGAGGTTTGATAGCGATAACCAAAATTATCATCTGCTTGGCCATTACACACATCTAAGTCACCTTCGGCGATTTCACTGCCATCTGGATTTGTATCACCATACAGTGGATAACCATCGTACGCCCAACCAATGATTGCATCCGCATCCTGATTTTTCATAGTCTCGAGCATGCAAGTAGGTGCGACATGATAGTGGTAGTCATCACCTCTTCCAGCATGACCACCGCAGATATCAAGTTGCCCTAGTGCAAAAGTGTCGTGTTTTGCATCGTATTGAGTTACATCTAATTCTCCTTGCGATGAATAATCGTAAATAGGCACTCCATTTACAGCTACGCCGACAGCGGCGTCGATAGTCGTTAGTTGTTTCGCCTTTTTAGGTTCAAGTTTAATAGGTGCGGCATATTGTTGCGCTGGTACTGGAATTTGCTCATTGGTACCGGTAATACCTGTCATCATCTCGTGCTGAGGATAAGTCGAAGACACAACGTAGGCATACTCTTCATCACAAATAACCGCAACCTCGTTGTCAAACCCCGCATCTCTGACAGACTGTTGAATTGTTTGACAGCGAGTAGAATCAATATTGACAGACAAATCAGGTCGAATAAATGGTGCAGGTGTTAGTTCATGTTCAGTGCTAGGTTTTGCTCTTTGCGCCTCGGCGGGGCTCAAATTCGCGCCAAGTCGTTGGGTATTTCTATTGCTGCGCTCGTAACTAACAGTTAACTGTGCAGATGCTAAGGTAATATTCTGCATAGCTGCTAAAAGTGTCGCGCGGTCTACTTTTGTATTTTCATTTAAACTTACTGGCGCAGATAAAGCATAAATTGTATAGGTGTAGCTTTTCTTTCCAGGGCCTTTTGAACAAGGTGGAGCATAGGCGTTCAGGTCATTGACACTGTTAGTACCCAATAAGCCAAGTGTTTCATTACTCTTAACTTGTGTTACATCAGAATTGATGTTGTACATAGTCCAATACCAATGCACACCATCTGGCGCATTATGATGCATTATTAGTGCATATGACTGGGTGGACTCTGGGGCACCACTCCAACTTAATGGCGGATTCACACTTTCTCCATCACAAGTATAAGTAAAGGGTAAATTACCGCCATCCACCATATCAGCACTGGTTAACACAAACTCACTTACATTGGACTGCTGTTGTGATTGACGACTATCACTATGACAAGCGCTCAGCGACAAGCCACATACAGTAACGATTAAAATCGACCAGATATTTTTCATTATTTAACTCCCCAAGAAGTTTCAATTAAGCACAGAAATTTATTATCAGTAGCTTAACAATCAAATGTGGGGCAAATATGTACGAACGGATTTTAAATACATTCAAACTATGTGATGTGAAAAATAGCGGCTCAGGGAAATTACTGGACAGGCATAACGAAATGAAATTACTGGACAGGCATAACGAAATTGCGTGAAATTACTGGACAGGCATAACGAAATGAAATTACTGGACAGGCATAACGAAATTACAGGACAGGCATAAAGTTACGTGGAAAATTACTGGACAGGCATAATAAGAGGACCCTATTTGATCAATCGGTTAAGCGCTGGATATAAGTGCCGATAGCTGGCGTGATGGAGAAAATTATTGGAAGGTTTAACAACTTGACTAGAAAAGGTTGTTAACTAAAAAAACTATAAATGTTGACGTCTAAAAGTAAGCGGACGTTGGAGTTTCTGACCGGCTTAATCAAATTGCAATCAACACCTAAACTGTACCATACACATTTTGTTTTTTAATAACCGAGATTGATGTACTGATTAAAATACGATCTTATCTTTTCCATGTTCTTTTGCTGTGTAAAGTTTGTTATCGGCTGCAGAAATCATACTTGCCACGTTTTTATGTTTCCCTTTATCAAGCTGTTGCACCCCAACACTGAATGTAACATTCTGCTCTTTAGGTACTCCATCAATCTCTGCACTGGAAAAATTATGTTTGATACGCGCAAAAATATTCTCAGCCACTGGTTTGGTGCAATTAGGCAAAACGATCAGCCATTCTTCACCACCATAACGTCCATACTTGCCATATTTAACATCATCACGCATAGACATTTTGCATGCTTTAGAAAAGGCGATTAGCACATTATCACCAACATCATGGCCATATGTATCATTAAATTTTTTGAAGTTATCCAAATCGATTAGGGCTATGATTAGCGATTTCCCTTCTGATACAGGCTCGCTGAAACAACTGTTGGCATACTCTAAAATAGCGCGTCTGTTTGGACAGCGGGTTAAATGATCTCTAAGCGCCATCGTCTTAAAGCTATCTCTAAGTTGTACTTGTTTGTAAAGAGTATACGTGACGATAATTAGTGAGATGGCAATTATGAAAATCACCAAATACCATAGCTTTTGCTGTTTGTTTTGTTGTTCAATTTTGTATTCTTGACGTTCGTTTTTCTCTGTAAGAAGTCGGTTTTCGGTTTCTTTCAATTCGGAGTCCAGTTGAATTCTCTGTCTTTCGACTTCTTGCTTTTTCTTTTGAAAATGATCTTTTTTAATTATTTCAATATTGTCTTTTGTCAGCTCGAAGGCGGTTTTATAATTTCCCTTTAACGCTTCTAAATTTGCAAGTAGTTGCTGATACCTGATGGTATTATCTGAGGTCGGAAAAAACTTTAAGAGACGTTTACTTGACGCTAAACTTGTCTGCGCTTTAGCTATGTCTTCAATCGCAATGTAGGCTTCGGTCAGTCCATTGTAAGACCAAAATTCAGACATTTTATCGTCTAATGCTGCGAAAAAGGGGCCGGTTTGATTATACAACTCTATCGCTTCAGACCAATGATGTTGCTTAATCGCAAGGTCTGCAAGACCTCTTTTTGACCACATTAGGCCGATATCATCTTTTAATTCTTTATTGATTATAATTGATTTTTCATACATCTCTTTTGATTTAGAAAAGTTCTCATTCAATAAGTAGGCTTTTCCAAGATTGTACAAAATAACTGATTGGTCAAATCTCGTATTTTTTTCAATACTAATTTCAAGTGATTTTAAATAATAGGCAATGCCTTCTTCAAAATTCTCCAGTCGAACGTTCGCCGTCCCTAATTCACCTGAGACCTCATCAAGAAAACTAAGATCATTTAATTTTTCTGCAATATTGTAGGCTTTTCGCAACGAAACCAAGGCTTCAGTATAATCACCTACTCGACTTTTCATTCTTCCCGCGGCTAAATAAATTTGTCCAATAAGGTCCTCGTTTTGAATTGTTTCCGCTTGAGTAAGTAAAAAACGATATTTATTGTTTAGTTCCTCTGAGTAGCCCTGCCTTTCGAGAACGTTTAACTCGGCTATCGCCAAGCGCACTAGAATAACTGCATTATCAAATTCTTGAGCAACTGGAATAACTTCACCCAATTGCTCCTGAGCTTCCGAAATTCTCTCTAGATTTACCAGTTTTTCAATTTTTAATGTTATCGCTTCAAGATAAACCTTGCGCCAACCTCTTTGTTTGCTTTGGGATATTATGGGGTCAAGAGTTTGAATAGTGTCCATAGGTGACGTCTGCTTGTCATCACCCAAATCGGAAAGGTATATCAGAGTTTCTTGTTCTGAACGCTCAATGACTTGCGCTTGAGAATATGCTGATATAACAACAGTAAAGATGCCAATTAAAACCAAGCGAATGTAATGTTTCATATATCCCTTCTATTAACACAAAGCGTGTCAATAACTGCAATTTTAGTTAAGCATGAGCATAACGCTAACAAACAACACTAATATTTTTGAATTATTAATAGTTACGCCTATTTAACGTCGGCAATTCTAATTTAATTAACTGAGTTAGTTTGTCGATTATTAACGATGTAAAGGGGCTAAATAGATCAAATTTATAACCTACAATTTACATGACAGCCATTAAATTGACTAGCACTTTGTCGCTTTAGACGAGCTTAAGGTAAAAGCTGTTTGAATAAGACCATTATTATTAATTGGTTCTCTTAGTAACCAGCTTTTACTTTTAAGAATTGAACCGAATATCAAAAATCAAAATTCGTATTTTGTGTTTGCGCCCAATTTGTTTTGACTTTGTTCAGTGTGCGAATTTGTTAAAACAGTACAAGTCATTGTAAACGCAGCGTGAATTAAATTAATAAATCGTACACTAGGATTTACGCTTTTATCTAGTTCATAAAAAACCTTATAAATAAGCGGGCTAGAGCATAGAATTACCTATATTTCTTAGCGTATAATATCGTCATCAAAGAATAAAAATCTCATCAATTCTAAGTACTGTTGCGGTTAGCAAAATCAGTCTTATATTGGTTCTAATATCCCTACAATAATTAAGCTGGCCTGGGTACCTCGATTATTTTTACGATAAACGAGGAAGGGTTTTGTATTTCGTTTTGTGATCTTAGTCACTTAAGTCTAAAAAGGTAATGTATGTCTGCTCCACAATCTAATCAGGATGCAACGGTTTGGCCCATTCTGATAATGGCACTTGGCTCATTTGTATTAGGGCTGACCGAGTTTTCGTCGATGTCGATGCTCCCGTTAATCGCCGACTCGTATAATGTTTCGCCTTCACAAGCTGGAAATGTGATTAGTGCGTATGCAATTGGTGTGGTAATTGGAGCACCATTATTTATGTTGTTAACCAATAGAACGAATCGTCGCACTTCCCTGATTATTTTTGTGGCTATGGTTCTGCTTGGCAATGGTTTGAGTGCAGTTGCATCGAGCCTAACTGAGCTTATAGTTTATCGAGTGCTCTCTGGCCTACCCCATGGAGCTTATTTTGGTACCGCATTGCTGATAGCCGCGAGCATGGCACCGAAGGGTAAACGCGCAAGTTACATGGCAAAAGTGTTTGCCGGCCTGACCATTGCGACCATTGTGGGTGTCCCTATGGCAACCTTAATTGGTCAGTCGATGAGCTGGCGAGTCTGTATGGCGATTGTTGCTGTATTGGCGTTAATTACGTTGGTGTTAATTTATTGGTTAGTACCGAGCTGTCCGGTGACAGAACCAAGCAAATTACGCGAAGAGTTTGCCGTTCTGAAAAATAAGTTAGTGTGGTCAATTTCCGGTATTATTTTTGTTGGTTTCGGTGGTGTATTCTGCATTTATACTTATTTAGCGGATACCATTATAAACGTCACACAAACTCCTTTAATTACCATTTCTATTGCGATGATGATGTTTGGTGTAGGAACGACAATTGGTAATTTGCTGATCAGTAAATTGGCTGATCATGCTCCGATCAGTACCACAGGTATAGCATTGCTTTGCAGTGTTGGCATTTCCCTAATGTACGTGTTTGCAGCGAGTAATATTTGGTGGTTATATATTACCGTATTTTTGTTGGGCGCAAGTGTCGGCTTGGCCGCGGTAATCCAGTCGATGTTACTCGACGTCTCGCCGAAAGGTCATGCAATGATAGGTGCGCTGGTGCAATGTGCTTTTAACACTGCCAATGCAATTGGACCTATGGTGGGTGGCGCAATGCTAGCGTCAGGCGCCAGCTTTAATGAAGTTGGCTACGCCTCAGCAATGCTTTTCTTTGGCGGATTTATTATGTGGGCATTAAGCTATATGCAAATGCGCAACCGAGATATGCAACCAGCAATGGGTTAAATGCTTAATTAAAGGAGCTCCGGCTCCTTGCTGTGCATCACTTGAATCTCTCCAGTTGCAAAAATTACGACCTTTTAGACGACCTTTTAGACAGCCACAAACTAGACTAGCACTTTGACACTATCAACTAAGCTATAGGTATAAGGTTCATAAGGAAGAACA
>NZ_JAUORY010000047.1:0-7310 GCF_030548145.1 Aliiglaciecola sp. 2_MG-2023
TATCCCTAAAAATTTCAAATATCATACTTTTAAAGCAAATAATGAGAATGCCAGCCTCAGGTTGTGCGGGTTGATTCTGCTGCATTGGCTATTTTCATGTTATGGGTGTCTAAATAAAAAATACATTCAAGTGCATCATGGTAAAGCGTTTTTAAATCCGAATATGTTGAGCCTTATGTCTCAATCTCCCCGAGCGTCTAAAATATCTCAGTTTATTTTGTAATAAATCCCTTAGAAAGAAGACTAGTAACTTTGAATTTCAGATATTGATGTCAATTTCATAAATCTAGAAAAGGTAATTTTAGGGGGAGAGTAAGAATGGAATATATTGATAATATTTTGGCAAGTGACAACTATGTATTTATGGGATTAATATTGATTGGAGTCTTTATTCTCTGGTTTCTTCCTGCAATGCTTGCTCTAGCTTTCAACCGAAAGCATTTTAAATACATATTGCTTGCCTGTATTCCTGCCGGTTTTTCTGTCATAGCATGGGGCGGCGTAATGGTTTGGGCAACAACGGGTAAAGTTTTTGGTAAGTACGCGAATAAAGTGAATGCTGAGAATTAGTGAAGAGGATACAAACTGCTGACCTCGTAGTTCGCAGCGCGAACCGCTTGGACCGAAAATACTGTGGGGTGTCGAAATTCTAACAGAGAATTTTTACCCGTTAGCTTAGTGTTAATTGCACAAGGAAGTCCCGTGAATCTTAATCAAGTTACATTGCCAGTTAAACACATGGATGAAGCCACCGAGTTTTATTTAAAACTAGGGTTTACTCAAATTGTAGATACTCCCCATTATGCCCGGTTCGAATGCACCGACGGAAATTCAACTTTTTCACTTTCATTAGAAACAGGTGATTTTTTAAATGGTGCAGTAATTTATTTTGAACATGAAGATTTAGATCAATGGGTATCAGATTTAAAAGCTGTTGGTATCAAGATTGATCAACAACCAACAGATCAAAGTTATTTATGGCGTGAAGCAATACTGCACGATCCATCAGGTAATAAAATCAAACTATACTGGGCTGGTGAGAATAGACTCAATCCACCATGGAGAGTTGATAAGCGCGGCTAACTAGCACTTCAAACCGAAATAAAGTTGGTTGTTTTCACATCGTTCAACATTATAACCAGCTATATTTGTGCACTTATCGCGGCGTTATTGCGCACAGGCCTTTAAAGTCTGTGTTTAGCGTAAACATAGAAATTTTCCTTAGTTCTACGATTTAACCACTGCTTTTTCCCACAATTGAGTAACGACTTTATTAATTTCAAATATTTATATATCTAATTTTTCTATCAAAACCAGTTAAGTGTAGCCTTCATCAAAAATTGTTATTTTCTGGCGGTTTGGTTTAGTCTAGGGTAATAATTTTAATCAATGATACAGTACTAATGGCTTGTTACAGTAAGGCCTCGATAGTCAAGTTGATGCAGTAATTTCGGACGTTAGTTTGAAGGGAGTCGTAATAATGTTCAGTCGAATAATCTTACTATTAATCGTTGTTTTTTCTCTAAATATTAATGCTAAAACAGTATTAGAGTTGGGGGATATCCCACCAGATTTTTTGGGTAAAGATAACAATGGTGACATTGTTAGCTTGAAGGATCATAAAGGTAAAATTGTGGTTATATCTTTTTGGGCATCTTGGTGTTCACCTTGTATCAAGGAGCTTCCAATCTTAGAAAATATTCAAAATAAAGTGGGTATAGATAAAGTCAAAGTGATAGCCGTTAATTTTAAGGAAGATCGTAAAAAATATAACAAGGTTAAAAAGTTACTTTCTTCACTAAACTTAACGTTAACTCATGATAAACGAGGTGCCATAGGTAAGAAATTTGGTGTTGAAGCAATTCCTAACTTATTTATCGTAGGCAAAAATGGAGAGCTTGTTTTTCATGAAATAGGTTATGGTGATGCGTCTATAGATAAAATTGTTGAAGTGCTAAACCAGCAACTTTCAAGCTCGCTAGCGGTTTAAAATTGCCACCAAAAACAGAAACAGCTTTTTTACCCCATTTAAGAAGGGATTAGGCGCCAATACCGGAATATGAATGACTGATAAATTCGCAACAAAACAGTTTATTGCCGAGATAGCAAAGCTAGGTCACCAGCAATCAACTAGTGTGCTCCAACTAAGGGGCCTGTTCTCATCTTTGTCCTTATGGAACGCTTGGCGATTGATGGCCCTCCGAGCTCAAGGTGAGCCAGCTTGGCTAGTTAGCTTCCTTCAGTACCGTATTCAGCAGACTACCAGTAAAGGGTGTTGTTCTGTGCTTTTGGTTCAGAGATTACAATGAAGCTTACAGGCAGGCGAACTGCTTACCTCATTTTGCTTGTTGTCATCGTTGTGTTGGGCGCATGGATGATGGTGCACAAATTACAGGGGCCTGAGTTGGCTGTATATCGTATCCAAAGTCAGCCATTGGTGCAGACTGTCGTTGCTACCGGGCGGGTTACGTCGGGATCGCGGGCGCAAGTGGGGGCACAAATCTCAGGCGTGATCGCTGAGCGTTTTGTTCGTGAAGGTGACGAGGTCCTAGCTGGCGACGTACTGGCGGTGTTACAAGACAATGAACAACTTGCTCGCGTCGGTGAAGCAAAAGCCGCCCTTGCTGAACTGCGTGAATCGAGTAAACCACAGGCCGATGTCACTTTGAAACGGGCTGAGGCGCGGTACGAGCAGTTCAGGCGCGAAGCGCAGCGTCGAAGGGATTTACTAGAGCGTAAGCTAATTGCCCATGAAGCCGTTGAACAGGCGGTTGAACAGGAAACTGAGGCACGTGCAGCACTTGAACAAGCCAAGCTTGCTGCAGAAATGCTGACTGCTGGTTATCCTAGCGATGTTGCTGCTGCCGAGCGCCTAGCGGCTGCACGCGCAGCACTGGAAAAAACAATAGTGCGTGCCCAAGTGAGCGGTACTGTGTTAACTCGTAATGCTGAACCTGGCGACGTAGTGCAGCCAGGTCGCGTGCTGTTTGAGATTGCCCGTGCTGGCCAAACCGAACTGCTGGTGCCGGTGGATGAAAGGAATCTCTCGGCTTTGCGTCTGGGACAACCTGCCCTGTGTGTAACGGATGCCTATCCGGATAGTCCGTTTTCGGCTACCTTGAGTTTTATCTCGCCAGCGGTGGATCCACAGCGTGGCAGTGTTGATATCCGTTTACAATTGGCAGCGATTCCTGACTTTCTGCGTCAAGACATGACTGTCACAGCCAATATTGAAACCGGCCGTCGCGAGAGCGCCCTTGTCGTGCCTAACGATGTGCTTGATGACATTAATGGCAGTTCGGCATACGTTTGGAAAGTCACAAACGGTCGCTTGCAACGCACAAAAGTGACGCTTGGTTTGCGCGGAATGGGGCGAACCGAGATTACCAGTGGATTGGCAAACGACGATCTGATTGTTGCAAATATAGACCCGTCGCTGGTGGATGGCAGTCGGGTGCGTGCTCGTGAAGATGATGTAATGCCGCTTACCAAGGAAACCGATGCATCTACCGCTCGCGAAACACCGGTTAAGTTCGAATGACAGGCATATGGACCGAATCGACAATCGCTATTAGGTTTTTGCGAGAAGGTCGTTCACAAAGTGCTTTAATTCTTATCGGCATTGGGGTTGGCGTTGCGGTTATCGTGTTTATCAACGCACTGATCACCGGGTTGCAAGACAACATCATTGATCGCACCTTGGGTACACAGTCGCATATCAGATTGTCGGCTCCCGATGAGGTAAACCAGATTCTGCCACTATCTGATGACAGCGTGCAATTGGTATTGGAAAGCAAGCGAGCGCAACGACTGCGTTCGATAAACAACTGGTTGCAATTGCGTGATGTATTGGACACATTGCCAGAGGTAACGGCAGTGTCTCCGATTATTTCCGGGCCAGCATTTGCTCGTCGCGGTGAAGCCCTTGAATCGGTGGCACTGGTCGGCATAGACAGCGAGCGCTACCAGCGGATTCTGCCCATCAGCGAAGACATCATTGAAGGGGTTTTCGAAGTGGGTGCTGGCAAAACAGTGATTGGCAAGCAACTGGCCATCGAACTAGGTGTTAGTGCCGGCGACAAGTTAAGGTTGCAGACTGGGCAAGGCGGCGACAGCGTGTTGAGTATCGCCGGAATTTTTGAGTTGGGTGTTCGTGACCTTGATGCGCGGTATGTTTACCTAGATATGAGTCAGGCGCAGTCGCTGCTAAATCTGCCCGGAGCGGCAACCGTAATCGATATGACTGTCATAGATATTTTTCGTGCAGACATTACGGCGACGCGCATAAGCCGACTGACCGGTCAGAAAGTTGAAAGCTGGATGGAGACCAATGCGCAGTTGCTGAATGCACTGCAGAGTCAAAGCTTGTCGACAAATATGATCAGTATGTTTGTGGCGTTGAGCGTGGCGCTGGGAATTGCTAGCGTGCTCTCGGTAAGCGTTGTTCAGCGTACTCGCGAGATTGGCATCTTGCGCGCCATTGGTATCACACGTACACAAATGTTGCTTGTGTTCCTTATTCAGGGCGCACTGTTCGGGCTGTTTGGCTCACTACTGGGCGGCATTAGCGGTTATCTGTTGGTCTGGATTTTTAACACGTTCGGGCCGCGATTGTTTTTCATTCCGGTCGATCTCAGCCTGCTGGTGGCCGCGAGCATGCTGGCAACCTTAACCGGAGTCATTTCAGCCTCCATTCCGGCGCACCGTGCCGCGCACCTCGATCCGGTGGAGGCTATTCGTCATGTCTGACGTCGGCACCTTTAATCAGCGCCAAGAGGTGTTGCGTCTAAAAGGGTTGAGGAAGAGTTACAACTTAGGTTTGCCGACTGAGGTAGAAGTGTTGCACGGGCTTGATCTTAGTCTTCAGCGCAGCGACTTCGCCGCGCTGATTGGAACTTCCGGTTCAGGTAAAAGTACCTTGCTCAATTTGATTGGTCTATTGGATACCCCAACCGCTGGCGAGATCGAGGTGTTGGGCGAAGCCACCCGCACCAGTGATGACAGTCGTCGCACCACTTTGCGCAGCAGCGTGATCGGATTTGTATTTCAGTTCCACCATCTCATTCAGGCTTTCACGGCGCTCGAGAACGTCCTCATGCCGCTGATGGTCACCCATGGAAAGCCTAGCGCCGAGCAGCGCGAGCTTGGTCATAGTCTCCTCGCCGAAGTGGGCCTAGCCGCTTACGCCGAACGCAAACCTGATCAGCTATCTGGCGGTCAGCAACAGCGTGTAGCTGTAGCTAGGGCACTGGTGACCCAACCTGCCCTGTTACTGGCAGACGAACCCACAGGTAATCTCGACAGCAAAAGCGCAGACGAGGTCTTCGCCTTATTTCGCATGTTCAATCAGAAATTTGGCTGCGCGGTGCTTTTGGTAACACATGATGCGAAACTGTCTGCTCAATGCGACCGCATAATAACCCTCGAAGACGGCAGGATCGCTAGTGACACCGGTGGCCGTGTTTGAGCTAATAAGTTGAAATAAATTATATATTTGAATTGCAAACCGCAATTGCGCTTCACAATGTCACTTATCAACTGTATGTATTCGGACTAACAATTCGCCAAACATTTGATGAACGGTTAGTGTAAGGCACTAGTTTTAAAGGAGTAAAGATTGAAGTATTTAATAACCTTGCTAATTATCGTAAGTTGTAACGCTCTAGCAAATGATGAACTCAAATCTATTTATTTTGCGTTTGAGTCAGATTTTATGAGCAATGATGCTGAGAAATATTCTGATTGGATAACTGAGCAATATGAAATTGTTCAAACTATGCATATTCCGGGTATGGGTAAAGACAGTCGTAAAGTTACAGGAAAGCAGATGATTGGGTTGATGAAAAAAATGAATAAACCGAATTCTACCCCTCGCTCTACATTTGAGAATACCAGTATTCGTCTAATTGATAATACGGGGTTCTGCGCGACTTCTAGTGCGCTCACAACAACAAAAGTTTCAGGCAAAGACTACGAAGAAAAAGAAACCAGAGAAGTATGTTTTCGTAAGTTAGAGAGTGACTTTAAAGCGATTGAGCACAAAATTGACGTTTACTACAAAAAACTATAAATCCATACAAGCGCTTTAAACTTGATTCTAAAGTAGTCATGTTTTTTGCGGAACAAAAGCCAGAGCGAGCTTTCTACACAATTTAACCGGCGGCAATGAGTCATGGGGGATTATGCATTGAATGTTGGAATCTACATTTACGATGATGCTGAAGTACTAGATTTTTCTGGTCCTTTTGAAGTGTTTTCAACTGCCAACAGGTTATCTAATCCAGAAGGGTTGTTTAACGTGTTTTTAGTAGCCGAGGAAAGTCGCACTGTTAAGGCTAGAGGCGGATTTAAGGTTAATCCGCATTATTGTTTTAGCCATCATCCTGAAATTGACGTACTGATAGTTGTTGGCGGCATTCACACCCAGGAGTTACTAAAATCGAAGGTTATTGATTGGGTTTCTACTACGTCAAAGAGCGCCAAAACGGTAGCGTCTGTTTGTACCGGAGCCTTTATTCTTGCGGAGGCCGGATTGTTATCCAATCTCAAAGTAACCACTCACTGGGAAGATATTGAAGATCTTCGGAGCTCATATTCAGACCTAACCGTTATCGAAAATCAACGGTGGGTAGATGAAGGCAAGGTGGTAACATCTGGTGGTATTTCCGCTGGCATTGATATGACCCTTCACTTAGTTTCAAAATTTGCTAGTTTAGATTTGGCAGAGAAAACCGCGAGGCAAATGGAATTTGACTGGCGTAAAATTATTTAGACACCCATGGAATTATCAAGACACCCATGATTGTTTAGGGGAACAACTCAGGCTGCAGATTCTTTCAGATTAACTTGGGACGGATATTCCACAAGAGCTGTTAGCGGGCGCTTAAGTTGGCGTTAGCAAACAAGAAGTTACTTAATGATTTTTATAAAAATGAGAATTTGATGCTAAACAAAATATTCATGTTATTTCTTGCTCTTATTCTAACCAGTTGTGTAGTTTTGCCTGAAATAGACCATTCAGAAAAGTATCAATGTGCGCTATCAACAGATAGAAAAATATTAAAATTAGTGAACTTGACTGATGGTGATACTAGCTTTTACCAATGGAATGATGAAATATTTGCAATACTATCTATTCCAACATCAGCAATTATTTCAGGTACATATGTCCTCGTTAATAACGTTTATCATATTGGCGAAAAGAAAATTAAATGTGGTTAACAAAATTAACATGACATCCATGATTATTTGGTAATTTTTTCTAGATGTTCTAGGCTTACAGTTACTCAACAACCATGGATGGTTAGTTA
>NZ_JAUORY010000048.1:0-6706 GCF_030548145.1 Aliiglaciecola sp. 2_MG-2023
GAATTAATCATACTAAAGCATAGTTGATTCTATTTTCCTAAGAGTCTAGTTCTAGTCTAGTTTGTGGCTGTCCATGTCAAAGGTAGTCCATGTCAAAGGTAAATCCGTAGATATCTCAAGCCAACTGAATGGCTAGCAACCAGTCGTTGTCAGGCTATAGAAAACCGGTTCAGCAATATTACTAGCGTCCACATTGTACAATAAACTACAGCTATCAAAGGTTGCATAGCCTTTAGGGACTAAATAAATAGTGTCGCCACTGGGTAAATCATACACTCCCCAATCGGCGGTAATAGTATCGTTAGCATTGAGCATAATTTCATAAGAACCCTGCAGTACTTTGACAACATTAGTACCCACAGGTGTAAGGTGACCCAATGTCGTGCTAACGGTTGTGTCGCCTAGATAAACTGAACCAAGAGCCAACTTGTGTTGGTTTGATAAAACCGCTTTAGTATAGGTGAGCGTGTTAGCAGATTTTAAAGTACCTTCTAAACTAGTCATTTGTGCTGTTACAGCATCACCTTGTAAATCAATAAATCGAGGTGCGGCTACTACAGAGAGAATCCCTAGAATGACAATGATAATAATCAGTTCAATTAGGGTAAAACCCCGTTGTATATTGTGTTGCATTAAAACGTACTCGTGGTGTTGTTATCAACCAACTTATATAAACCAAATGGTAACTGAAGTATAAAGAGTTAAATTAATGCTGTCATTTGTCCTACTGATAATTTTGGTTCCTTTTCATTAACAGTAAGTCCCACTTAATCATTAATTAACACTAAGTCCAATTATTGGGTAATTTTGCCATAAAAGTTAAATTAACTAATATTTGGTCAAAATAGCCACTCTTTAAATTTTCTCATTCTCTAAATTGGATTTAAATTTCACTAAAAACCATAAGTGATTGTTTTATATTGGTATTTAATTTTGGCATCGTCGTTGCAAAAGTCATGTCAAGTCACTTTGAAGACTTACAACAATCAACGGAAATAGGAAAATATGATGAACACACTAACTAAAGTAATCGCAACTGCAGCATTAACCCTTGCCTCAATCGGTGTCGTAAACGCTTCAAATGTTGTGGTTCCCGCCGACAATTACGTTACCAGTAATCTTTGTGCTGTTGCCACTGAAGGCAGTAAGATAAAAATGTCACAGGCCATTAAAAAATCTGGATTGAGTAAACGTTATGTGGCAACAAAAGTGACTTGCAACGATTTACAATTCATGACATTCATCGAACAATACGGTAGCAATGCGAATGACATGAATGACTTTTTGACAGGCGGAAAATACAGCAACACCACGGATATGGCAGCCGTAACTTCTCATAAATCATTATAATCGATGGTGCTAAACCGTTTAGCCACTCCCCATCGTCTACTTAATACTGAGTATGGCGATGGGTTGCCAGTTATATAATTTCATGCCTGCCAATATAAATTAAAAACAACAACCTACCTTATACCCACTGGCGATTATGCTCGTAGCTGTTGCTTTTCAGTTTATTTTCTCTTTGTTTCGCTACACAAAATGACCCGTCGAATACAGTGTGATACACAATGATAATAAAGATTATTAGAAAGGATGATTTGTCGCTTCCCTGCTTGTGGCATGTTGAACCTCGTCGAATTCTATTTCCCTGAGTGTAACTCAACGCGAGAAATTGATAGTACAGTTTGTGGCTGTCCATGAATTAGTCCCTCCATGAATTAGGTCAATGAATTATCGTTCATATATTGGCTCATCGATCATTAATATAAGGTAGTTAATAACAGTTAATTTCGTTTAAGTATGTTAATTCTTGCTATCTATAAAAAAATCTTTAACACCCGTTCTTGGTGTTAAAAATTAACATTTTATTTTCTAATAATTTACACAATAAATAATGTTCCACATTTAAAACAGTGTAATTGTCGATATTTTTTAAAAATAGCCATGAATTTTTAAAATAATATTTCAAATTCACTTTGTTTTTGTAAATCAATATTTTTTAAATGTTAATAAACTTCTTGTTTTAAATATGAGATACCATTTATTATGTAAAAAATAATGAAGGAAATATCAACAATGATGCAAAAGGTGGGTGTTTATTAATTGTAATTGCTTATTCGGGCGCTACGTTGATGTTCGAAGATGATTATGAAGTTTTACTTTCTACGTGACGAGAAACAACACTCAATTTGGTCGATTAAATAAGGCGCAACCCCTTTTACAAGAGTATTAGCTAATGAGGGGCAAAAACAAAGCTAATCGCTGTGCTACGCCTATGTGTTTTATTTACTAAGGAAAAGCAATGAACCGTGTAAAGTACACTTTGCTAAGTATTCTAATTGCCACCTCAATAACTGTATTAGCAAAAGAGAGTAATTCAATATCACCTAGCCTTACCGAAGTTTGGCAACCCGTTAAGAAAGTCCAAGTGAATAATAATATTCCTTCTGATGCGATTGTGTTGTTTGATGGAACGAGCACAAATGCGTGGGAGCAGGCCAATGGGAAATTTATGGGGGAGCCTATAACCTGGGATGTTGAAAATGGCGTAATGACAATTCCGTCTCGCGTCAAAGGACCTCAAAATATAAGAACTAAAGAAAAATTCTGTGATATTCAACTACATATCGAATGGCGTATACCGAGCCCCATAAAACACAAATTTGGGCAAAAAGACGGTAATAGTGGAATTTTCATTCAAGAGAGATACGAAGTTCAAATACTCAACTCCCACGATAATGAAACTTATGCCAATGGCCAAGCTGGCGCTATATATAAGCAGTCAATTCCTTTGGTAAATGCAAGTAAACCGACGATGGAATGGCAAAGTTACGACATTATTTATACCGCACCTCAATTTAACAATAAACAAGAGTTAACCCAACCTGCGTTTATCACGGTTCTTCATAACGGTGTATTGATTCAAAACCACAGCGAAATATTAGGTAGCACGGTTTCTCGCGGCGCGCCAAGTTACGAACACCATGGTTGTGAGGCCATAAAAATACAAGATCATAGCTCCAAAGTTAGCTTCAGAAATATTTGGTTAAGAAAACTTTAATAATCGAAGCAAAGAGTTTCGTAGAGAGAAAGTAATGAAAAAAATGACACCTAAAATACCTTTGTTCTGCTTGGGATTATTCAGTATCTCGTTATTTTTAAATGGCTGTGGCGCTTTTGATGACAGGCCGACTACTAAGGTTGAGGTAGCGGATGGTAGCCAAAATTTTAATTTTGATGGTATTGCTTTTAAACCAAATACTATGTGGCAGAAAGTAGGTGATGCGACAATAACAGAAGATATGCTTGGGTTTACCCTGGCTCAAGGCGACGCAGTATTGCTAAATCGTGGCAAAGATAATTTACTTGTTAAAGGAAACTTATTAGAAACACACCAGCAATATAAAGATTTTCATTTTAGTGTTGACGTTAATATAACGCCAAAAACTAGATCAGGTATCTCTATTCTTGGTCGGTACCGAATCAATATAGCGGATATGTATAAAGCCAAAAAAATAAGACCTACGAGTATGGGAGGGATTGACCATCGGTATGACGAAGAACGAGAACGTAACGTTAAATATGATGGTGTAAAACCGAAGGCTAATCCTTCAAAACCACCCGGACAATGGCAAACGCTTGAAATAGATTTTAAGGCACCTCGTTTCGATAACGATGGGTTAAAAACTGAATATGCGCAGTTTATTTCAGTAAAATTAAATGGTGTGCCGATTCATAAAAACCAAGTTGCTACCGGCCCAAGTCAAGATGCTCAATATCTAAATGAAACATCTCACGGACCGATTTTCCTTATTGGGAATAGTGCCCCTGTTGCTTTTCGAAATTTAGTTATCGAGCCTAAAGATTTTTCACATATACCCGCTGCGAGACCCCTAAAAGCTGGAAATGAAATACCGTTAGGAGTGAATACGGGCAAACCCATGATTAATCTTGTAAAACACGGTAAAGAACTCTTTCAAGATAAAGGCTGTAAAGAGTGTCATACGATAGATAAAAATTCGAATGCAGTAAAATCGGGGCCAAATTTATTTGGTGTGTTTTCTGACAATACGAAAGTAATAAGAGTTTATGACAGCGCAGAGCAACATATAACTAAAATTAAAGCAGATGATCACTATCTAATGCAGTCACTTCGACAGTCGGCATTATACTTAGCAGTAAGAAATAACGCAGATAATTCGACGAAACAGTTTTTACCTATCATGCCGTCATACAACGCGGAAGCAATATCTAATAGTGATATCACTGCAATATTGAGTTACTTAAAAACGCTGAACGAAAGTAAAGATAAAGGTCCCGCTTATATTTGGCAAGAAGCACCAGAAAAGCCATATGTGTTAACAGAAGATTTAAGTGCAGAACTCGTTAGCAATAAGCCAAGGTTAGTTCGCGTTAATATTGGGCCTGAAGTGTCTGGTCGCGCATATCATGTTGGTTTACCCAATGCACGTAACTACAGCTTTGACCCTCGCACCTTAGCGGTTGAGCTAATTTGGTCGGGTCGCTTTTTGTCTTTAAAAAACGAGAAAAAGAATCGGGCTGACAAGGCCAGTGAGATTGGTGAAGGCGCAGTAAAGTGGGATACAACATCATACACCCACTTATTTCAACCGATTTTATCAAATGGAAAGGCCGTCGATTTTACCTTTAAAGAACCAAGTGATACCTCAGAAGAAAGCGTGATTGCAAACTTAAATGACAACAAAGAATTTGCCGAGTATATGGCCGAAACCGATGCTGGGTTTATTGGTGTGAATACGGAACAAGGCGAAATTCCTTGGTTTAATTATCGTGTTGAAAATAACAGTGTATCGGCGCAAATAAACATTACTGATGACAACCAAATACAGGCTAACTTTAAGGTAAAAACAGCGTCAGCTTTACGCTTATCTTTAGCTGACACCTCACTGATAAATATTCAGGTATCGCACGGTAAAGTGACTGACAAGGTTTGGCATTTACCCAAAGGTGTAAACCAATTGGTCACGTTTAGCGCAAGCTTTAAAAAGGCACCTAAATTTAATGAATTAAACGATAAGGTCGTTAAGCAAAGTAATGAAAAACAAGCCCTTGTTTGGAGCGACGCTTTCAGTGAAAGTGCATCTTTACCAGCAGGGTATCGTCTTGAAAATTCATTAGCGCCAAATGATAAATTTGGAAGACAAGTGTTGTTTGAACCATTAGGTATCGCTTTTACTGAGCAAGGTAGCGCCTATGTTAGTACTAGAACATCGGGTGTGTGGAAAATTACAGACAATAATTGGCAGCAATTTGCTGAAGGTATTTTTGACTCATTAGGTGTGGTTGTTGATAGCGAGAATACGATTGTTGTAGGTGAAAAATCTGGACTCACTCGTTTAAGCGATGTTAATGATGATGGTTGGGCCGAATCTAGGGTTAACCTGTCGGATAGTTTTACCTTTAGTTCTAATTATCATGAGTATTTACATGGTCCAATTAAAACCTCTGCTAACGAGTATTTCTACACCTTAAATTTGGGACATGGTTTATCGGGTAGTTATCGCGCAGAAGGCACAATGGGAACGGGAGGAGGTTACCGTGGTTGGGCAATGAAAGTAGATGCCAATGGCAACACCATCCCATACGCCAATGGTATGAGAAGCCCTGCGGGACTAGCAATAAATGCTGACGGAAAAATGTACTATACGGATAATCAAGGTGATTTCCAAGGTACCTCGAAACTGCATGTTTTAAAGCCAAATGCTTACTATGGACATCCGGCGAGTTTAGTCGATGTACCAGGAAAGACGCCAACAAGCCCTGATATTCAATGGGACGAAATGAAAGGTAAGCGCGATTTACCTGTTGGTTTGTTACCTCATGGACGCGCAATGAATTCACCTGGTAGTCCTGTGTGGGATACAACAGGCGGCGGTTTTGGTCCGTATAAAGGACAAATGTTCATTGGTGACCAAACTAAATCAAACATCTTTAGAGTGCATACTGAAACGGTAAACGGGGTAGAGCAATCAGCATTATTACCCTTTATGGCGGTTACTGCATCGGGGGCAATGAGGTTAACATTTTCACCTTTAGATAATAGCTTATGGATTGGGCAAACAGGCAGAGGATGGTGGCCCAAAGGCGGCAACTTAAATGCCTTACAGCGCATCGTTTACGATGGAGAAACTGTGCCTCAGTCAATTTATTCTATTGAAGTGCAAGCCGATGGATTCAAGGTTAATTTAACTAAACCAATAAGCAAATCTGAACGCCACACTTTTGACAATTTAGTGATTAGTTCGTGGTACTACCTAGAAAACGCTAATTATGGTTCAGAAGAAAAAGAGATGCGTGTTGAGAAAACAGCAATTAGCAATTGGAGTAAAGACGGCAAGTCTTTCCGTGTAACGGTCGAAAACTTCAAGGTTGATGAAAATAGACCTGCAGAACATACATCACGTGTATATGAAATTGATCTATCAAAAACCGTGTTAGGCAAGGGCTTATCTGAGTTTCATACCAAAGCTTGGTATACCTTAAATAGTATTCCCAAAAGATAATATTCAAAAAATGTTAGTTAGAGAAATTGGCGGAAAACTTACGGTGTAAAAAACTATCAAGCAATCGTGAATTAAGTGGGCTTTAGCCTGAAGAATCCCCACAGTAAAAAGAAGTAAGTGCTTGAAATTTGGTATTATATATTTCACCACAAAACAAAAAT
>NZ_JAUORY010000049.1:0-5242 GCF_030548145.1 Aliiglaciecola sp. 2_MG-2023
TAATTGAATTTGCATTATCTCAACTTCGAGTTCGGTTGACTCATATTTGAGAGTACCGACTAATGCGTTTTTATAATGCACCAAATACGAACAATGATATTTATCATCAAGCCTAATTTCATGCTCTTTATCAGACAAGAACTGTCCAGACTTTTCTAAATGCTCAACCATAGTTAACTTGCGCAGTGCTAGTAGATAATCTCGATCTGATTTTGTCGCTTGTTGAAACTCAAATATCATCGGCTTCCTCTAAAGCACTAACGTTTCAAATAAGCGGCGCAGGCTTGCTGGCTATACTTGGCGAAGAATGAGCTCCAGCCAGCGAGTTTGCGTCCGGCGACGAAGGAGCGTACTTGATTTGCTTTGTTAGATGGCATTACGATTTATCCCTAAACTCGTTAATACGGGTAACGAAAAACCTAGAGTACCCAACCACAAGAGCGCAAAAAAACTATCAAGTAACATATACAAAATAACCGCTACAAATAAAGATGCCGCTAAGCTGATGAGCTTAACTTTCACAGACAGCCCACCTTTGTTCCACCAGATAAGTAATAAAATTAACGATACTATTGATATTGGAACAATTACAACTAAGCCTTCACCCATAAAATTTAGATTCTTCCATGCCTTCTAACGCCGCCATATGGGGCATTGTTTATGGAGTGGTGATTTGGGGTAAAGTGGCGAAGCCACCCCAAAGCGCCGCGGAGTAAACAATGTCCCTATGATGGCCTTGTTAGGCTTTATTCTTGTGATATTCTGTCCCATTGATGGGCATAATACCCTTCATCACTATCGCAGCTCTCGCAAACCAAACACTCTGTATCATCGCATCGATGATATGCATCTAATAGTGCTTCACCTTCTAACTCAGCCTTACACTCATTATGGTGCCCGCCGGGATCAGTGACACCTGAACATGTATTTGAGAGGTATGGTTCAAGAACCGACTTTTGTTTTATAGATAGCGTTTCGAAGCCTTCGGCTACCGCACGCTTAGCAATCCCCTCTGCTCCTGCAAATGCCGCGTTGTCAAAAACTCCGTGTTTGAGTTGATAATCTAAGATTTGTTCTGTGATTCCCATAACTTTCCCTTTTTATTGGTTGTGAATTTGTCGATTGGAAGCCTAACGCTTCAAATAAGCGGCGCAGGCTTGCTGGCTATACTTGGCGAAGAATGAGCCCCAGCCAGCGAGTTTGCGTCCGGCGACGAAGGAGCGTACTTGATTTGCTTTGTTAGACGGCGCAATAAACATGCGGTAAACATCCTTTGTCTGTTGAATAACACTATTACCTAATACAACCACCAGATAATAACCCCTGTAATTTCCTTGTTTAAAGATAGCCTGAAACAACTAAACAGTTCAAACAACCTTTAATGACTAACAACTTTTTGTGTTTAAAACCACCTAGAAGAAAAAAGAAATGATGTTGGCATTTCTCGCGATTTCAAAACCACTATGCACCTTAAACTAGCGCCTTCTAACTTCCAAAACAGCGGAAAGCGAGAGCGTATTTGGGCGAAGCCCAGCGAGTGCTTTTCCGGTGCTTTTGTTTGTTATGAGGTGACAATATGACAACCCCAAAAAGTTTATACATTTAATAACACCCTATTTGTTTTTTAAAAACAACCGGAATGTTGATTTCAATGGTTTTGAAAGATGACACGCCGATTATTTAACAAAATGTAGCCGCAAGCTGTACCACACGATTTAAACAACAATATAAGTTAATAAAGTAACAAAATTAAGAGTGATGTATACGTTGAATAACTTAAAAAATAATAAACAACTACATTTTAAAAACGAACGAATTACGGTAGCTAAACATCAATAAAAATAACCAGTTGAGAGCAGGTTTAGACTGCCACAACATTAATTCTCTTTAACCTCATAACGTTCGAATTTACTGCACAAATTTACTGGCTATACTTGGCGAGGCACGAGCCGCAGCCAGTGAGTTTGGGTCAGTAACATTTGTTTGTTATGTTTTTTCTCTTCTAGGTGAGTAAGTCACCATACGCCCAAACTACTGTACCTGCGACTAGTGATACATGAGCGAAAAGTTTGACTAATTTGTCGTATTTTGTCTCTTGGTAAAGACCAGTTTCAATAAATGTAGCATGCTGAAGTGCGCTTTTTAAATCTTTAATAAGGAAGCCGCGATCCATTTTTGCCAACCTAAACTCAGCTAGTAAAGCTGCTACACATAAAATCGCTCCTGAGCGCGGAAAAAAACCAATGTTATTTGTGAAATACAAATCAAGCCAAAGGCTGCATAGCAAAATAAGCCAGCCAACTATAAAGAGAAACTTGATATAGTTTCGATTAAAAAATCCATCAAACATTTATGATTAATACTTCCTTGTTATAAATAACCATAGAAACATAACTTCCGAAACAACGGAAAGTGCGAGCGTATTTGGGCGGAGCCCAGCGAGCACTTTTCCGGTGCTTTTGTTTGTTAGAAGTAAAGTCTTTAACCATTACTTTGAATCGTTGATAGGTCACGTTTGAAAACCAAAACAATTAAATAGATTAATGCAATTGGCGGAATAATTGCTGTAAAAAAACCTATTAAAGAGACTAAAAACGGTGTTTCTGTTTTACGTCGACCTAAGTAGTAACAAATTACAGCCATAAATAAAGCTAAGACTACTATTAATTCACCGAACAATGTCGCGTTGATATTCATTATCTAAATTTCTCCTTTTACTTCTAACGCTTAACATATGGGGCGCAAGCTTGTTGGCTATACTTGCGAAGAATGAGCTGAGCCAGCGAGTTTGCGTCCCAATGAGCGAAGCGAATGATGTTTATTGTTTTGTTAGGTAACATTATCAATATTACCTAGTAACCTATCTAATTTACCAGCAAACAGCACTGCGGTTAAAAACCCTAATAGTTGAAATGGTATAAGCAAAAAGCCACCGACTAAGAATGCCTGAATTAAATAACCATCAATAACTCCACTAACTAGGAAGTAACCAATAAAAATGGTGTTTAAAGCTAAGAGAATAATTGCTTTAGGATTAGGAAATTTTCGCTTAAACAATACCATTACATTGATTAGAAATATCAATGGTGTTGTTAAGTATGTGATTGCAAGTATTTCGGTTCCCATTTCCTTTTACCTAACGTCCCAATATGCCGACTAAAAGAGCGCAGCGAGTTGAGGTCGGAATAATTGGTTTGTTATATGCCAAATGCACTCCCAAACCCTTGATATGAAAACCAAATACCCAAACCAAAAACTAAAAATGAAAGTAAACCTAAAATTACACTAAGAACTTGAAAACTTAAACCTAGTTTATCTTTGCGGTACGCAAAGAATGATTGAGTAAGGTATGTAAAGCCTGTTGTGACTGCGCCCAATAAAACCCCAATACCGAAAACTAATAATGCAGATAAGAAGAATTGCATATTAGCCACTTGATTCTCAACACCGACATACCGCGCCAAAAACGCCATAACGGCAATTGCAGCACCACCATTAATTAATATTGTTGTTTTTAAAGCCGCTTGTCCATAGACAAAAACAGCTCGAAATACTTCAAGGTCTGTTTCTAATTGTGCTTTATGTCTAGATTCTTGCAGAACTAGCGAGTCAGATGAATATTTTTCAGTAATCTCTAAAAGCTTGTTTAAATCCTTTTTACTGATATGTGTATTTCCATCATCTTCATTTAATCGTGCTTGTTCACGAATAAAGTCTACAGCCTCTTTAGTTTCCACATACTCTCCTTGTCATATAACCCCCGCATAACGGGCAAAAATACGTAGGCTACAATACCAAGCGAAGCGCAGGGAGCCTACGTGTTTTTGTCCCTAGCGAGCGCAGCGAGTGTTAATGCGTTTGTTATGTTTTCGGATGCCTAAGCTCATAGTAAGACTCACTAAACCGAGCGATATTAAGATAAACCCATTCAGCCAGTTTTTTTGAATAAAGCAAATCAGCCACCCAACTTGAACAGTCATCTTCTATCCATGTGGCTTTACTTGAAACCCCCAATTGTTTCATTAAGCCTGCTATCTTTTTATTAGGAGCTTCATCTTTACCTAAGAATGCACCTTTATAATGGACCAATTCATTTCTTAGGGAAATTATTAGCTCGATTGATTGAAATGGTTCAACAGCTTTATTCCATTCAGCTCCATTTGTTCTTAATGCAACAAGATCCCACTTCTCTTGTACGTTAAGTTTTTTCTGTAGATTTTGTATAGCTCGCCATGCTTTTCCTTCTGCATCACTTTCTTCGTAACAAATTACCGCTATTGAGATTTCTTCATTTATTTTGGCTTCTAAATAACTTACAGCGTTAATAATACAAGATGTATTAAAAATGGTTACGTCTTGGGGTTTTTCAGAAGTAATAGCCAATTCTGAAAACTTTTTACATCCAGCTAAAAAGTCAGCGGAAAAAGGGTGCATAGAGGATTTTATTGGCTTGCCTGCACAAGAGTTTTCAATTTCATATTTTACGTCAGAATTCATCTACACCCTCTAGAAAACATAACGCTCCGCATAAATGGCGGAAAACAGTTGGCTAAACTTAGCGAAGAATGAGCGCCAGCCAACTGTTAGACGTCCATTTTAATGCGATTGTTAGGCACAGGTCTATACAACCATGATTTGTGAAGCATCAGTTACCTTAATATGTGTTTGGTAATAGTATTTACCTGTCCGTCTTCCCATAGTAGTGAAGTGAATTTTTACTCTCTTAGCTTCACCGGTAACTTGAATAGTTTTACCTTTAAAATAATCTTCGGGTGACTGCTGTGTTGCTGCAATTAATTCTTTAACAGCGTTAAATGACAACGCAATAGTTATGTTTCGTTGGTCTCTGTAGTCTATTTCTGTGTTTAGAAATATTCGATTGTCACCTCGTTGTGAGCCTGTAGCTTGAATAGTAAAAGTGTAAACGCCCTGAACTCCATCAGGAGCAGAGTCAGCCGCATTCTTTATTATTTGCACTGTATCAGATGTTTTTAAGACTGGAGTAGTTGAGCAACCTGCAAAGAGTCCAAGTAAAAATACTACAAATAAGAACCTCATATTTATAAATTCCTTTAAGTGCCTAACGCCACGTTAAGCGGAAAAAAAATGTTGGCTATAATGTGAACGGAGTGAAACAGCCAACTGTTTTTTGTCCGTTTGAACGCCTTGATACTCATTGAGCCTCCCCAATCAGCGTAACTTTTAGGCTACTCTGATAGGTGACAAAACCAAACGGAGAAGC